>NZ_JBFBFP010000017.1:0-147747 GCF_040684275.1 Streptomyces sp. NPDC091371
GTTCGTCGCCCGCGAGATCTACCGCCACCTACCGCACACGACCCCCACCACCACAAAGCACCCACAGACCACTTGACGATCTATAGGAGCTTCAGGCCGGCCCGACACGGAAAGACAAGAGACTGCCGGGAAACCCCCAAAAGAACGGGCCGGGCAGAAAGAGGCAGAAGCGGGTCAGTCAGGGATGTCCGACCCCGTGGGCGAGGGGGCACGCCCCGCCTCGGGCCCTTCCGGGCCGGTTCCCGGACCTGGCAGGCGGCCAGCCTCCGCCAAACCTCGACCACACGGACCTCAGGGCCGGTGGGCGCGTCAAATCGCTACGCGCTCCTCATCGACGGCGTCTGCGACGGTCTGTGGCTGGTCATAGGCCGCCAACGATCGCTACGCGCTTCTCGACGATGGCGTCCGACGGCTGCTCCCGGGGAAGTAGTCCAACGGCCGCTGGCTGTAGGACGATCGCTGACGCTCCGGTCCGTAGCGTCCATGGCAACGCACCAGTCCGCCTGATGACGAGGAGCACGCCATGCGCACCGACGCCACGTCCGCCCCTGCCGCAGCCGTTTCCCGGACGGGAAACACGGCGCCCCGCCGGGCGCTTTTCGCCGGAGTCGGCTTCGCCGTGCTCTTCATCGGCGGGTTAGTGCTGTCCAGCCTGTTGGGAACGGGCATGTACCCGTCGCCGTTCGACTCAGAGGCGGTAGCCGCGTCCTACGTCGCCGCCAACGGGGGCACGGTTCTGGCCCAGGGCGTCATGCACGTGCTGGCGGCCGTCTCGCTGGCGCTGTTCGCGGGATCGGCGGGCAATCGGCGAGTGCGTACGGCGGGTTGGGCGGCTGCGGCCGCACTGGCCGCGTCGGGTCTGCTCAACGTGGTCATCCCGGCCGTCACCGGTGACACCCTGCACACGCTGCACTACCTGACCTTCCTCGCCGGCGGCCAGATCCATGTTCCGCTGCTCGGCCTCCTGGTCGCCGTGGGAACCCGCGCCGCGACGGGGCCGCGCTGGACCACGGTGCTGGGGGTGGTCGCGGCCGGACTGGCCCTGCTGTCGCTCGCCTCGTTCGCGACCGAGGCGGCCATGCTGCTGCTCCCGCTGGGCCGCTTCACCGCGATCCTGTGGATCGTGATCACGGCCGTACGCACCCCGATTACCATCGCCCGGTGATACTCGACGCGGCCTTGGCCGACCTTCAGGGCAAGGGCAGCTCGGAGACCGGTGTGGAACGGGTCCTCGCTGCCGTGATCGACCAGGGCGTGTACGTGCCGGTGCACGACAACGGCTCGCTGTACCTCCTGCTGCGCACCGAGGGCGGCGCTCCGACCCTGCCCGCCTGCGTGAGCGAGGCATGCTGCGCCGAGCACCTGCCGGATGCCGCGGGCAGCGTCTACTGCGACGCGCTGCGGCTGATGGACATCGCCCGGCAGACCGAGGCGGAGCACCTGCTGCTGTTCGCCTCGGACGGGTCGTCCGTCGCCCTCCCGGTCGCGTCACTGTTCCAGGCGATGGCCCAGCGCGGCCTGCAGGGCAACGGGCAGCGGCTCAAACTGACCTGGTCCACCCACCCGCTCGCCGTGGCCCTCCGGGACGCAGCCGCACGCCGACTGCGGGAGTTCCCGAACATCCACTGCGTCTGGGTCTCGCAGGCCCGTTGGCTGGACACCGGTATCGAGAACCTCATGGTGCACATGGCTGTGGACGATGAGCTCCCGTCACAGGCCTCGCAGCAGTTCATGCAGACCCTGCTGGAAGAGGAAGTGACGATGGGCGAGGGGGATCCGGCGATCTCGGCGCTCGCGCTCCATCAGGTCGCCCACGCGGCCGAGATCGCCAACGTCGACCGGAGGGGACTGGACACCATCCGGATCGACCATTCCAGCGGGCGCATCGAGGTGATCTCTCAGCAGTACGACGCCGAAGGGGCTCCCGAGGCCGAGCAGCCTCCGCGCCGTTGGTGGCGCCGGTCCTAGGGTGCGTTGCCGCGCGATCCCGATCGGCCACGGACGGCCGTCGGCCGCCGTCGTCGAGGAGCGCGTAGCGATCGTTGGCGGCTTATGACCAGCCACAGAGCGGTCGCAGACGCCTGATCGAGGAGCGCGTAGCGATTTGATGCGCCCACCCGCCTTGAGGTCCTTGTGGTCGAGGTTTGGCGGTGGTTGGCCGCCTGCCTGGTCCGGGAACCGGCCCGGGAGGGCCCGAGGCAAGGCGCGCCCCCTCGCCCACGGGGCCGGACATCCCTGACTGGGCCGTTGGTCTCTTTCTGCCCGGCCCGTTCTTTTGGGGGTTTCCCGGCAGTCTTCGTTTTTCCGTGGCGGGACGGTCGGTCAAGGGCGGCCGAAGGCCGTCGCGCAGCGACGCGAACGAAGTGAGCGCCCTTGAGGGACCGGCCCGACGCGGAAGGACGATGAGACTGACGGGAAACCCCCAGGACTTCTCTGATTCCGCCCGGCCCGGACCCCGCCAACCCCTACCCCGCCCCCGCCCCCACCACCGGGGTGATCGTGGTTTCCGCCGGGCCCCTTGCGTCCGCCTCGCGTTGGCGTTCCGCGCTGTCGCTGATGCGGAGGAGGAGGGCGATCATGATCCAGTTGGCCAGGAGGGACGAGCCGCCCTTCGCTAGGAAGGGGAGCGCCTTGCCCGTCAGGGGGATCAGGCCCGTGACGCCGCCCGCCACCACGAAGACCTGGAGGGCCAGCGCCGAGGCCAGGCCCACCGCCAGGAGTTTGCCGAAGGGGTCGCGGGCGCCGAGGGCCATGCGCAGGCCGCGTTGCACGAGGAGGGCGTAGATGAGGAGGACGGCCATGACGCCGGCCAGGCCGAGTTCCTCGCCGACCGTGGTGAGGATGAAGTCGCTGCGGCCCGCGAACGCGATGAGCTCCGGATGGCCCATGCCGAGGCCCGTGCCGGTGACGCCGCCCGTGCCGAAGCTGAAGAGGGCCTGTGCGGACTGGTCCGAGGTCACGCCCGGCGGGCGCACCTCCCAGTAGTAGGACAGCGGGTTGAGCCAGGCCGCGACGCGTGCCTTCACGTGCGGCTCCGTCGAGCCCACGACGAAGGCGCCCACCGCCGCCATGAAGAGACCGCACACGATCCAGCTCGTGCGCGCGGTGGCCACGTACAGCATCACCACGAAGACGCCGAAGAAGATCAGCGAGGTGCCCAGGTCGCGCTCGAAGACCAGGACCAGCATCGAGACGATCCACACCGTGATGATGGGGCCGAGCTGGCGCATCGGGGGCAGGCGCATGCCCAGGAACTTGCGGCCGGTGAGGGCCAGGGAGTCCCGGTGGATGACGAGGTAGCCGGCGAAGAAGACCGCGATCATGATCTTCACGAACTCGCCGGGCTGAAGTGAGAAGCCGAAGAGTTTGATCCAGCGCTTCGCGCCGTAGGTGTCGGCACCGAAGAACGCCGGTGCGATCAGCAGCACCAGCGAGACGGCCATCGTGATGTAGATGAACCGCTGCAGCAGCCGGTGGTCGCGCAGCAGGGCCAGCACCACCAGGCAGGCCGCGACCCCGACCACCGTCCACAGCAGCTGCCCGGGCGCGTTCGCGTCGGAGTTGTACCGCTCGATGTAGCCCTGGTCGAGGCGGTGCAGCAGCACCAGGCCCAGCCCCGTGAGCAGCATGGCGAGCGGGAAGATCAGCGGGTCCGCGTAGGCCGCGAACCGGCGCACGCCCAGGTGTCCCACCAGCGACAGCAGCGTCAGGCTGATGGTGAAGCCGGCCAGGTTGGGCGGCAGCTCGTCGTTCATGGCGAGGCCCGCCGCGGCATGGCCGAACACCGCGATGGCGACGACGAAGACGAGGAGCAGCGCCTCGGTGCGGCGGCGCGCGCCGGCCGAGGTGATGGGTTTCAGTCCACGCACGGGATGCCGCCACCGTCCCGGGGGGCGGGTGTCGCCTCACCCGAGGCCTCACCCGAGGCCTCACCCGAGGCCTCACCCGACGCCTCACCCGAGGCCGACGCCGAGGCCGGTGCATGGGCCGGCGACGGCGCCGGGCCCGACGGCGTCCCGGACGGTGCGGCCGGGGATCCGGATGCCTTGGGTCCGATCTGCTCGGCAATGAGGCGCTTTATCTTCATATCGTCTATGACGTTGATGTCCTCCCCATGGTTCCTGCCGAAGCGCTCGATGGGGAGTGTCTTGAATCCTCCCCCTCATGAATGAGGGGGATTCCTACCTCACGCTGCCTGGCGGACCGGCGGTCCGTCGGGTCTTCCGCGATCAGCGGTAGCCGGGGTGAGACCAGCCCGGACGAGCATCACGCGTGCGGAGTTCTTGTCCCTCGGGGAGACGACTCCGCACGCGGCGCACGTGTAATTGAGCGTCGGATCGGCGACCGCCTTCTTCTTGAACTGGGGCATCCCCGCCCGCCGCCGCATCGGCAACCGTGCCTTGATGTCCTTCAAGGCCTTGGCGCGGGAGGCGGCAAAGTCCCGGATGACTTGCTGCTGCGGCACACTGCCACCCGCGCGTAGCCACTCATTCTCACCACGCCAACAGGGCCGTGCCGGCGGCAGCCGACACGCGCAGCCGGAAGGTGCACCGGGCGCGCCCGCCCTCCCTGACCTCCGTCAATGCCCTCATGACGCCAACCTGGAGCCGCGGCCCCCTCCGGTCCCCGGAACCTCGACACGCGACCCGAACGAGTGACCGGCCATCCGCACAGGCCGGCGATCCCCAACCTCAGGAGCTTTCACCTGCCAGAGATCGCCCCAACTCGAGCCATGCCGGATTCCGGTTGGGTCAGCCGCCCGGGCACTCGCTGCTGTCGCCGCCGCTGCGGCACTGGCGGCTGGGCTCGGTGGCGGCGGGGTCGGGCGTCGGAACGCGCGGGAGGGTGGATTCGTACGAGGCGGTCGCCAGCACCAGCATCAGCAGGAGCAGCAGTACGGAGGCCAGGCCTTGCACCGCCGTGCAGAGCGGGGCGCGCAGCCGACGGAACCCGAAGGCGGCCAGCGTGGAGACGGTGCAGAGGAAGCCGAGGAAGAGGAACACCCCTGTGGTGGCGGGGATGCCCTCCCACTGGCGGGCGGTGCTGATGGTGGGTCCGAGCAGGCCGAACTCGGAGACGGAGGCGTAGAGGACGCCGACGATCAGGATCGCCGCCGAGGACGCGCCGGTGATGAGGGCGAGGATGAGGTCCGCGCCCCAGTGCATGGGCGCGCGGTCGCGCGGTGGCCGTGCCGGGTGCGCCGCCTGGTTCGTCATGCCGTGCAGTGTGGTGCGGGGCGGGCGGGGGCGCCAGAGTACGGGTACTCAGCTCGGGCGTTGGTGCGGCTGGCCCCCGCGCGGGCCACTGGGGCTCCGCCCCAGACCCCGCTCCTCAAACGCCGGAGGGGCTGGATTCGGCCGGTGTCGGAGGGTTGGGTGCGGGCCTCGGGGCTCCGCCCCGGGCGCGGGACTCAAACGCCGGAAGGGCTGGATTCGGCCGGGGTGGGTCGGTCGGGGCGGGACGCGTACGCGCGTACCGCCGATGCCGCCGCCCAGGTCGGGAAGGCCAGGGCGAGGGCGCCGGCGGCGCCCGGGCCGAGCCAGACCAGGACGTTGCGCCGTACGGCCGTATCCGCGTCCGGACCGCTGACGGCGACGGGCACCGGGCCGGTCGGCGGGGCGTCGAACACGGTGTCGACCTCGACGCTCCCCAGGGTGAACGAGCCGTCGGTCGCCGTGAAGCTCCCCGTGCAGGTCAGCGCCCGCTCGCCCGCCTGGTACGGGGCCTCCCGGCAGTGCTCCGCGCGGAACGCGCCCTCCACCCCGGTCAGCTGGGTCGCCAGCCGCGGCACCGCGCCCGACAGCAGGTAGATCCCGGCCGCGAGGCCGACGGTGATCGGGATCGCGCGCCGCCACCGCACGCCCGAGCCGCCCGGGCTGGTCCTGGTCATGGCGCGAGCGTAGTGATCCCGAACGCGCGTACGCCCTGCTTTCCGGGGTTCGGAGGCGCGATCCGCGCAACGCCCGACGGCGAGAATTGGCACTCCGCTTGACCGAGTGCTAATCACCGGAATAGTGTCGCACCTGGCACTCGCCCCGGGTGAGTGCCAACACAGCGACAGGCAGGTCCGGCACCCGCGACGACGGATCGACCTGGTCGCCACCTCAGACAGTTAACCCCGGATCTCCGAAGGGGGAGGTCGGATCGTGACGACCGCCAGCTCCAAGGTTGCCATCAAGCCGCTTGAGGACCGCATTGTGGTCCAGCCGCTCGACGCCGAGCAGACCACGGCCTCCGGCCTGGTCATCCCGGACACCGCGAAGGAGAAGCCCCAGGAGGGCGTCGTCCTCGCCGTGGGCCCGGGTCGCTTCGAGGACGGCCAGCGTCTCCCGCTGGACGTCAACGTCGGCGACATCGTGCTGTACAGCAAGTACGGCGGCACCGAAGTGAAGTACAGCGGCGAGGAGTACCTCGTCCTCTCGGCTCGCGACGTGCTCGCGATCGTCGAGAAGTAATTCGCTTCTCCAGTACTGCTTTGAGCTGCGCCCCTGGTCACCCCGCTGATTGCCGGGCGGCGAGGGGCGCAGTTCGTTAAACCCGAGTTTTCGAGAGGGCTGAACCGCTCCCATGGCGAAGATCCTGAAGTTCGACGAGGACGCCCGTCGCGCCCTCGAGCGCGGCGTCAACAAGCTTGCCGACACGGTCAAGGTGACGATCGGCCCCAAGGGCCGCAACGTCGTCATCGACAAGAAGTTCGGCGCGCCCACCATCACCAACGACGGTGTCACCATCGCTCGCGAGGTCGAGCTGGACGACCCGTACGAGAACCTGGGCGCCCAGCTCGTGAAGGAGGTGGCGACCAAGACCAACGACATCGCGGGTGACGGCACCACCACCGCCACCGTGCTGGCCCAGGCGCTGGTCCGCGAGGGTCTGCGCAACGTCGCCGCCGGCGCCTCCCCGGCCGCCCTGAAGAAGGGCATCGACGCCGCGGTCAAGGCCGTGTCCGAGGAGCTCCTCGCGACCGCCCGCCCGATCGAGGACAAGTCCGACATCGCCGCCGTGGCCGCGCTCTCCGCGCAGGACCAGCAGGTCGGCGAGCTCATCGCCGAGGCGATGGACAAGGTCGGCAAGGACGGTGTCATCACCGTCGAGGAGTCCAACACCTTCGGCCTGGAGCTGGAGTTCACCGAGGGCATGGCCTTCGACAAGGGCTACCTCTCCCCGTACATGGTCTCCGACCAGGAGCGTATGGAGGCCGTCCTCGACGACCCGTACATCCTGATCAACCAGGGCAAGATCTCGTCCATCCAGGACCTGCTGCCCCTGCTGGAGAAGGTCATCCAGGCCGGCGGCTCCCGCCCGCTGCTGATCATCGCCGAGGACGTCGAGGGCGAGGCGCTCTCCACCCTCGTCGTCAACAAGATCCGCGGCACCTTCAACGCGGTCGCCGTCAAGGCCCCCGGCTTCGGTGACCGCCGCAAGGCGATGCTCCAGGACATGGCCACCCTCACCGGTGCCACCGTCATCGCCGAGGAGGTCGGCCTCAAGCTCGACCAGGCCGGCCTGGACGTGCTCGGTTCCGCGCGCCGCGTGACCATCTCCAAGGACGACACCACCATCGTCGACGGTGGCGGCAGCCACGACGAGGTCCTCGGCCGCGTCAACCAGATCAAGGCCGAGATCGAGTCCACCGACTCGGACTGGGACCGCGAGAAGCTGCAGGAGCGCCTGGCGAAGCTCGCCGGCGGCGTCTGCGTCATCAAGGTCGGCGCCGCCACCGAGGTGGAGCTCAAGGAGAAGAAGCACCGCCTCGAGGACGCCATCTCGGCGACCCGCGCCGCGGTCGAGGAGGGCATCGTCTCCGGCGGTGGCTCCGCGCTCGTCCACGCCGTGAAGGTGCTGGAGGACAACCTGGGCCTGTCCGGCGACGAGGGCACGGGTGTCGCGGTCGTCCGCCGCGCCGCCGTCGAGCCGCTGCGCTGGATCGCCGAGAACGCCGGTCTCGAGGGTTACGTCATCACCTCGAAGGTCGCCGAGCTCGACAAGGGCCAGGGCTTCAACGCCGCCACCGGCGAGTACGGCGACCTGGTCAAGGCCGGCGTCATCGACCCGGTGAAGGTCACCCGCTCCGCGCTGGAGAACGCCGCCTCCATCGCCTCCCTGCTGCTCACGACCGAGACCCTGGTCGTCGAGAAGCCGGCGGAGGAAGAGGCCGAGGCCGGTCACGGCCACGGTCACGGCCACAGCCACTGACGCTGTCGCACGGACAAGAAGGCCCCCGCACCGCCGTTTCGTACGGCGGGGCGGGGGCCTTCCCGTTGCCGGTGGCCGGGTGAGCGGTCGTCAGGACTGCATGCCCAGCTGTCGCATCAGGCCCATGGCGTCGTAGTGCCACCAGGCTTCCTTGATCATGCCGTCCTCACATCGGAAGACAGTGGTGCCGGTCATCGTGCAGGTCTTGCCGGTGGGGGCCATGCCCATGAACTCGCCCGTGTGCTTGCCCGTGAAGGTCCACAGCGTGGTGACGTAGTCGTCCTGCGCCATCTGGGCGTCCTTGGTGAAGCTGAAGTCGAAGGCGCTCCGCCACATCTCGCTGTCCTCGCGGATGGCCGCGTGGCCCATCTTGTCCACGGGGTTGCTGATGTCGTGGTCGTGGTAGTCCTCCGCGAAGATCTCCGGGATGACGGACATGTCGCCCTTCATTGCGATGTCCTCGAACATCCGGTTCACGAGCATCGTGTTGGTGTGCTCGTCCCGTACGACGTCCAGGTTGGTGAAGGTCGGCATCCCGTCGCAGAGGGCCACCATCTCCTTGAACATTCGGTCCGTCTCGGGGAGGTTCGAGTTCTTCATGGCCTCTTCGTACGACGGGAACTCGACCACGTCGACGTAGTGGTTCTCGGACTCGCGGTCCTTCCCCACGATGCTGTGGGTCAGCGTGCGCTTCCCCTGGCTCTGCGCGACGTACTTGTCGAGGAGCGCGTTCAGGGCCTCGGGCTGCTTGGTCTCGTAATCGACTATCTGTACGAATGTCATGGTGTCTCCCGGGCTGGATGGGGCACATCCAGTTTAGGGAGAATCCACCCATTCGGCCCGGTTTGTCACTGGGGTCCGTACTTGCGCCCCGTACGCGAGGACACCCCGCCGAGCAGCCCGCGCGGGGCCAGCTTCACCACGCCCATCAGCGCCTTGTAGCGGGGGTCCGGGATGGAGACCGTCTTGCCCCGGGCCAGGTCGGCCAGGGCCGCAGCCACCAGCTTGTCGGCGTCGAGCCACATCCAGTTGGGGATGTTGTCGGTGCCCATGCCGGCCCGCTGGTGGAACTCGGTCCGTACGAATCCAGGGCACAGCGCCATCAGCCGCACCCCGGAACCCGCCAGGTCCTTCGCCGCGCCCTGGGTGAACTGCACGACCCACGCCTTGCTGGCCCCGTACGTGCCGCGCGGCACGAAGGCCGCGACCGAGGCCACGTTGATCACGCCGCCGCGGCCGCGCGAGCGCATCGATTCCGTGGCCGCCGAGGTCAGGCGCAGCACGGCCTCGATGTGCACCTTCAGCATCGTCAGTTCGTCGGCCATGGAGACTTCGAGGTAGCGGCCCTTGTTGCCGAAGCCCGCGTTGTTGACCAGCAGGTCGACCGGGTGCTTGCGGTCGGCCAGCCGCGCCTCGACGGCCTCGATGCCCGCCTCCGTGGAGAGGTCGGCGGTGAGCACCTCGGCCTCGATGCCGTGCCGGTCGTGCAGTTCGGTGGCCTGTTCGCCGAGCCGCTTGGTGTCGCGCGCCACCAGCACCAGGTTGTGCCCCTGGGCGGCGAGCCGCCTGGCGAAGGCGGCGCCGATGCCCGCCGTGGATCCCGTAATCAACGCAGTCGTCATAGGCGCAACCTAGCGGCCCCGGGTGACGGCTCTACGGCGCCCCGTCACCCGCCCCGTACTTCTCCATGTACGCGCGCACCTGGTCGTGGGACTCCGGATCCATCGCCTCGCCCGCGGCCAGGGTGCGGGGCATCAGCCCGCGCTCGGTGGTGAAGGCGCGGAACCAGAACTCCACGGTCACCTCGTGGTCCGGGCGGTGGATGATCTCGATGGGGTCGCCGGGGGAGACCGAACCCTCCTCGATCACGCGCAGGTACGCGCCCGGCCGCCGCTCCTGGGTGAACCTCTTGACCCACGAGCTCTCCCCGACGGCCCCCTGGAAGGTCCGGCACGGGACACGGGCCGAGGCCACCTCGAGGACGAGGTCCGCGCCGACCCGCCAGCGCTCGCCGAGCAGCGCGCCGGTCACGTCGATGCCGGAGGTGGTGAAGTTCTCGCCGAAGATCCCGCCGGGCAGCTCGCGGCCCAGCGCGGCCTCCCACAGGTCGAGGTCCTCGCGGGCGTACGCGTAGACGGCCTGGTGGTCGCCGCCGTGGTAGCGCCGGTCGCAGACGGCGTCGCCCTCCAGGCCGCTGCCGAGGCCGGTGGCCATCGGGCCGGGGGCGAAGACGCGGACCGGCCCGGGGACCGGGCGCTTGCCGTGGCCCGTCACCCCGCCTTCGGCGTCGGTGTAGTCGACGGCCGTCGCGCGGCCGAGGTTCACGGAGATGAGCTGCATGGGACCCATGCCGAACACGCTAGCCGAGCAGACCCAAAGCGTCACGGGGATATGCGCGCGACGACCAAAGCGGGGCTTATGCTCGAAGGGTGATCGAGGCTCGTCATCTCCGGGTTCTGCGCGCCGTCGCCGGGACCGGTTCCTTTTCCGCCGCCGCCCGCGAACTGGGCTGCACCCAGCCGGCCGTCTCCCAGCAGATGAAGGCGCTGGAGCAGTCGGCCGGCACCCCGCTGCTCATCCGCACCGGCCGCGAGATGCGGCTGACCCAGGCCGGTGAGGCCCTGGTCCGGCACGCCGCCGGCATCCTCGCCGGGCTGACGGCGGCCGAGGAGGAGGTCGCGGCCATCGCCGGGCTGCGCGCGGGCCGGGTCCGCCTCGTCTCCTTCCCCAGCGGCAGCTCCACGCTCGTGCCGACCGCGCTCGCGGCGATGCGGGCCGAGCACCCGGGCACCCGTATCTCCCTGGTCGAGGCCGAGCCGCCGCGCTCGGTGGAGATGCTGCGCGAGGGCGACTGCGACCTGGCGCTGGCCTTCCGGTACGGCGGGGCGGCCGGGTCGGCCGCGGAGTGGGCGGACCTGGTGGTGCGGCCGCTGCTCACCGACCGGCTCGTCGGGCTGGTCCCCGAGGGGCACCGGCTGGCCGGAGCCGAGCGGGTGAGCATGGCGGAGCTGTCCGACGAGCCCTGGATCGCGGGCTGCCCGCGCTGCCGCCGCCATCTGGTGGAGGTGTGCGAGGGCGCGGGCTTCACCCCGCGCATCGACTTCGCCACCGACGACTACCCGGCGGTGGTCGGCCTCGTCGGCGCCGGGCTGGGCGTCGCGGTGCTGCCGGAGCTCGCGGTGGAGTCCGTACGGGCCAAGGGCGTGAGCACGCTGGCCGTGGAGCCCGCCGTCGAGCGGGAGGTCGTGGCGCTGACCCTGCCCGACCTGGCCAGGGTGCCGGCGGTGGCCGCGACCCTGGCCGAGCTGGAGCGGGCCGCCACGCGTTGACCGTACGCGCGCGGATGCGGTGCGTACGGCCGAACGCGTGGGGTGCGGGCCCGGAGTCGCGACACGCCCGGGCATGATCAGTCGTTCGGGGGGATTCGGAGGATCCGGGCGGGCCCGGCGGATTCGAAGAAACGTTCCTTCGGACGCTTCGGCTCGTGTGCCGTCAGTGCGGCGCGATCGGTCCGATCGCACTCGACGCGGGGATCAGGCGATGCCGGGCGCGGCCCATCAGTTCCTCGCGCTCGTCCTCGGTGAGGCCGCCCCACACTCCGTAGGGCTCGCGGACGGCGAGTGCGTGCGCGGCGCATTCCGAACGCACCGGGCATCTCATGCAGACCTCTTTAGCCGAGGCCTCGCGCGCGCTCCTGGCCGCGCCCCGCTCACCTTCCGGGTGGAAGAAGAGGGAGCTGTCGACCCCGCGGCAGGCGGCGAGCAGCTGCCAGTCCCACAGGTCGGCGTTCGGTCCGGGGAGGCGGGAGAAATCTGCCATTGGGAGTCCTCTTGGTGCCGGTACTGAGGCGGATACGGTCCATGTCTCCACACCTACTGTCGTAGTAGATGTAAATATGACTCATTGGGAATCTAGCCTCAGACATGCGCCAAAGGGAAGGAAAGCCGCCAAATAGGGCATAGCTCCAGATGGAGGACAGATGGCTTGTGGCGCCCGTGTCGTGATCGGTTCCTCACGTAGAGTGCCGAAGGTGTCCGTCCGACCCGTAACTCTTTCGAGTGACCATCGTTGAGAGAGCGAGTGCGGTTGAACCAAGAAGTTCCCGGACAGATGTCCGAGGACGTCGACCGCACAGGTGACGATACGTACCAGCCTGGAGGCTCAAGGTGACGCGCATCAGCAGCTGCGGAGGGCGGTCATGACTTCCGTCCTCGTCTGCGACGACTCCCCGCTTGCCCGAGAGGCGCTCCGTCGCGCGGTTGCCACCGTGCCCGGCGTCGAGCGTGTGACGACGGCTGCCAACGGCGAGGAAGTCCTCCGCCGCTGGGGTGCCGACCGCTCCGACCTGATTCTGATGGATGTACGGATGCCCGGGCTCGGCGGTGTGGAGACGGTTCGCCGGCTGCTCTCGGCCGACCCCGGCGCCCGCATCATCATGCTGACGGTCGCCGAGGACCTGGACGGCGTGGCCCTCGCGGTCGCCGCCGGCGCCCGGGGCTATCTGCACAAGGACGCCTCGCGCGCCGAACTGCGGGCCACGGTCACCCAGGCACTCGCCGACCCGACCTGGCGACTGGCCCCGCGCCGGCTCCGCTCGGCCGAGATGGGCGCCGCGCCCACGCTCACCGCGCGCGAGATCCAGGTGCTGGAGGGCATGAGCCACGGCCGGTCCAACGCGGAGATCGGGCGCGAGCTCTTCCTCTCCGAGGACACGGTCAAGACGCACGCCCGCCGGCTGTTCAAGAAGCTCGGCGCCTCGGACCGCGCGCACGCCGTTGCGCTCGGCTTCCGCTGGGGCCTCGTGCGCTGACCGACCCCGACGATGACGAGCCCCGCCGTACCCGGTGCGCACCCGGGGGTTGGCGGGGCACAATCCGGGGGACGTGTCGCTTCGTGCGCGATGCCGCATCCTTGAGGGTGTGCCGCATTCTTGGAGATGTGGGATCCCCGTCCTCGGGGATCATTCGGCCGAGCGGGAGGGGAGGGCGCAAGCATGAGTTCAGGCGCACCCGCTCATAACGCTTCGACGCACGAAACGGGCCGCGGTGCCACGGATCCCCCGGCGCCAAGGCACCATGGATTGATGCGCGACGACGAGGCCCTGGGGTCACCCGCGGCCACAGGCCCCACCGGCGCCGCCAAGGGCGGCAGTGCCGGGGCCGTCAGCGCGCTCGTACGCCGGGCCGTGGAGGGCGACGAGCAGGCCACGCACGACCTGCTCGCCTTCGTGCACCCCCTTGCCATCCGCTACTGCCGCACCCGGCTCTCGCGGCTCCCGGGTGACGCCCGCCACTTCGTCGAGGACCTCGCGCAGGAGGTCTGCGTCGCCGTCCTGATGGCCCTGCCCCGCTACCGGGACACCGGTCGGCCCTTCGAGGCCTTCGTCTTCGCCATCGCCGCGCACAAGGTCGCCGACCTCCAGCGGGCCGCCATGCGGCATCCGGGCAGCACGGCCGTGCCGTCCGACGAGATGCCGGAGCGGCCCGACGACTCGCTGGGGCCGGAGGAGCGGGCGCTGCTGAGCAGTGACGCCGCATGGGCCAAGAAGCTGCTGGCCAACCTGCCGGAGAACCAGCGCGAGCTCCTCGTGCTGCGGGTGGCCGTCGGGCTGACCGCGGAGGAGACCGGGCAGATGCTCGGCATGTCCCCCGGCGCGGTGCGCGTGGCCCAGCACAGGGCGCTCAGCCGGCTGCGCGCGCTCGCCGAGCAGTAAAACCCGCCGCAAAACTTGTAGCAACATACGAAAATCGGCGTCGATCTTCATCGTGGAATGAGACGCGACGGGATCCCGTTAGCATGGACATCCGCGCTGAGCAAGACCATTTGGGAAGGTGTCATGACTGCCGACGGAGTGCCCGACAAATTCGCCACGCTCGGACTGACCTACGACGACGTGCTGCTGCTGCCGGGCGCGTCGGACATGGCCCCGGACGAGATCGACACCTCTTCCCTCATCTCGCGCAACGTGCGCGTGAACGTTCCGCTGCTCTCCGCAGCCATGGACAAGGTCACCGAGTCCCGGATGGCCATCGCGATGGCCCGCCAGGGCGGCGTCGGCGTCCTGCACCGCAACCTCTCCATCGCCGACCAGGCCAACCAGGTCGACCTGGTCAAGCGCTCCGAGTCCGGCATGGTCACCGACCCGATCACCGTGCACCCGGACGCGACCCTGCGCGAGGCCGACGAGCTCTGCGCGAAGTTCCGCATCTCCGGCGTCCCGGTCACCGACCCGGCCGGCAAGCTGCTGGGCATCGTCACCAACCGCGACATGGCCTTCGAGTCGGACCGCAGCCGCCAGGTGCGCGAGGTCATGACCCCGATGCCGCTGGTCACGGGCAAGGTCGGCATCTCCGGCGTGGACGCCATGGAGCTGCTGCGCCGCCACAAGATCGAGAAGCTTCCGCTGGTCGACGACGCGGGCATCCTCAAGGGCCTCATCACGGTCAAGGACTTCGTCAAGGCCGAGAAGTACCCGAACGCCGCCAAGGACAAGGACGGCCGGCTGCTCGTCGGCGCCGCCGTCGGTGTCGCGGGCGACGCGTACGAGCGCGCCCAGGCCCTGATCGAGGCGGGCGCCGACTTCATCGTCGTCGACACCGCCCACGGCCACTCCCGGCTGGTCGGCGACATGGTCGCGAAGATCAAGTCGAACTCCTCCGTCGACGTCATCGGCGGCAACGTCGCCACCCGCGACGGCGCCCAGTCGCTGATCGACGCCGGCTGCGACGGCATCAAGGTCGGCGTCGGCCCCGGCTCCATCTGCACCACCCGCGTGGTCGCCGGCATCGGCGTCCCGCAGGTCACCGCCATCTACGAAGCCGCCCTCGCCGCCAAGGCCGCGGGCGTCCCGGTCATCGGCGACGGCGGCCTCCAGTACTCCGGCGACATCGCGAAGGCCCTGGTCGCCGGCGCCGACACGGTGATGCTCGGCTCGCTGCTCGCGGGCTGCGAGGAGTCCCCGGGCGAGCTGCTCTTCATCAACGGCAAGCAGTTCAAGTCGTACCGAGGCATGGGCTCGCTCGGCGCCATGCAGACCCGCGGCGACCGCAAGTCCTTCTCCAAGGACCGCTACTTCCAGGAGGGCGTGGGCGGCGACGACAAGCTCATCCCCGAGGGCATCGAAGGCCAGGTGCCCTACCGCGGCCCGCTCGCGGCGGTCGTGCACCAGCTGGTCGGCGGCCTGCGCCAGTCGATGTTCTACGTCGGCGGCCGCACCGTCCCCGAGCTGCAGGACCGGGGCCGCTTCGTCCGGATCACCTCGGCGGGGCTCAAGGAGAGCCACCCGCACGACATCCAGATGACCGTGGAAGCACCGAACTACTCCCGCAAGGGCTGAGTGACGTACGGCTGAAGGGGCGGGCCCGCGCGGGCCCGCCCCTTCGCCGTGCCAGGCGGTACGTCCGTACAGCGGTCACGGGAACGCGGCTCTCCGGGGTTCGGGGATACTGGACGGGCAGACCCAGAGGAAAGGCCACCACACGTGACTGAGATCGAGATCGGGCGCGGCAAGCGCGGCCGCAGGGCGTACGCGTTCGACGACATCGCCATCGTCCCGAGCCGGCGTACCCGGGACCCGAAGGAGGTCTCGATCGCCTGGCAGATCGACGCGTACCGCTTCGAGCTCCCCTTCCTGGCCGCCCCCATGGACTCGGTCGTCTCCCCGCAGACCGCGATCCGCATCGGCGAGCTCGGCGGCCTCGGCGTGCTGAACCTCGAAGGCCTGTGGACCCGGTACGAGGACCCGCAGCCGCTGCTCGACGAGATCGCGGAGCTGGACGAGGCCACCGCCACGCGCCGCCTCCAGGAGATCTACGCCGCCCCGATCCAGGCGGACCTGATCCGGCAGCGCATCAAGGAGGTGCGCGACTCGGGCGTCGTCACCGCCGCCGCGCTCTCCCCGCAGCGCACCGCCGAGTTCTCCAAGGCGGTCGTCGACGCCGGCGTGGACATCTTCGTGATCCGCGGCACCACGGTGTCCGCCGAGCACGTCTCGGGCGCCGCCGAGCCGCTGAACCTGAAGCAGTTCATCTACGAGCTCGACGTCCCCGTCATCGTGGGCGGCTGCGCCACCTACACGGCGGCCCTGCACCTGATGCGCACCGGCGCCGCGGGCGTCCTGGTCGGCTTCGGCGGCGGCGCCGCGCACACCACGCGCAACGTGCTCGGCATCCAGGTCCCGATGGCCACCGCCGTCGCGGACGTGGCCGCGGCCCGCCGCGACTACATGGACGAGTCCGGCGGCCGCTACGTGCACGTCATCGCCGACGGCGGCGTGGGCTGGTCGGGCGACATCCCGAAGGCCGTGGCCTGCGGCGCCGACGCCGTGATGATGGGCTCCCCGCTGGCCCGCGCCACCGACGCGCCCGGCCGGGGCAACCACTGGGGCATGGAGGCCGTCCACGAGGACGTGCCGCGCGGCAAGAAGGTCAACCTCGGCACGGTCGGCACCACCGAGGAGATCCTCACCGGCCCGTCGCACACCCCGGACGGCTCGATGAACATCTTCGGCGCGCTGCGCCGCTCGATGGCCACGACCGGCTACAGCGAGCTCAAGGAGTTCCAGCGGGTCGAGGTCACGGTCGCGGACTCGCAGCACAGCCGCTGACCGTTCTTCCGTACGTACGCCGGAGGGCCGGCACCCCGTGTGGGGTGCCGGCCCTCCGGCGTGTGCGGGGCCGCTGCGTCAGCTGCCGGCCTTGCGGGCGGTCTGGAACGCCGCGTATGCGCCGAAACCGTAGAACAGGACCGAGATCGGGTCGAAGTTGTCGATGTAGTACTGGTTCAGGTTGGCGAGCTCGCTGGTGAACAGCTCGGCAATCGGGATCGCTTCGTGCTTGGAGACGTAGATCGCCGCGGCGAGGAGGTAGCCGAAGTAGACGCCGCCGAGCGTCAGCAGGGCGCTGATGACGGGGAGGATCGGGTTGCGGCCGCCGAGGCGGACGGCGACGAGGCCGACGAGGAGTCCGACAGCGGCCGCTGCGTAGCCGATCTGGTACTCGATGGCACCCATGAGGCCGCCGTATGCCGCGCCCGCGGCAAGCGCGGTCACAGCGGCCGCGGCGATGCCGAGGCCGATGTTGCCGGGGCGCGCGGCCGGGGCGGCGGGCGCCTCGGTGAAGGAGTCGGGCGCCGGAGGCTGGAAGTTCTGGCTCATGAGAGATCCCCCCCAGGGAATCGTGGGCACACGTGTCCTGGGGGACGTATGTGCGAGATAAGGAAGTGACGCCGCAGGCTAGCAGCAGCCCATGACGTCCGTGAGGGGGAATTTTCGACGGGTTCAGAGCCGGTGGGCCGCGCCCGCGGGGCTGGCGCCGCGGGTGTCCAGCAGCAACTGGGCCTTCACCGCGAGGCCTTGCAGGTCGTACGTGCGGTGGTGCTGCAGCAGGATCGTCAGGTCGGCGTTGGCGGCCGCCTCGTACAACGATTCGGCCCGGGGGACCGGCTGGTCCCGCACCCGCCAGCCCGCGACATACGGGTCGTGGTAGCTGATCAGCGCACCCAGGTCGAGGAGGCGGCCGGCGATCTCGCGGGCCGGGGAGCCCTCCTGGTCGGCGAGGTCGGGCTTGTAGGTGACGCCCAGGAGGAGGACGCGGGCGCCGCGCGCGGACTTGCCGTGCTCGTTGAGCAGGGTGGCGGAGCGCTGGATGACGTACTGCGGCATCCGGTTGTTGATCTCCTGCGCCAGGCCGACCATGCGCAGGGGGTGGCCGGGGGTGCGGGTGGTGTGGGGGAGGTAATTGGGGTCGAGGGGGACGCCGTGGCCGCCGACGCCGGGTCCGGGGCGGAACGCCTGGAAGCCGTACGGCTTGGTCTCGGCGCACCGGATGACGTCCCACAGGTCGACGCCCAGGTCGTGGCAGAGGACCGCCATCTCGTTCATGAGGGCGATGTTGACGTGCCGGTAGTTCGTTTCGAGCAGCTGGACCGTCTCCGCTTCGCGCAGACCGCGGGCGCGGACCACCTTCTCGGCGAGGCGGGCGTAGAAGGCGTGCGCGGACTCGGTGCAGGCGGGGGTGAGGCCGCCGATCACCTTCGGGGTGTTGGAGATGGTGTGGGTCCGGTTCCCCGGGTCCAGGCGGCTGGGGGAGTAGGCCAGGTGGAAGTCCCGGCCGGCCCGGAGTCCGGAGCCCGCTTCGAGGATGGGGCGGAGGTATTCCTCGGTGACGCCCGGGTGGACGGCGGATTCGAGGATGACCGTCGTATGCGGGCGCAGGCGGGCGGCGAGCGCGCGGCCGGCCTCGCCGACGGCCGAGAGGTCGAGGGCGCGGTCTGCGCCGAGGTGCGTGGGGGCGCAGATGACGGCGGTGCGGACCCGGCCGAGCTCGGCGGGGTTGGTGGTGACCCGGAAGCCCGCCGCCGACATGCGGCGGATCTCGGCGGCGGTGAGGGTGGAGTCCGTGACCGGACCGCTGTCGTAGCCGACCGTCTCGATTCCGGCGGCGACGGCCGCCTGGGCGAGGGGGAGGCCGAGGTGGCCGAGTCCGATGACGGCGAGGTCTGCGGGCATGGGGGTGCCGTCCCTTCCCTGACACGAGGGGGATGTGCGCCGGGGGCCGGTGGACGGAAAGGCCACGCAGGAGCTGGCGCAATGTCAGACTAGGCGTATATATGACAGATATGTCGCATTCCGGGGTGAAGGTCGCCGTGTGTTGTCCACAGGCGGTGGCTGATGTGGGTGCGGCCGGTCAGAATCGTGAAAACGGGGATGTGAGCGGGATCACCCGCACTGCGCGGGCACGTCCGCATGACGCGGGAACACCGCACCAACGGGAGGCAGCCGTGAGGACAGCGACACTGGGGCCGGTGCAGCGCGCCGAGGCCCTCGCCCGGATGGCCGAACGGGAACTGGACGTCCTGGTCGTCGGCGCGGGCGTGGTCGGCGCAGGCACCGCGCTCGACGCCGTGACCCGGGGCCTGTCGACCGGCCTGGTGGAAGCCCGCGACTGGGCCTCAGGCACGTCCAGCCGCTCCAGCAAGCTGATCCACGGCGGCCTGCGGTACCTGGAGATGCTCGACTTCGCCCTCGTCCGCGAGGCGCTGAAGGAGCGCGGCCTGCTGCTGGGGCGCCTCGCCCCGCACCTGGTGAAGCCGGTGCCGTTCCTGTACCCCTTGCAGCACAAGGGCTGGGAGCGGTTCTACGCGGGCTCGGGCGTCGCGCTGTACGACGCCATGTCCGTCTCCAGCGGCCACGGGCGCGGCCTGCCCGTGCACCGGCACCTCTCGCGCAAGCGGGCCCTGCGGGTGGCACCGGCGCTGCGCAAGGACGCGCTGGTGGGGGCCCTGCAGTACTACGACGCCCAGATGGACGACGCGCGGTACGTCGCCACGCTGGTGCGCACGGCCGCGGCGTACGGGGCGCACTGCGCCAACCGGGCGAGGGTGGTCGGCTTCCTGCGCGAGGGCGAACGGGTGGTCGGCGCGCGGGTGCGGGATGTGGAGGGCGGGGGCGAGTACGAGGTCCGCGCGAAGCAGGTGGTGAACGCGACGGGCGTGTGGACGGACGACACCCAGGCGCTGATCGGGGAGCGCGGGCAGTTCCACGTGCGGGCCTCGAAGGGCATCCACCTGGTCGTGCCGAAGGACCGGATCCATTCGAGCACCGGGCTGATCCTGCGGACCGAGAAGTCCGTGCTGTTCGTCATCCCGTGGGGCCGGCACTGGATCATCGGGACCACGGACACCGACTGGGACCTCGACAAGGCGCACCCGGCGGCGTCCAGCGCGGACATCGACTACCTGCTGGAGCACGTCAACTCGGTGCTGGCGGTCCCGCTGACGCGGGACGACGTCCAGGGCGTGTACGCGGGCCTGCGGCCGCTGCTGGCCGGGGAGTCGGACGCGACGAGCAAGCTCTCGCGCGAGCACACGGTGGCCCACCCGGTGCCGGGGCTGGTGGTGGTCGCCGGCGGCAAGTACACGACGTACCGGGTGATGGCCAAGGACGCCGTCGACGAGGCGGTGCACGGGCTGGACCAGCGGGTCGCGGAGTGCGTCACGGAGGACGTGCCGCTGGTGGGGGCCGAGGGGTACCACGCGCTGTGGAACGCGCGGGCGCGGATCGCGGCCCGGGCGGGACTCCATGTGGTGCGGATCGAGCACCTGTTGAACCGGTACGGGTCGCTGACCGAGGAACTCCTCGACCTGATCGCCGCCGACCCGGGGCTGGCGGATCCGGTGGCCGGCGCGGAGGACTACCTGCGCGCGGAGATCGTGTACGCAGCCTCGCACGAGGGGGCGCGGCACCTGGACGACGTACTGACCCGGCGGACCCGGATCTCGATCGAGACCTTCGACCGCGGGACGCGGTCGGCGCGGGAGTGCGCGGAGTTGATGGCGCCGGTGCTGGGGTGGGACAAGCAGCAGATCGAGAAGGAAGTGGAGCACTACGAGAAGCGGGTCCAGGCGGAGCGGGAATCGCAGCGCCAGCCGGACGACCAGACGGCGGACGCGGCGCGGCTCGGGGCGCCCGACATCGTTCCGTTGTAACTCCGCGATGCGGAAGGGGGAACCGCGGACCCGGGGCGCCCGTCCGTTGCGGAGTGAGGAAGAATGAGGTTTCTGCCGGGGCGGGTTACGACGGACCCCGGCGGCTTCCGGGGCAGTCGGGGCAGGCTGCAGGAACGCAGAGGGGACGCATGTCGAAGCCGGAGCACGGGACCGGGACGCCTGCGGCGAAGCCCGACGATGAGGGGGCTGCGGCTCCGGCCGCGTCGGCGGGTTCGCCTGCCGGGGCGCCTGCGGCGTTGCCCGAGGGTGCCGGGACGCCTGCGGCGGGCCTGAAAGCCGGGGCCGAGCCGGAGGACGCTCCCGCGCCGGGCGCGGAACCCGAGGATGCGAAGCCTGCTGACGGTGCGAAGGCCGCGTCCAGTGGGGCGCCTGCGGCTCCCGCGGGTGCCAAGTCGGCTGCTGAGCCCGGCCCGGACAAGGGCGCGCCGGCGGCGGAGCCTGCGGATGCGAGGCCTGCGGCTGCCGCGGGCGGGAAGGTGGGCCTCGCCGAGGCCGGGTCCGTTCCCGCCGCCAAGGTGAAGCTGGGCAAGGCCGCTGGAGCCGCGGCCGGCCCCGGCGAGGGCGCGCCCGCGAAGGCGGCGCCCCCGGTGGGCGAAACGGTCAACCCCGTCGTCGAGAAGGCCGATGCCATGGCGGCGGCCGTCAAGGCGGCGGCCGCCAAGGCCGCGGCGACCGGGGAGGACGAAGGGCGGCTGCTGGCCGGGCGGTACCGGCTCGGTGCCGTGCTCGGCAAGGGCGGCATGGGCACCGTCTGGCGCGCCCAGGACGAGACCCTGGGCCGGACCGTCGCCGTCAAGGAACTCCGCTTCAACACCGGCGTCGACGAAGACGAGAAGCGCCGCCTCATCACCCGCACCCTCCGCGAGGCCAAGGCCATCGCCCGGATCCGCAGCGGCGGTGCCGTCACCGTCTACGACGTCGTCGACGAAGACGGCCGGCCGTGGATCGTCATGGAGCTCATCGAGGGGCCCTCGCTCGCCGAATTCGTACGGGAGAACGGCCCGCTGACCCCCCGTCGCGCCGCCGAGGTCGGCCTCGCGGTGCTCGACGTGCTCCGCGCCGCCCACGGGCAGGGCATCCTGCACCGCGACGTCAAGCCGTCCAACGTGCTCATCGCCGCCAACGGCCGCGTCGTCCTGACCGACTTCGGCATCGCGCAGGTGGAGGGCGACCCCTCCGTCACCTCCACCGGCATGCTCGTCGGCGCCCCCTCCTACATCTCCCCCGAGCGCGCCCGCGGCCAGAAGCCGGGCCCGCCCGCGGACATGTGGTCGCTCGGCGGCCTGCTGTACGCGTCCGTCGAGGGCGTGCCCCCGTACGACAAGGGATCCGCGCTCGCCACCCTCACCGCCGTGATGACCGAGCCGGTGGACCCGCCCAAGAACGCGGGCCCGTTGACCGACGTCATCTACGGCCTGCTGGTCAAGGACCCCGCGCGGCGCCTCGACGACGACCGCGCGCGGGCCATGCTCACCGCCGTCGTCAACGCGCCCGAGCCCGTCGAGGCGCCGGTCGTGGCGCCGAACGCGGAGGAGACCCGGCAGATATCGCTGGCCGACGCACAGGAGGCGGCGGAGAAGGCAGCCGCCGAGAAGGCGGAGAAGGCGGCCGAGAAGGCGGCGAAGAAGGAGCGCGAGCGCCGGGAGCGCGAGCAGCGCGAACGCGCCCGTGCCGCGCTGAAGACGGCCCGCAAGGAAGCGGCCGCGGCCGCCGCTGCCGCCGCGGCCGTGCAGACCGCCTCGGCGGCCGAAGCCCCGGCCTCCACCAGGCCCGCGCCCGTCGCCGCCCCGCTCACCGACGTGCTGCCGCGCCGCACGATGGTGATGGCGGTGGCCGCCGTGCTGGTCGTGCTGGCGGCGATCGGTTCGCTGATCGCCTACGCGGTCGGCGGCGACGACGAGAACGGCACCAAGGAGCAGGGCAAGAACGGCGGCAAGGCCACTCCGGGCGTATCCGCCAACCCGACGCCGGGCACGGGCGGGAACGGGAAGAGCACCCCGCAGAACGCCTCGCCGAACACGCCCCAGAGCTCCGCCCCCGCCTCCCCGAAGGCCGGCGAGCCGGGCATCACCAGCCAGGGCCAGGGCGCATCGCCCGGCGGATCGGGCGGCGGACTCCCGCCGGGGTACGCCACGGTGACGGACCCGGGGTTCCACTTCTCGATGGCCATGCCCGCCGGCTTCCACCAGACGGGCATAGCGGGCGAGAAGTCCGGCGCGATATACAGCCGTGACGGCGGCTTCCCCCGCATCCAGGTCGACTACAACAACAGCCCCCGCAACGACGCGCGCAAGGCCTGGCTGGAGCTGGCCCCGAGCGTGGCGGGCAGCAGCAGGGGCTACAGCCTGATCGGGATCAACCTGGTCAACTACCGGAACTACCCGACCGTCGCGGACTGGGAGTTCGAGCGGGAGCAGGACGGCATCAGGGTCCGCGTGCTCGACCGCGGGTTCAAGATGGACGCGACGCACGGCTACGCCATCATGATCAGCTGCGCGGCCGACCAGTGGGACGGCGCGGAGTGCACGCAGATGCGCAACACGGCGTTCGAGACCTTCCAGCCGCTCGGCTGACCTCGGGACGCGGGCGGCCCCGGCGACGTATCGTGTCAGCGGGGCCACGGGGGACCCGGCGCACTCGGGGGAGGCGATGTGGAGGAGTACGCAGGCCGGATCCTGGCCCACCGCTACCGCCTGCCGGTGCCGCCGCCGGACTACGCCGAGTACGAACTCGTCGAGACCCGGGCCTTTGACACGCGCAGCGGGCAGGAAGTCCTCGTACGGCAGGTGCCGTTGCCGGAGGTCGTGGACGCCGAGCTGATGGACGGGCCGTCGCCGGAGGAGCTCCCGGCGGGTGAGCTGCCGGCGGTGCGGCGCGCGATCGAGGCGGCGCAGGCGGCGGCCGCGATCCCCGACCACCCCCGGCTGGACCAGGTCTTCGACGTGTTCGCGGAGGACGGGTCGCTGTGGATAGTGAGCGAACTGGTCCCGGCCAGGCCGCTGGCCGCGCTGATCGCCGATGAGCCGCTGAGCCCGTACCGGGCGGCGGAGGTGGCGTCGGACGTACTGACCGCGCTGCGGGTGCTGCACGCGCACGGGTGGACGCACCGGAACATCACCGTGCGGACGGTCCTGGTGTGCGAGGACGGCCGCGTGGTCCTGACGGGCCTGGCCGCGGGCGCGGCGGAGGAGGCGCTGTGCGGGTACGACCCCGTCCCGGCCGCGGCCTCCGGCGATGCGGAGTGGTCCCCGGGCGGCGACGCCGGTGCCTCCGGCGGTGCGGCGGGTGTGAGTGCGGTCGCGGGTGGCGTGGAACAGCGTGGTGATGCGTGGGGTGGTGCCCCTGGCGGTCCCTCCGGGGCGGTGCCGGGTGTGGCTTCCGGGGCCGCGGCGCCCGCGGAGGAGCCGCGGTATGCGCCGCTGGTGGCTCCCGGGTACGACACCGGGCCGCGGTACACCGATCACATCACCCCGGAGCGTGCGGAGGACCGGCCGGACCCCCAGGCCGCGGCACGGGCCGGGGTCATCGCCGCGTACCGGGCCGGATCCCGGGCGGCCGCCGCCCGGGTCACCGAGCAGCGCCAGGCCGCCGAGGCCGAGCGGGGCCCCGCGCCGGAGCCGGAGCCGAGGCCCGAGGGGTCGAACCTCCCGGAGGGGTACTCGTACCCGTACGGCGGCCCGCGGTCCGCCGCCGCCTGGCACGGCGCCACCCCGCGCCGCCAGGCCCTCCCGCCGGCCGGCACCCCGCAGCCGCAGCCCGAGGCGGAGCCGCAGCAGTCCACCTGGCCGCAGGGCGCCCCCGGGCGGACCGGGTTGCCCGCGCAGCCGGTCGGGCCGCAGGCCGGGCCCGGGCAGGCGCAGCAGCGGTCCGGGTGGTCGCAGGGTGACGAAGGGCGGACCGGTGAGCCCGCGCAGCCCGTCCGGCCGCAGGCGGGGGCCGGGCAGGCGCCGCAGGGGTCCGGGTGGTCGCAGGGGGATGCGGGGCGGACCGGGTTGCCCGCGCGGCTCGCGTTGCCGCAGGGGTTCCAGCAGGCCGATGCCCCCGCCCCGGCGCAGCCGCGGTCCGCAGGCGGCGGCGCGCCGCAGGGGCCCGGCCCCGGGTACGGCGCGGCTCCGCGGCCGCCCGCGCCGCGGGGTTACGGGCCGGGGGAGGCCGGCGGGCCGCGGCCCGCGTCGGAGCCAGGGCCGGGGGGTCACGGGTACGGCGGTGCCGGCCGGGTGCCCGCTCAGCAGGGCGGCCATGGCCCGACGCAGGCAGGTTCGGGGGGTCTTCGCCCCGGGTACGCGCAGCCGCAGGCGGGTGGGCCCCGGAGCGGGCTGGACGCCGAGCGGGCGCGGCAGACCCGGATGGCCGTGGTCGGGGCCGTCACCGAGCGGTGGGCCCCCGAGCAGGCCCGGAGCGTGTCCGGGCCGTGGCAGCTGGCGGCTCCCGTCGGCCCCGCCACCGACCTCTGGGCGCTCGGCGCGCTGCTGTTCCGCGCCGTGCAGGGGCACGCCCCGTACCCCGAGGACAGCGCGGCCGAGCTCGTCGAGCTGGTCTGCGCCGAGCCGCCCGCCTTCGCGGAGGAGTGCGGCGCGCTGCGCCCGGTCGTGGAGTCGCTGCTGCGCCAGGACCCCACCGAGCGCCCCGACTTCGAGGAGCTGCGGGGCTGGCTGCGCTCGCTCGTACGGTCGGCCCCCGAGCCGGACGCCGGCGCCGGGTTCGCCATGCTCCCGATGGCGGAGCCGGATCCCGCGCGCCTGCCCGTCGTACGCCGCCGCGGCGAACTGCACGGCCGGCACCGCAATCCCGCCGCCCCCCGCAAGGCCCGCGCGCCCCGCGCCCTCGGCCGGACGCTGCTCGTCGGCATCCTCGTGCTGCTCGCCGGGGCCGTGGCGTACGCGATGCTGTTCATGCCCCGGGCGGGCGAACAGGGCGCCCAGAAGCCGGCGAACACCGCGCCGTCCGCGCCGAAGCAGAGCCAGGGCCCCTCCCAGGTGCCCACGGGAACCCCCGAGTCCAGGCCGGCGCCCCAGACGACCGCGCCGGCGACCGCGGCAACCCCGCAGGCCCCGGCCCCGCCCGGCTACACGGCCCAGCAGGACCCGGAGCACTTCGAGATCGCGGTCCCCGACGGCTGGGAGCGGCGGAGCGTGAACGAGGCCGGTCAGGTGCGCTTCGTCAGCGGGCAGTTCGTGCTGACCGTCGTCCCCGGCCGGGACAAGGTCGAGGGCAATCCCGACCCGGCGGCGTACCAGAAGGACAAGGAGCAGGAACTGGCCCCGTACCGCACCTCCACCTGGTCCTCCGTCAGCGACGTGAAGACCACCAAGGTCGGCCAGCAACTCCGCGCCACCGGCCGCTACACGTGGATCGACGGCACCGGCCGCAACGTCGTCGCCCGCAACTTCGTCGTCGCGCTCGCCGGCAGCTACCACGTCGTCATGGTCACGGGCCCGGAGGGCGAACAGGGCAAGGTCACCGAGGTCTTCGAGAAGGCCACGGCGAGTTACAAGTCCGGGGGATGAGACCGTACTGACGACTGATCAGTACGGCGATTGCGTCACAGTGCTGCCATTCGGGGCCCGCTCGGTTCCGGCAGCACCCGTGGGCTCCGTAATCTGGCGGCCTGAAGTGTGGAGAGCGGCGGGATTTCGTGGAACAGCAGACAGGTGGGGGCACCGTGCTCGCGGGCCGGTACCGGCTCGTCGAGCCCATCGGCCGCGGCGGCATGGGCAAGGTGTGGCGCGCGCATGACGAGCTGCTCCACAGGACCGTCGCCGTCAAGGAACTGACGGCGGGTCTGTACGTCGCCCAGGCCGACCGGGACGTCATGCACGCCCGTACGCAGAAGGAGGCCCGGGCCGCGGCCCGGATCCAGCATCCGGCGGTCGTCACCGTCCACGACGTGCTGGAACACGACGACCGGCCCTGGATCGTCATGGAGTACATCGACGGCCCCTCTCTCGCGGACGCGGCCAAGGCGTCCGGCCGGATCGAGCCCCGCGAGGCGGCCCGGATCGGCCTGCACGTGCTGGGCGCGCTGCGCGCCGCGCACGCGGTCGGCGTACTGCACCGGGACGTGAAGCCGGGCAACGTGCTGCTGGCCAAGGACGGCCGCGTACTGCTCACGGACTTCGGGATCGCCGCGATCGAGGGCGACTCCTCCATCACGCGCACCGGCGAGATCGTCGGCTCCATCGACTACCTGGCCCCCGAGCGGGTCACCGGCGCGACCCCCGGCACCGCCTCGGACCTGTGGTCGCTGGGCGCCACCCTCTACACGGCGGTCGAGGCCCGCTCGCCGTTCCGCCGCACGTCGCCGATCTCCAGCCTCCAGGCCGTGGTCAACGACGAGCCGCCGGCGCTGCGCCAGTCCGGGCCGCTGGGACCGGTCATCACGGCCCTGCTGCGCAAGGACCCGGCGGAGCGCCCCTCGGCCGAGGAGGCCGAGCGGATGCTGCTCGAGGCCATGGAGGGCCGCGCACCGAAGGCGGCGCAGGCGTACGTGCCCACGCGCGCGGTGACTCCGGAGGAGCTCGCACCGGCACAGCAGCCGCCGGAGGAGCCGGCCCCGCGGGGGGACAGCGCACCGACGGCCGCGCTGCCGGAGTCGCCCGCGTCCGGGACGGTGTCCGCGTCCGCTCCCGGGCACGGGCACGGGACCGAGCCTGCCGACCAGGGCGGCGGCTGGCTCAAGCGCGCCGCGGTGGTGGCGCTGGTGGCGGCGCTGCTCGGCGGCGGAGGTGTGTTCGCGGTCCTCAAGTACACCGGGGACCCGGGGGCGGACGACAAGGTCGCGAGTGCGACGGGCGGGCAGTCGGGCGACGACGGGAAGCCGCGGGCGGCGGCCGCGCCGGCCGGCTACGACAAGGTCGTGGACCCCATCGCCGGCTTCACCCTGTTCGTGCCGAACGGCTGGACGCGCGAGACCAACGGCAACCAGATCGACTACACCCCGGACAGCGGGAAACACCTGATCCGGATCGCCGTCGATGCCACCCCGGACTACGAGAACCCGTACATGCACCTGGTCGACCTGGAGAAGCAGGTGAAGAAAAGGACGGACTACAAGAAGCAGCTGCTGAACCAGAACACCTTCCGGGACACCGTCCGCGCCGCGCTCTGGGACTTCTCGTGGACCGAGAAGCAGAACCACCCCGGTCCGCGCCGGGCGAGGGAGCAGATGTACATCGCCCCGGACGGCACCGAGTACGCGATCTACATGTCGAGCCCCGCCGCCGACTGGGCCGCGACCCAGCAGCAGTTCGACGTCCTGCTCAGCGGCTGGGAGCCGCCCGCCGCGAAGCACTGATGCGGCATTCCGCCAGCAATCACTGGCGGAAATCCCAAAATCCGGTTACCCACGGGTACCCAAAGGTCCGCGGGAGCAATACGCTCGCGGGCATGACGGACTCGCAGGCCCCCGCCGCCCCCCTCCGGACCGCACCGCAGCCCACCAACCCGGTCGCCCCCGCCCCGGCCGGCGCGCGGACCGCCGCCGACGTGGTCACCCCCGACCTGGTCGCCCGGCTGACCCGCGGAGTGATCGGCTCCGGCCGCACCGCCAACCACACCCCCTTCAGTGGGGACCGGCTCGCGGAGCTCCCTGAGGCCACCCGTGAGGACGTTGCCGAGGCCTTCGAGCGGGCCCGCGCCGCCCAGGGCGCCTGGGCCGCCGTCCCCGCGCGCAAGCGCGCCGCGGTGCTGCTGCGCTTCCACGACCTGGTGCTGGACCGCCAGGCCGAGGTGCTCGACCTCATCCAGCTGGAGACCGGCAAGGCCCGCCTGCACGCCCACGAAGAGGTCCAGGCGGTCGCCGTCGCCGCCCGCCACTACGGCCGCAAGGCCCCCGCCTACCTGCGCCCCAAGGGCCACACCGGCGCCATGCCCACCCTCACCAAGGTCACCGAACTGCGCCAGCCCCGCGGGGTCGTCGGCCAGATCGCCCCCTGGAACTACCCCCTGGAGCTGTCGGTCGGCGACGCCCTGCCCGCCTTCGTGGCCGGCAACGCGCTGGTCATGAAGCCCGACACCGAGACCGCGCTCACCGCCCTGTGGGCCCGCGACCTGCTCATCGAGGCCGGACTGCCTGCCGAGGTCTTCCAGATCGTCCTCGGCGAGGGCCCCGTCGTCGGCCCCGAGGTGGTCCGGCACGCGGACTACGTCTCCTTCACCGGCTCCACCCGTACCGGCCGCGAGGTCGCCCGGGGCGCCGCCGACCGCCTCGTCGGGGTCTCCCTCGAACTCGGCGGCAAGAACGCCATGCTCGTGCTGCACGACGCCGACATCGAGAAGGCCGCCGCCGGCGCCGTCCGCGCCTGCTTCTCCTCCGCCGGCCAGCTGTGCATCTCCATCGAGCGGCTCTACGTCCACGCCTCGATCGCCGACGCCTTCGTCGAGCGGTTCGCCGCCCGCACCAAGGCCATGCGGCTCGGCGCCTCCCTCGCCTACGGCGCCGACATGGGCTCCCTGGTCGGCGAGCGCCAGCTGGAGACCGTGACGCGGCACGTGGACGAGGCCGTCGCCAAGGGCGCCACCCTCGTGGCCGGCGGCACCGCCCGCCCCGACATCGGCCCCCTCTTCTACGAGCCCACCATCCTCGACGGCGTCGAGGCGCCCATGGCCGTCTGCGGCGAGGAGACCTTCGGCCCGGTCGTCTCCATCTACCGCTTCACCGACGAGGACCAGGCCATCGCCGAGGCCAACGCCACCGCCTACGGCCTCAACTCCAGCGTCTGGACCAAGGACTCCCGCCGCGGCCACGCGGTCGCCGCCCGGCTGCGCACCGGCACCGTCAACATCAACGAGGGCTACGCCCCCGCCTACGGCAGCGCCCAGGCGCCCATGGGCGGCATGAAGGACTCCGGCCTCGGCCGCCGGCACGGCTCCGAGGGCATCCTCAAGTACACCGAGGCCCAGACCGTCGCCCACCAGCGGCTGCTGCCGATGGCGCCCTCGCTGGGCATGGACGACGAGAAGTACGCGGCGTTCATGACCCGCAGCCTCAAGGTCATGAAGGCTCTCCGACTCCGCTAGGGAGGCACAGCAGTGTCGTACGACTACGACGTCATCGTCATCGGATCGGGCTTCGGGGGGTCGGTCTCGGCACTGCGCCTCAGTGAGAAGGGGTACCGGGTCGGCGTCCTGGAGGCAGGGCGCCGCTTCACCCGCGCCGGCCTGCCGAAGAACAGCTGGGACCTGCGCAACTACCTGTGGGCCCCGGCCCTCGGGCTGTACGGGATCCAGCGCATCCACCTGCTCGGCAACGTGATGGTGCTCGCGGGCGCCGGCGTCGGCGGCGGCTCGCTCAACTACGCCAACACCCTCTACGTGCCGCCCACGGCCTTCTTCGAGGACCGCCAGTGGGCCTCCATCACCGACTGGCACGAGGAACTCGCCCCGTACTACGACCAGGCCAAGCGGATGCTGGGCGTCCGGCTCAATCCGACGATGACCTCCTCCGACGTCCACCTCAAGGCGGCCGCCGAGAAGATGGGCGTCGGGGACTCCTTCCACATGGCGCCGGTCGGCGTCTTCTTCGGAGACGGGGACGACGCCGAGGGGCAGCCGAAGGTCCGGCCCGGGGACGAGGTCGCCGACCCCTACTTCGGCGGCGCCGGCCCCGCCCGCAAGGCCTGCACCGAATGCGGCGAGTGCATGACCGGATGCCGGCACGGCGCGAAGAACACCCTGAACGAGAACTACCTGCACCTCGCCGAGCGCGCCGGCGCCGTCATCCACCCCATGACCACGGTCACCGCGCTCTCCGACCACCCCGAGGGCGGCTACCGGGTCCGCACCGTCCCCACCGACCAGCGCCGCAGGGGCGTCAAGGACCGCGTGAAGGTGCTCCGCGCCCGCTACGTCGTCGTCGCCGCGGGCACGTACGGCACGCAGACCCTGCTGCACACGATGAAGGACCGCGGCGAGCTCCCGCACCTCTCGGAGCGGCTCGGAGACCTGACCCGTACCAACTCGGAAGGACTGGTCGGCGCCCAGACCGACGACCGCCGCTACCGCAGGCGCCACGGCGCGGGGCAGCGGGCCGACTTCACCCGCGGCGTCGCGATCACCTCCTCCGTGCACCCCAACGCCGACACGCACATCGAGCCCGTCCGCTACGGCAAGGGCTCCAACGCCATGGGGTTCATGACCGTCCTCCAAGTGCCCTACGACAAGCACCGCGTCCGGGCCTGGCTCGCGCGCACCGCCAAGCACCCGGTGCAGCTGCTGCGCTCGCTGTCCAACCGGCGCTGGTCGGAGCGGACCATCATCGGCCTGGTCATGCAGTCGCTGGACAACTCCCTGACGACCTACCGCAAGCCCGGCGGCATCGGAAAGGGCCTGCTCACCGCCCGCCAGGGCCACGGAGCCCCCAACCCGGTGCAGATCGAGGAGGCCACGCAGGCGGCGACCCTGCTCGCCGAGGAGATCAACGGCTTCCCTGGCAGCAACGTCGGCGAGCTGATGGGGACCCCGCTGACCGCGCACTTCCTCGGCGGCTGCCCGATCGGAGCCTCGCCCGAGGAGGGCGTGGTCGACCCGTACCACCGGCTCTACGGACACCCGGGCATCTCCGTGGTGGACGGCGCAGCCGTCTCGGCGAACCTGGGGGTCAACCCGTCGCTGACGATCACGGCGCAGGCGGAGCGGGCGATGTCGTACTGGCCGAACAACGGCGAGCAGGACCCGCGCCCCGCACAGGGCGCGGCCTACGTACGCCTCGCGGCGGTGGAACCGGTCCGCCCGGCGGTGCCGAAGGAGGCCTTCGGCGCGCTGCGGCTGCCGTTCCTCGCGGTCCCCGAGGTGCCGCCGAAGCGCGACAGCTGAGCCGGGCACCCTGAAACCGGCCGGGCCGGTACCGCGCTCCCCCTCCGAGCGCGGTACCGGCCGCGGTACATGAGTGACAGGTGGTCAGTGCGGATGGTTGTACCGGAACCGGCCATGCCGGGCTGTGGCGTCCGTCACGTGGTGAAGCGGGCAACCGCCTGACCGGTACGGCGGTCAAGGGGAGCATGAGAAAGCGCATCTCCCTGCTGGCGGCGACCGGCCTCGTGGCCGTGGGCCTGGCCGCCACCCCCGCGAACGCCGCGGATCCCGTCTTCACGCTCACCAGCCCGGCGGAGATCGGCCTGCGCCCCCACCCCGGGCAGAGCGGGAAGCCCCAGAAGACCTCGGTCGAGTTCCGCGTTGAGAACGAGACCGGGAAGGTCTTCGACAAGCCGAGCACCTACACCATCGACCTGAGCGTGCTCAAGGGAGTCGCCGACGTCGCGCTCAACACGGAGCGCTCCTTCGGCTGCACCCTCGAAGCGGCGAAGGTGACCTGCAAGGACTGGTCGATCTGGACCCACGGCAGCGGTGTCGCGACCCTGGACCTCACCGCCGCCAAGGACAGCGAGATCGGCAAGGCCGTCGACCTGACGATGACCGGCACCGCCGAGGGCGCCACCTTCAAGCCGGCCACCACCAAGGTCAAGGTCGGCGGCCCCGACCTGGTCCTGGAGGAGGCCCCGCTCAAGGCCAAGCTGGTCCCGGGCGAGACGCAGCCGCTGCCGATCGTCTTCGGCAACGAGGGCACGGAGTCCGTCAACGGCGTCGCGCTCGAAATCCGGACCACGCACGGCATCGGGCTGGTCGAGCGCTACGACAACTGCTCCTACAGCGACCTCGGCGACAGGGGGCAGCCGTGGAACGCGGGCTGGTCCACCGCGGTCTGCATCCTCGACGGCGAGTACGAGCCCGGCACCGTCTACGAGGTGAAGGGCGGCGCGCTGACCCTCAAGGCCGCCCCGCACGCCTTCATCGACGGGATGACCTACGCGGTCCACGCGGCCGGCGACCAGCCGCAGACCGCGCAGAAGCTGACCAAGCCCGGCACGGGCAAGAAGCTGACCGTCACGAAGCAGGCGCCCAAGGCCGCCGGGCTGAAGTCCGCGGAGATCGACCCGCGGAACAACATGCACGAGTTCGACTTCCAGACCAAGAACGGCGCCGACTTCGTGGCGGGCGCCGTGTCCCTCAAGGGCAAGGCCGGCGAGACGGTGAAGGCCGACTTCGGCTTCGAGAACAAGGGCCCGGCCTGGGTCGCCTACCTGCGCTCGGGTGAGGACGTCGCCCGCACGGACATCGTGATCCCGCAGGGTGCGAAGGCCACGAAGGTCCCGGACCAGTGCCACGCGGTCAACGCCGACGGCAGCCACCGCGAGGAGAAGCTGGGCGCCCCGCGCTACTTCTGCGGGACCACCCACGTCGTGGGCGAGAAGCAGAAGATCTCCTACCCGTTCGAGCTGAAGATCGAGAAGGTCGTCGCGGACGCCACCGGCTCCGTCACGGTCGGCCAGTGGACGCCCGAGGGCACCCAGGCGCACCGGTTCGACCCGAACCACGCCAACAACAAGGCCGCCGTCGTGATCAACGCCAAGGACGCCGGCACCACGCCGACCCCGGGCCCGACGACCACCGGCAGCCCGTCGCCCACGGCCTCCGCGACCCCGTCGCCCACGCCCGCCACGACCGCGGGCGCCAAGCCGAACGGCGGCCTCGCCAGCACCGGCAGCACCCCCGGCCCGCTCCTGATCGCCGGCGCGGTGCTCGTCGCCGCCGGCGGCGCGCTGGTCCTGGCGTTCCGCCGCCGGGCCGCCGGGCGCGCGTGATCCCGTAACACCGGGGTCGGAGAAAAAGAACGGCCGGTCCGGGGCGTCCCCCGGGCCGGCCGTCCTTTTTGGGGTGACCGGGCTGCTGTCCCCTGCCGTCCGGTCACGCGAAGGAGCGAGGTCCCACGACGCGCGCTCCACGGGGCGCCCGTCTCATCGCTCCAGCGGAGCCACGCGTGGTGTTGCGGTCCCGCACCTGGCTGGCACGGACAACCTCACCAACGAAGACCCCCGGGGGCCGTCACGGTCCGGACGAGTGACGAACAGGCGTCACACCCGGCCCCGGCACAGCTCCAGCAGCGTCATGGCGAGGGCTGTGCCGGGCTTCCCGAGGGCGTCGCTCCAGTGCGACAGCACCTCCATCTCGCGCGACAGGTGCACCCGCCGCCCGCCGGATTCGATCCGGGCCTCCTGGATCACCGTCGAGACGGCCATCCGCTCCTGGATCAGTCCGATGATCCGGTCGTCGATGGCGTCGATGCGGGTCCGGGAGTCGGCGATCAGCTGCTCGGGGGTGGTGGTGATCGTGGTCATGGTCTTCATCTCCTGTGGGTGGGGCCCGCAGGACCGGACGAACGCCAGAGCGCCCCGGTCCTGTCGGACCGGGGCGCTCTGGGAAGTCAGCGGCTCAAGCGAGCATCACGATGACCCATGGCGACCGGACCGGCCGGTGCCATAGGTAAAGAGGAAGCTCAGCTGCTTGCGCATGTTGGGGATTATTGCCTTCCGTCCCGCTCGGGGCCAACCCGATTCGGATGGTGAGACGAAGAGGGGCTTACATCCCCCGTTAGAATCGACAAAGAAACCACCTCTTCCGCCGGAAGGCCGCCCCGTGCCAGAAGCACCCTCCGCCGCCCACGACAGCGCCCCGGACACGGTTCTCGTCGTCGACTTCGGCGCCCAGTACGCCCAGCTCATCGCCCGCCGCGTCCGCGAGGCACGGGTCTACAGCGAGATCGTGCCGAGTTCGATGCCCGTCGACGAGATGCTGGCCAAGAACCCCAAGGCGATCATCCTCTCCGGCGGACCGTCCTCCGTGTACGAGGAGGGCGCCCCGCAGCTCGACCGCTCCCTGTTCGAGGCCGGGGTCCCCGTCTTCGGCATGTGCTACGGCTTCCAGCTGATGGCGACCACCCTCGGCGGCCAGGTCGACAACACCGGCGCCCGCGAGTACGGCCGCACCCCGCTGGCCGTCTCCAAGGCCGGCTCCACCCTCTTCGAGGGCACCCCCGAGAACCAGTCGGTGTGGATGTCCCACGGCGACGCCTGCTCCGCCGCCCCCGAGGGCTTCACCGTCACCGCGTCGACGAACGTCGTCCCGGTCGCGGCCTTCGAGAACGACGAGAAGAAGCTGTACGGCGTGCAGTACCACCCCGAGGTGATGCACTCCACGCACGGCCAGCAGGTCCTGGAGCACTTCCTCTACCGCGGCGCCGGCCTGGAGCCCACCTGGACCACCGGCAACATCGTCGAGGAGCAGGTCGCGGCCATCCGCGAGCAGGTCGGCGACAAGCGCGCCATCTGCGGCCTCTCCGGCGGCGTGGACTCCGCGGTCGCCGCGGCCCTCGTGCAGAAGGCCATCGGCTCGCAGCTGACCTGCGTCTACGTCGACCACGGCCTGATGCGCAAGGGCGAGACCGAGCAGGTCGAGAAGGACTTCGTCGCCGCCACCGGCGTGCAGCTGAAGGTCGTCGACGCGCAGGAGCGCTTCCTGAACGCGCTCGCCGGCGTCTCCGACCCGGAGACCAAGCGGAAGATCATCGGCCGCGAGTTCATCCGCGTCTTCGAGCAGGCCCAGCTGGAGATCCTCCAGGAGGAGGGCCCGGCGGTCGCCTTCCTCGTCCAGGGCACCCTGTACCCGGACGTCGTCGAGTCCGGCGGCGGCACCGGCACCGCGAACATCAAGTCCCACCACAACGTGGGCGGCCTGCCCGACGACATCGAGTTCGAGCTCGTCGAGCCGCTGCGCCAGCTGTTCAAGGACGAGGTCCGGATGGTCGGCCAGGAGCTCGGCCTGCCCGACGAGATCGTCCAGCGCCAGCCCTTCCCGGGCCCCGGCCTCGGCATCCGCATCGTCGGCGAGGTCACCAAGGAGCGCCTGGACCTGCTGCGCGAGGCCGACGCCATCGCCCGCCACGAGCTCTCCGCGGCCGGCCTGGACCGCGAGATCTGGCAGTGCCCGGTCGTGCTGCTGGCCGACGTCCGCAGCGTCGGCGTGCAGGGTGACGGCCGTACCTACGGCCACCCGATCGTGCTGCGCCCCGTCTCCTCCGAGGACGCGATGACCGCGGACTGGACGCGCATGCCGTACGAGGTGCTCGCCCGGATCTCCACCCGCATCACCAACGAGGTGCCGGAGGTCAACCGCGTGGTCCTCGACTGCACGAGCAAGCCCCCGGGCACCATCGAGTGGGAGTAGGGGGCCCCGCCCCCGTACGACGGCGCCGCCGCTCAGCCCGACTGAGCGGCGGCGCCGTCGTTTCTCTGGCCACTTGACGGTCGCGCCGGTACCTTGCGCCGCGAACCGAAGGAGGGGCCATGCCCGATCAGCCCGTACCCGTGCCCGTGGAGCGGCTCGGCTTCGAGATGCCGCCCGTGCACGCCACCGCCGAGGAGGCACGCGAACACCGCAAGGACCGCCTCGCCGAGGCGCTGCGGCTGCTGGGGCGGCTCGGGTACGAGGACGGGGTGGGCGGGCAGATCACCGCGCGGGACCCCGAGTTCGGGGACTGCTACTGGGTGAATCCCTTCGGGCGGGCCTTCGCCGGCCTCACCGCCGACGACCTGCTGCTGGTCGACGGGGACGGGCGGGTGCTCCGGGGCGGCCGCCGGGTCAACGAGCTGGCCTTCGCCGTGCACGCCGCCGTCCACCGGGCCCGGCCCGGCGCGGTGGCCGTCGTGCGCGCGCAGGCCCCGTACGGCCGCGCGCTCGCGGCGCTGGGCGAACTGCTGGCCCCGATCAGCCAGGAGGCCTGCGCCTTCTACGAGGACCACGCGCTGCTGGACGAGTACACCGGGGCGGACGATCCCGGCCGGACCGCGCACGCGCTGGGCCCGTACAAGGCGCTCGTCCTGCGCAACCGGGGGCTGCTGACGGTCGGGGACTCGGTGGACGCGGCGGTCTGGTGGTTCATCGCGGCGGAGCGGGCGGCGCAGGTGCAGCTGATCGCCCGGGCGGCCGGGAAGCCGGTGCCGGTCGACCACCGGGCGGCGGTCGCCACCCGGGAGCGGTTCGGGTCCGATCTGGCCGCGTGGGTGAGCTACCAACCCCTCAGGGAGCAGGTGGCGTCAACATCATGAACGGTTAATCACCTGCTCTGACATCGTGCGCAATCCGGAGCACTGCCGCAGTGGTGCACAATTCGCTGGCATTGCACCGTAGTTCAGAGAGGCGGCACGCACGTGGCTGTCCAAGAGATGTCCCGGGGTACGCATACGGCCGCCTGCGGCTGCGAGGAGTGCGCACGGGAGGGGCACCGCCGCGCGGTCGCCGCGTTCCTGGAGAAGCGCGACGAGTTCGCCTCCGGGCAGGGCGTGCCCGCCGCCGTCGCGCACTCCCTCGGCGCCTCCCGCCAGTGGGTCTCCGACGAGCTGACCCTGTCGGCCCGCACGGCCGCCGACCGGGGCCGGGAGGCCGGGAACTCCTGGCTGTACCTGTTCTCCCGGCGGGCCGTCCTCGCCGTGTGGATCGCGGCCGGGGTCCTGCTGCTGGTCCAGGTCGGCACCGCCCTCGGCACCGGCTGGTCCACCGCCCGCACCGCCGGGCTGCTGGCCGCGCTGGTGCTGGCCGGGCTGCTCACGGTCGCGGCGCGCGCCCAGTCGGTGCGCGGCGGGCTGCTGGCCCCGCTGGTCGGCGAGGACAACCGGCTGTCCACCTCGAAGGCGGCGGCGAGCGCCTGGGTCGTGCTGACGGCCTTCGCGACGCTGCTGCCCGCGCTGCGGCTGGCGGCCTCCTCGCCCGGCCCGGAGCGCCAGGCCCTGTACGCGGGGCTCGCGCTGGACCGGGCGCTGCCGCTGCTGGCGGTGGTGTCGCTGACCTCGGCGGTGGCGGTGCTGGTGCGCCGGGTGGTCTCCGTACGGATCATGGGGCAGCGGCTGCAGAAGCTGCCCGCCGACCGGCCGCGCGGGGTGGACCTGCTGACGGACGACGCGGGCCGCGGCAGCTTCCCGGACGCGCAGTACGTGCTGGTGTCCACGGTGGTGCTGGGCTACGCGGCGGTGTCGCTGGCCCGCTTCCCCGAACGGCTCCCGCAGCTGCCGTGGGCGCTGGCCCTGCTGGTGGCGCTGTCGGCGGCGGTGTACCTGGCGGCGAAGTACGCCGAGGGCAGCCGGCCGCTCGTGCTGTCGGTGGTCCGCAGACGGGAGCCCGGGGACCTGGACGCCGCGGTCCGCCCTGGGGACGACATCGAGATCCGGGGCGTGGGCTTCGTACCACCAGGGGCGCAGACGCCGGAGATGCTGGCGCGGCTGGTGGTGCGGATCGGGACGGTCCACGTGCACGTGCCGCTGGTCCCGGTGGCGGGCGGGTTCACCAACCCCTCCGACGCGGTGCTGACCGTGCCGGTGCCGGCGGAAGTGGAGCCCGGGCGGATCGACATTCAGGTCATCACGGCCGCGGGGGTGGAATCCAACCGATGCACCATCGACGTCGCCGAGTGATGGGGGTACACATGTCGCGTGACCCATACCCGAACTGACGTCCCGACCGGAGCGGAGGGGCTGCGCGCCCTGGCCGCCCGCCACGCGCTGCTGCCCCTGAGGATCTTCCTCGGCGTGACCTTCGTCTACGCGGGGCTGGACAAGCTGACCGACTCCGCGTTCCTGTCCGCCACCGGCCCCGGTTCCATCGGCGAGGTGATGAGCGGGGTGCGCGACTCCTCCGCGATCCCGGCCCTGGTGGACCTGTCCCTGAAGTCGCCCGTCGGGTTCGCCGTGGCCATCGCCATCGGCGAGCTGCTGGTCGGCCTCGGTGTGCTGGCCGGCCTGCTGACCCGGATCGCGGCCGTCGGCGGGGCGCTGATCTCGCTCAGCCTGTGGCTCACCGTGTCGTGGGCCGTGACCCCGTACTACTACGGCAACGACCTGATCTACATGATTGCCTGGACCCCGCTGATCCTCGCCGGGGCGCCCTACCTGTCGCTGGACTCGCTGATCCGGTCCCGGCGGTCCCTGCGCACCGCGTAGGTCACCAGCCCCACCAGGGCGGCGAGGCAGAGCCCGCCCAGGGCCATGGGGATGACCAGGAACCACGGCACGTCGGCCTCGCCCGCCGCGTCGAGCAGGTACACCACTCCCGCGGTCAGCAGCACGATCCCCGCGAGGAGCCGTCCCGGCTGGAACTCATGACGCGGCACGGGCCACCTCCACCTGTCCCACACCCGCGTTGAGGTGCAGCTCGATCGTCCCGCCGGCCTCGGTGCCGGCGGCGGGCGGCAGCGTCGCCTCCTGGGTTTCGCCGCCGCTCTTGATGCGTACGCCGGTCTCCCCGGGCATGTGGATGTCGCCCAGCTCGACCGAGACGTCGGCCCGCGCCGTGACCTCCCGGGGCACGATCACCTTCAGCCGCCCCGCCTCGATGGAGGCGCGGACCGACACGGTGGCGCCCTTCGGGACGTCCAGCCGGCTCAGGTCCAAGGTGGCGAGCCCGGTGCCCGCCTCGTACACGGGCCGTACGTCGGCCACCGCGGCCGGCCGCCAGTCGACCTGCTTCCAGTCGGTGCCGATCTCCCGGGGCAGCGCCGAGGCGCCCGCCAGCAGTCCGGCCGTGACGACGGCGAGCAGGATGGTGCCGAAGCCGGTGCGGCCCTTGACGGAGCTGACCGCGAGGCCGAGGCCGAAGACGGCCAGCGCCGAGGCGAGCCCGATCTGCAGGGCGTGGCTGAGGGTGCTGCCCTCCCACACGGAGGCGGTGGAGATCGTCCCGGCCAGCAGCGCCAGGACGAAGACCCGCCCGCCGATCCCGCCGCGCGGGCGGGCCGGTGCGTAGGCCGGTTCCTCGGGAGCCCGCGGAGCCTTGGCGCGCGGGGCCGTGTCGTCGGCGTACTCCGTGTCCGCGGGCCCCCACAGGTACCCGGTGGCCCCGACCGGGCCGGTGGTGCCGTCCTTGACCAGCGGGTCCCGCCACCAGGACGGGCCGCCGGGGGCGGGCGGCGCCTGCGTCTCCGGCGGGGCCGGCGAATGCGCGGCGGGCGCCTCGGCCTCCGGGGCGTGGGCCCGGCGCCGCTGCGACCAGTGCGAGGCCCCGCCCAGCGCCAGGATGACCAGTACCGAGAAGACCGCCAGCCCGCCGTTGGTCAGCATCGACAGGAACAGCGCGCAGCCGACCAGGGCCGTGAACACCGCCGCCAGCGTGGCCCCCTCGACCCGGCCCGTCAGCAGCCGCTTCGCCTCGCTGTCCTCCTCGCCCTCCTGCGGGAGCAGCAGCCACGCGAAGCCGTAGAAGATCAGGCCGACACCCCCGGTGAAGGTGAGCACGCCGATGACGATCCGGAAGACCACCGGATCCAGGTCGAAGTACCGGCCCAGGCCCCCGCACACGCCCGCGAGGACCTTGTCGCGCCTGCTGCGGCGGAGCGGCGGCCGGGCGTCGGGAGGCTGCGGAGCCCCAGCGTCTGCCGACGGGGCGTCGTGTACTTCGGTCATGTGTCCATGGTGACGGCCTGGGGCGGCCCCGGGCATCGGGCCCAACCCTGGCGCAACCCTGATATCCCCCGGGCCGGAATGGGGGGATGCCCTGATGCCCGCCCGCCTGCCCGCGTGTGACCCTTGGTGACATGCCCGTAGCAGCCGTTCCCCACCACGTACCCGATTCCGACGAGGCGCCGCCGCGCAAGCTCTACCGCAGCGCCGACGGCCGGATGCTCGGCGGGGTCGCGCGAGGTCTCGCCGGGCACCTCGGCCTGCCCGTGATCTGGGTCCGGCTCACCTTCCTCGGCTTGTTCATGTTCGGGGACGGCCTCGGCGTGATGCTGTACGCCGCGTTCTGGGTGTTCGTACCGCTCGGCGTCGGCGGCCGCACCGAGAACCGCTCCTTCTTCGAAACCCTCGCGGACGGCAGCCGGCACCTGCGCAGACCCGACAAGGGGCAGGTGCTCGCGCTGATCGTCCTTCTCGTCGGCGTGTGGATCTTCATCGCCAAGCTTGAGATCGGCGGCACCTCCGGCCGCTACGTGTGGCCGACGGTGCTGGTCGGCGCGGGCGTGGTCCTCGTATGGCGGCAGGCCGACAACGCCCGCCGCGCCCACTGGGGCGATCCGGCAGGCGGCCGCGGCCGGCTGTTCCAGGCCGCCCGGGCGCTCGCCGGAGTCGCCCTCGTCGGTGTGGGCCTGACCGTCTTCATCGTCGTACGGGGCTCCGCCGCGCAGCTCGGCAACGTGCTCACCGCCACCCTCGCCGTCCTCGTCGGCGTCGCCCTGCTCGCCGGGCCCTGGCTGATCCGGATGACCCAGGACCTCTCCGAGGAACGCCTGATGCGCATCCGCGCCCAGGAGCGCGCCGAGGTCGCCGCCCACGTCCACGACTCCGTCCTGCACACCCTCACCCTGATCCAGCGCAACGCGGAGGACGTCGGCGAGGTCCGCCGCCTCGCCCGGGCCCAGGAGCGCGAACTGCGGAACTGGCTGTACAAGCCCGAGGGCACCGGCAAGGACGAGGCCGACGCGCCGGCCACCCTCGCGGACGCCGTGAAGAAGACCGCCGCCGAGGTCGAGGACCACCACGGGGTCCCCATCGAGGTCGTGGTCGTCGGAGACTGCCCCCTCGACGAGAAGCTGGCGGCACAGATCCAGGCCGCGCGCGAGGCGATGGTCAACGCCGCCAAGTACGGTGGCGACGGCGGGCCGGTACAGGTGTACGCCGAGGTGGAGGGGCAGACGGTGTTCGTGTCCGTACGGGACCGGGGACCGGGCTTCGACATCGACGCGGTACCGGACGACCGCATGGGCGTACGAGAATCGATCATCGGCCGGATGCAGCGCAACGGCGGGACCGCACGACTGCGGTCCGCGCCCGACGGCGGCACGGAAGTCGAGCTGGAGATGGAGAGGGCGGCGAAAGCGGCATGACCGAGGACAGCGCTGAGAAGGAGACCCGCAGGGTCCGGGTCGTGCTCGTCGACGACCACCGGATGTTCCGCGCGGGCGTACAGGCCGAGATCGGCGAGACCGACCGGACCGGGGTGGAGGTCGTCGGCGAGGCGGCCGACGTCGACCAGGCCGTCACCGTCATCACCGCCACCCGCCCCGAGGTGGTCCTGCTCGACGTGCACCTGCCCGGCGGCGGCGGGGTCGAGGTGCTGCGGCGCTGCGCCCCGCTGATGGCGGCGGCCGAGAACCCGGTGCGCTTCCTGGCGCTGTCGGTGTCCGACGCGGCCGAGGACGTCATCGGGGTCATCCGGGGCGGCGCCCGCGGATACGTCACCAAGACCATCACCGGCACCGAGCTGGTGAACTCGGTCTTCCGCGTCCAGGACGGGGACGCGGTGTTCTCGCCGCGCCTGGCCGGTTTCGTGCTCGACGCCTTCGCCTCGACGGACGCCCCGCCGGTCGACGAGGACCTGGACCGGCTCACGCAGCGCGAGCGCGAGGTGCTGCGGCTGATCGCGCGCGGGTACGCGTACAAGGAGATCGCGAAGCAGCTGTTCATCTCGGTGAAGACGGTCGAATCGCACGTCTCGGCGGTGCTCAGGAAGCTCCAGCTCTCCAACCGCCACGAACTGACCCGCTGGGCCACGGCACGCCGGCTGGTGTGATCCACACCGCATCCTGACCGCGCAACCGGTACATGTCAGGCCGCCCTCTTGGGTGGCGTGATGAGCCTGACGGGGACACCCTTCTTCGTGACGGCGATCGCGCTCACCGCGATCGCCGTCATCCTTCCGCTGGCCGTGTGGAGCAAGGTGCGCGGCCCCGCGGCCGTGCGCGTGCTCACGCGCGCGCTCATGGTGGTGTTCGCGCAGGTCACCGCCGTCGCGGTGGTGTTCGTCGCCGTCAACCGGGCCGAGCACTTCTACACGTCCTGGGGCGACCTCTTCGGCACCGGGAAGTACGTCACCGCCGCCCCCGACCTCGGCCCGGACGGGCTCGGCGGGAAGAAGGCGGAGGAGGTCAAGAAGGCGCCGAAGGTGCTCCAGGAGTTCCACCCGGTGGACGGCCTCGGCGGGCGGGTCAAGAAGACCGAACTCGACGGCAAGATCTCCGGGGTCAGGGGCGACGTCATGGTGTGGCTGCCGCCCCAGTACGACGACCCGGCCTACAAGAACAAGAAGTTCCCGGTGGTCGAGCTGATCCCCGGGATCCCCGGGACCGGCAAGTCCTGGTTCCAGGGGCTCAAGGCGCACGAGGTGCTGGAGCCGCTGATGAAGAGCGGCAAGGTGCAGCCCTTCATCCTCGTCTCCCCGCGCGCCATGCTGCTCGGCAACGGCGACACCGGCTGCGCCAACATCCCCGGAAAGGTCAACGCCGACAGCTGGTTCAGCGTCGACGTCCGCAAGATGGTCGTCGACAACTTCCGGGCGTCGGAGGACTCCCGCACCTGGGGCGTCGCCGGCTACTCGGCGGGCGCGTACTGCGCCGCCAAGCTGGCCATGGCCCACCCCGACCGCTACAGCGCGGCCGTCTCCCTGTCCGGCTACAACGACCCGGGCCAGGAGCCCTCCTCGCTGGTCGCCCAGGACCCGGAGCTGCGCCGTACGCACAACCTGAAGGCCGTCCTGCAGGCCGCTCCCCAGCCGCCGGCGGTCTCGCTGTGGATGTCGGGCGCCGAGCACGACGGCTACCTGTCCGGCATGGACCTCAAGGGCCTGGCGAAGGCCCCGACCGTGGTGCACGCGGAGAAGGTGGTCGGCGGCCACAACCTCGAAGCATGGTCCAAGCAGCTCCCGCAGACCTTCGGCTGGCTGAGCGGCATCGTGAAGGCCCCCTAGGCCGGGCGGGAGGCGCCCGCCCACGGCATCGAGTCGATCGGGGCCACGCGGACCGTGGAGCCGGGGCGCGGGGCGTGGATCATCTGGCCGTTGCCGATGTACAGCCCGACGTGGGTCACCCCGGAGTAGAAGAACACCAGGTCGCCCGGGGCCAGTTGGTCGCGGGAGACGCGCTGCCCGGCGTTGATCTGGGTGTAGGTGGTGCGGGGCAGCGAGACCCCCGCCGAGCGCCAGGCCGCCTGGGTCAGTCCCGAGCAGTCGAAGGACCCCGGGCCCGTCGCGCCCCAGACGTACGGCTTCCCGATCGCCCCGTGCGCGAAGGCCACGGCGCGCGCCGCGCGGGAGCCGTCGGAGGGCGGCAGCGGGGTCGTGGTGCGCGGCCCGGCGGGGGCGGCGCCGGCCGACTGGGCCTCGTACGCGGCCCGCTGCTCGGCGGTGAGCCGGGCGAGCAGGCGCTTGGCGGTGCCGAGCTTCCCCTCGATCGCCGCCTTGTGCTCGGCGAGTTCGTCCTGCCGGGCGCGCAGGTCGGCGAGCCGGCCGGCGGCCTGCTCCCGCAGCTTGCCGACCTCGTCGAGGTGGCGGCGCACGGTGCTGATCCCGGCGGCGTTGCGGTCCTGGGCGCGGCTGATGAAGGAGGCCTGGTCCAGGTACTCCTGCGGGTCGGCGGCCAGCGCGAGCTGCACGGCGGTGCCGAGGGAGCCGCTGCGGTACTGGCCGGCGGCGAGCGAACCCAGTGCGCTGCGGGCGGTGTTGAGCTGGTCGGTCTTGCGGGCGGTCTCCTCGCGCAGGGCGGTGAGCGCGCGCTCGGCCTCGTCGGCCTTCTCCTTCGCCCCGTTGTACCGCTCGGTCGCCGCCTCGGCCTCCTCGTAGAGCCGGTCCACCTCCGACTTGACCTGGGAGGGGGTGGGCTGGGGATCGGCCTGGGAGGTGCCTTCGAAGGCGGTGGCGGTGGCAGCGCCCGCGAGGGCGAGGGTGGCGGCGGTCGTCCGTACCGTGCCGCCGGAGAGCGGGCGCTGCCTGGGCTTTCGATGACTGGCCACGAGGGCCTCACGTCCTTCCCCTGTCGGCTGGGTCTTGGGGGAGGACGCTAAACCTGAAAGTAACGGGCGAATGACGAGATGATCCGAAGTGATCGGATGTGGTGGATCGGGCGTCGTCAGTGCCAGAGAACGGCGATAAAGATATTGGCGATGGTCAGTCCGCCGACCGCGCCGAACACCGCCTTGTCCACCGTCTCCTCGTCGCGCTTGACGTAGACGAGGGCGAGGATCACGAAGAGGACGGCGAGCTTCACGCCGATCTTGATGTGGTTGACGGGGCCGCCGTCCATCTCGCGGAAGCCGACCAGGAGCACGCCGGTGACGAGCATGGTGAGCGCGCCGTGCAGCATCGCCGGCACGAAGCGGGCGGTGCCCGCGCTCATCGCCTTCATCTGCGTGAGGAACCCGCCGAGGAGCGAGGCGATCCCGATGATGTGCAGGCCGACGAAGACATTGATGAGGACAGTCATGGCCCCGAGCGTACGGGGTGGCTATGCGCGGACTTCGGTCAGGCGGGCGAAGACGACGACGTTGCCGTCGTAGCCCGTCTTCTTCGAGAAACCGCCGCCGCAGGTGATCACGCGGAGCTCGGCTTCGCCCTTGGGGCCGTATACGCGGGCGGCCGGGAAGTCGTCCTTCCCGACCACCTCGACGCCGTACACCGTGAACACGGCGGTACGGCCGTCCGCGCGGTCCACCTCGATGCGCTGCCCCTGCTTGAGGGAGCCGAGTTCGTAGAAGACGGCGGGGCCCTGCTTGTTGTCGACGTGGCCGTCGAGCACGGCCGTGCCCAGGGAGCCGGGGGTGGGGGAGCCCTCGTACCAGCCCGCGAGGTTCCGGTCCTGCGGGGGAGGAGCGTCCACCCAGCCCTCCGCGTCGAGCCCGACGCGGGTGACGGGCGCGTCGATCCGCAGGGCGGGGATGCGCACCCGCCGCGGGGCGGAGGCCTTCAGGGGCTCGGGGGCCGGCGGCAGGGCGCGGGCCGCCGCGTCGTGGGCCGGGTCGCTGACCAGGGTGGCGGCCTGCGCGGGCTGCGGGGGGCCGCCGCCCGCGTCGAGGCCGTTGCCGAGGAGGTAGATGCCGCTGAGGGCGACGACGGCGACGACGCCCCAGCCGCTGCGGGGCTTGGTACCGGGGCCTGCCATGGGCCTTCTCCTTGTGCTTCTGCGGGGGCATGGCCCGGGCCCGTCCCACAGCCAGGGGCGGCCGGACGGGCCCGGGAGTCTCGGGGTCAGGCGCGGCCGTCGGCGCGGCGGCGCATCAGGACCACGCCGCCGCCGACGGCGCCCACGAGGAGGGCGGAACCGACCGCGACCTCCGTGGCGTTCAGGCCGCCGGCGCCGCCGCCGAGGCCGGCCTTCACGCCCTTGTGGGGGGCCGTGCTCTCAGCGGGCTCGCCGGGCTTGGTGGTGGCCGCGCCGGCGACGGTGAGGGTGGTGGTGCCCTTCTCGCCCTTGCAGTCGAAGGTCACCTCGTACTGCGCGCCCGGCTTGGCGTCGGCGTCGACCTTGGCGGTGGCGGGCTTGCCCTCGTTGAGCTCGACCGCGTCGAAGATGCCCGAGGAGACCTTGACCAGCGGCTCCTGGCAGCCGGTCGCGTTCAGGGTCACCGTCCCGCCGGCGGCGACGGTGGTGGGGGAGACGGTGAAGCCGAACGACGTGACGTTGGGCGTGGTCCCGCCGCCGTTGGCCGAGGCCAGCGGCGCGGCGAGCGCGAGCGTGGCGGTGGACAGCAGGGCGACGGACGCGGCACGTATCGCACGCATGGTGAATCCTCCTGGCGGAAAGATCGGGGCGAAAGGTGCGAAATGCACCCCGCTCGGCTCGACGCTAGGTGGGCTCGGCCGAAGCGGCGACTCGTGTGCCACGAACGGAGGAGTGGGGGCGGCGAGTTGAGGGCGCGGTCCTCAACTCCCGCTGATACGCAGGGTGAGCGCGGGGTGCGCGCCACGCCGGGGCGCCCGGCGTGGCGCTGGCGCTGCGTGACCGGCGCCGAGTGCTGCCCGACGACACGCCGGTCAGCCGAAGAATCGAGTCAGCTCGGCCAGAACGAACTCCGGCTGCTCCTCCGCCACGTAGTGGCCGCTGCCGTCGACGCGGACGACCCGGGTGTCGGTGCCGAGCGCCGGGACGGAGGCTGCCAGCGACGCGTAGTTGCTGTACTCGCCGCCGAGGGCGAGCAGCGGCGCGGTCACGGGGGCGTAGCCGGCGAGGTCGGCGATGTCCTGGGCGAAGGCGCGGTACCAGGCGTTGCCGGCGCGGATCGCCTCCGGGGAGTCGTACGCGCGGGCGTACACCGCGCGGGAACGGGCGTCGATCGAGGCCTGGTCGACGGACGCGTTCGCGAACAGCCAGTCCAGCAGCAGGTGGTAGCGGCCCGCCAGGAGCTGCTCGGGCAGGCCCTCCACCTGGTTGAAGGCGAACCACCACAGGTGGTGCAGGCCGGGCCGGGGGAGCAGGGGCATCTGCGCCCAGCTCTCGTCGGGGTGGGAGACGTCGAGCAGGGCGATCTTGCGGGTGGCCCCGGGGTGGTTGGCGGCGAAGGCGTAGGCGACCATCGCGCCGATGTCGTGGCCGGCGATGTGCGCGGATCCGATGGCGAGGTGGTCGAGGAGGCCGCGGAGGTCGGCGGCCATCGTCTTCTTGTCGTACCCGCCCTCGGGCTTGGCGGAGCCGCCCATGCCGCGCAGGTCTACGGCGATCACCCGGTTGCGGCGGGCCAGTGCGGGCATCACCTTGTTCCACTGCCACCAGGTCTGCGGCCAGCCGCCGAGGAGGACGAGTGGTTCGCCGCTGCCGCCCTCCACGTAGTGCAGGCGGGTGCCGTTGACCTCGGCGTGGCGGCTGGTGAAGCCGCCGTCGAGGGAGGCGGCGAGGGCGGCGTCGTCGAGGGCGGCGGTGTCGGGGGCGGTGGCGGGCATGGGGTGTCCTCACGTCGGAATGACCGTACGAAGATCTCGTACGGTCACGACAGTACGAGATCTTCGAACGGTCTGGCAATGTCCGTACGAGAACTGCGTACAGTTGGGGCATGGCTGCTGAGCTGACCCACCCCGCCACCGACCGCATCGAGCTGGTCGACGTCCTGGCGGCCCTCGGGCACCCGGCCCGGCTGGAGATCGTCCGCAAGCTCGCCTCGGGCGAGGAGGCCTTCTGCGGCGAGGTGGTGCCCGACCTGCCCCGGTCGAGCGTGACGCACCACCTCAAGACGCTGCGCGAGAGCGGCGTGATCTGCCAGCGCCCCCAAGGCCGCAAGCTCTACCTGGCCCTGCGCCGCGACGACCTGGACCTCCGCTTCCCCGGTCTCCTGGAACTCGTGCTCGGGTGTCGGTCCCGCCCCCTAGACTCGGAATGCGATGAGCAGCCTCTTTGACGACAGCTTCCTGGCCGACCTCACCCCCTCCGACGAGGTCCCGCCGCCACCCGAGGACCACGCCGCCCCCGAGTCGGGCGCGGACGATCTCTTCGGGGGCAAGTTCGACATGCCCATGAGCGGAGACGCGTACTACCGGGACGGCGCCCCCAAGCCCGTCATCGACCCGGCGACGCTCCTGGACGGTCTGAACGAGCAGCAGGCCGCGGCCGTGGTCCACGCGGGCTCCCCGCTGCTCATCGTGGCCGGCGCCGGCTCAGGCAAGACCCGCGTGCTGACGCACCGCATCGGGCACCTGCTGTCCGCGCGGAACGTCCACCCCGGCCAGATCCTGGCGATCACCTTCACCAACAAGGCCGCCGGTGAGATGAAGGAGCGCGTCGAGGGCCTGGTCGGCCCGCGCGCGAACGCGATGTGGGTCTCCACCTTCCACAGCGCGTGCGTGCGGATACTGCGCCGCGAGTCCAAGCGGCTCGGCTTCACCTCCTCGTTCTCGATCTACGACGCGGCCGACTCGAAGCGCCTGATGGCGCTCGTCTGCCGGGACCTGGACCTGGACCCGAAGAAGTTCCCGCCGAAGTCCTTCAACGCCAAGATCTCGAACCTCAAGAACGAGCTGATCGACGAGGACGCCTTCGCGGCCCAGGCGGCGGACGGCTTCGAGAAGACCCTCGCCCAGGCGTACGCGATGTACCAGGGGCGGCTGCGCGAGGCCAACGCGCTCGACTTCGACGACATCATCATGACCACGGTCCACCTGCTCCAGGCGTTCCCGGACGTCGCCGAGCACTACCGGCGCCGCTTCCGCCACGTCCTGGTCGACGAGTACCAGGACACCAACCACGCCCAGTACACGCTCGTGCGCGAGCTGGTCGGCACCGGCTACCCGGACCTCGGCCCGGCCGAGCTGTGCGTGGTGGGTGACGCCGACCAGTCGATCTACGCCTTCCGCGGCGCGACCATCCGCAACATCCTCCAGTTCGAGGAGGACTACAAGGACGCGACGACGATCCTGCTGGAGCAGAACTACCGCTCCACGCAGACGATCCTCTCCGCCGCCAACGCGGTCATCGAGCGCAACGAGAACCGCCGCGCGAAGAACCTGTGGACCCAGGCCGGCACCGGCGCCACCATCACCGGCTACGTCGCCGACACCGAGCACGACGAGGCCCAGTTCGTCGCCGACGAGATCGACCGGCTGACGGACGCGGGCGACGCCAAGGCGGGCGACGTCGCGATCTTCTACCGGACCAACGCCCAGTCGCGCGTGTTCGAGGAGATCTTCATCCGCGTCGGACTGCCCTACAAGGTCGTCGGCGGCGTCCGGTTCTACGAGCGCAAGGAGGTCCGCGACGTCCTCGCGTACCTGCGCGTCCTCGCGAACCCCGAGGACAACGTCCCGCTGCGCCGCATCCTCAACGTGCCCAAGCGCGGCATCGGCGAGCGCGCCGAGGCGATGATCGACGCGCTCGCGATGCGCGAGAAGATCACCTTCCCGCAGGCGCTGCGCCGCGTGGACGAGGCCTTCGGCATGGCCGCGCGCTCGACGAACGCGGTGAAGCGGTTCAACGTGCTGATGGAGGAGCTGCGGACCATCGTCGACTCCGGCGCCGGTCCCGCGGTGGTGCTGGAGGCGGTGCTGGAGCGCACCGGGTACCTCGCCGAGCTCCAGGCCTCCACCGACCCGCAGGACGAGACGCGCATCGAGAACCTCCAGGAACTCGCGGCCGTGGCGCTCGAGTTCGAGCAGGCCCGGGAGGCGGCGGCCACCGAGGCGGCCGAGACCGGCGCCCCGGCCCCCGGCCCCGGCACGCTCGCCGAGTTCCTGGAGCAGGTCGCGCTCGTCGCCGACTCCGACCAGATCCCGGACGAGGACACCGACGGCACGGGCGTCATCACCCTGATGACCCTGCACACGGCCAAGGGCCTCGAGTTCCCGGTGGTCTTCCTGACCGGCATGGAGGACGGGGTCTTCCCGCACATGCGGGCGCTGGGCCAGACCAAGGAGCTGGAGGAGGAGCGCCGGCTCGCCTACGTGGGCATCACGCGGGCGCGCGAGCGGCTGTACCTGACCCGCTCCAGCATGCGCAGCGCGTGGGGCACGCCCTCGTACAACCCGCCGTCGCGGTTCCTGGACGAGATCCCGGCGCAGTACCTGCACTGGAAGCGCACGGGCGCGGCGCAGAAGCCGGCCGGGCCGATGCGGAGCCTGGGCGGCGGCAAGGCCTCGTTCGGGACCTCGCCGGAGTCGTTCCTGTCCTCGTCCCGTACGAAGTCGGGTCCGTCGGGATTCGCGACGCGCCGGGCCGCCGACAAGCCGGTCATCGGGCTCGCGGTCGGGGACCGGGTCACGCACGACCAGTTCGGGCTGGGCACCGTCATGGAGGTCAAGGGCGCGGGCTCGGACGCGCAGGCCACCATCGACTTCGGGGACGACAAGCCGAAGCGGCTGCTCCTGCGCTACGCGCCGGTGCAGAAGCTGTAGTTGTAGCGGTAGCAGCCCTGCTCGGCGGGGGCCCCTGTAGCGGGGGCCTTAGCGGAGGGGGGTTGTTCAGCGGGGGTCCAGGCCGTGGCTGCGGAGCCACGACAGGGGGTCGATCGCGCTGCCGCCGCCGGGCCGTACCTCGAAGTGGAGGTGCGGGCCGGTGGAGTTGCCGGAGTTGCCGGAGTACGCGATGACGTCGCCCGCCTTGACCTTGCCGCCGCGGATCTTGGTGCTGCTCAGGTGGCAGTACCAGGTCTCGGTGCCGTCGGGGGCGGTCACTATGGCCATGTTCCCGTAGGCGCTGTTGTACTGCGTGCGCACGGTGCCGTCGGTGGCGGCCATGACCGGGGTTCCGTAGGAGACCGGGAAGTCGATGCCGGTGTGCACGGACATCCACATGCCGCCGGCCTGCCCGAAGCTGGCGCTGAGGCCGTGCTGCGAGACGGGGACCGCGAACTTGGGGCGGGCCGCCTCCTTGGCCGCCGCCTCCTCCGCCTTCTTCTTCTTTTCCTCTTCCTGACGCTCGCGCAGGTCGATGCGCTCCTGCGTGCGGCTCGCGCGGTCCGCGAAGTCGCCGGCGTCGGCGCTGAGGGCCGCCAGCTGGGTGTCGAGCTTGGTGTTCGCCGCGACCGGCTTCACCGAGGCCGGGTCGGGCGCGGCCATCGTGGTGGTGTCCTCGGAGGACTTCTCGGCGCCGGTGAGACCGCTGACGGAGGCGGCGGCGATACCCGCGACGCCCATCACGCAGGCGGAGGGCACGGCCACGGTCAGCAGGGCGGAACGCTTCGCCGGGGTGCGGCGACGGCTGTTGCCCGCCTTGGCGTTGCCCTTCGCGGCGGCCTTCGCGTTGCCCTTGGGGGCGTTGCGGCGGGCGGAGCGCGGGGCGGAGGTCACCGGCATGGCCTGGGTGGGCAGGTCGTGGACGGCGGGCGCTTCGTCGAGTGGCGCGTCGAGGTCCAAGTCGAGGTCGAGGTCGAGCTCGCCGTCGACGACCTCGAAGACGGAGGTCTCGACGTAGCCGTCGGCCTCGGCGACGGGGGCGACGGGCACCTCGTAGGCGTAGCCGACCGTGGTCGCCTCGTACGCGTACTCCTGGTGCTGCTCTACCTGCTGCGTCTGATGCGCCTGCTGCTCGGTTGCGTAGCCGGAGTAGTCCGAGTAGTCGGCGGTGGTGCCGGCCGTGTTCCAGGCGGTGGCGTCGTATGCGCCGGTCTCGGTGCCGTAGCCCGGCATCGCCCAGTGCCCGGTCTGCTCGGCCGAGGTGTCGTAGCCGAAGGAAGACGCCGACTGGTAAGCGGAGTAGTCCGTGCTCGGGGTGCTCCAGGCGCTGGAATCCCACTGGCCCGTGCCCGCCGTGTCCGCGGGGATGCTCTGGGCCGGGATCGTGGACAGGTAACCGTCCTGAGAGGTCCACGCAGTGGTGTCGTACGCGCCGGTCTCGTAGGAGCCGTAGCCCGCATAGTTGAGCCCAGATGCGGAGCCGCCCTGCGTTTCATAGGAAACGTAGGGCGAGTCACCAGCGAAAGTGGTGGTGCCGAGGCCGTCGTACCCGAGATCCGGGTACTGGCCCGACGAGGGGCGGTCGTTCACCAACTTCTCTTTCGCCTCGGCAGTGGGGGCCTGGGTGGCCGGGAACCGGAGGTTCACCGGAGGAGAGCAGTGGCGTGACTGTACCCGGCGGTTACTCGCATCGACAATCTTCTGCGGGTTTCCGCATCGCAGGAACCGGGCATTCGGCCGCCTTTCGGTCGCCGAAAGACGCACCCTTGGCCTTGAGTTCGAAATTCGTTCGACTCCAGGTCGCTTTGTGGCTATGCGACCGACGCGGCTCCCGGGCCCTCGGCCACCGCCGCGCAGGGCCCGTCGAGGGCCCGCCGGACGGCGGCGATCACGGTGGGGTGCGCGGGCAGGGCGAGGTGCCCGATACCGGTGACCTGCACGTTCTCCGCGAGCAGATCGGGGTGTTCGATCCGGGCCGCGCCCACCGGGGCCATCAGCGCGTCGAACTCGCTCCAGAACGCGACGCATCGAGTGGCGCAGCCGGGCGCGGGCAGGGCCAGTTCGGCCAGCACCTCGGAGTCCGGCCGCATCTGCCGGACCAGCGGGTGCGCGTCCATGAAGGGGGCGACCGCCGTGCCCGCATGCGGGGTGCCGAGCGTGACGAGCGTGCGGACGCGGGCGTCACCGCCGAGGCGCTGCACGTAGTACCGGCCGACCAGCCCGCCCAGGCTGTGCCCGACGAGGTCCACGCGGTCCTGCCCGGTGCGCGCGCACAGCTCCTCGACGCGCCGGGCGAGATGGCGGGCGGTGACGCGCAGGTCGCGGGTGAAGGGGGAGTAGTTGTACGCCTCCACGTGCCGCCGGCCGCCCGCCCCGAGGGCGCGGCGCAGCAGGACGAAGACGGAGCGGTTGTCCGTGAACCCGTGGAGGAGGAGTGCGGGCGGCCGAGCCGAAGGCGGGTCGGGGGCGATCTTCTCCTGGCGCACTCCCGTGGGATAGAGGAGGAGGTGCCCGCCGAGCACGACCACCTCGAGGGCGCCGGCCCTCAACGCGGCACCCGTGGTGGGTATCGACATCGCAGGAATGGACAGCCCCATCGCGGCCTCCCCTGGCCTCCCCTGAGCCTTCGGGACCGCGGCAGGTGGCGCCACCGTGCCGTGCGGCTGTCGGCACGGTGGCGCAATGCCGTCCCACGTGTGATTTCCCCCTCGTGGTTGACCGTGAAACGGTGGCGTGCGCGATGCTGTACTTAACGTTCGTTCACTCGGGAGGCAGTGCGATGGGTGTGACCGGTCCGATCCGTGTGGTGGTGGCCAAGCCGGGTCTCGACGGCCACGACCGAGGGGCCAAGGTGATCGCGCGGGCGCTGCGGGACGCCGGCATGGAGGTCATCTACACGGGCCTGCACCAGACCCCCGAGCAGATCGTGGACACCGCCATTCAGGAGGACGCCGACGCGATCGGCCTCTCGATCCTCTCCGGCGCCCACAACACGCTGTTCGCCCGCGTCCTCGAACTGCTCAAGGAGCGCGACGCGGAGGACATCAAGGTCTTCGGCGGCGGCATCATCCCGGAAGACGACATCGCCCCGCTCAAGGCGAAGGGCGTGGCCGCCATCTTCACCCCCGGTGCGACGACGACCGCGATCGTCGACTGGGTCCGCGCGAACGTCCGGCAGTAGGCGAATCCAGCCCCGCCAGGGGGCACCTCCCAGCGGTAGCTGGGGGAGTTTGAGGAGCGGGGTCTGGGGCGGAGCCCCAGGTTGTCGAGCCGCACCGGCCCACCCAGCCCCCGGGAGGGATCAGGCGGCCGGGGCGAGCTCCGCGAGCATGGCCTCGCGCAGCCGGAGCGTGGCGACGAGCCGCTGGAACGCCTCGGCCCAGTACGCGGCAGCCCCCGGCACCGCGTCCTGCGGATCCTCCGCGGCCGCGGTCAGCGCCTCCAGCCGCCCGGCTTCCGCAGGGTCGAGGCAGCGCTCCGCGAGCCCCATCACCCCGCTGAAGCTCCACGGGTAGCTGCCCGCTTCCCGGGCTATGTCGAGCGCGTCCACGACGGCCCGGCCCAGCGCCCCCGCCCACGGCACCACGCACACCCCGAGCAGCTGGAACGCCTCCGACAGCCCGTGGGCGCGGATGAACTCCGCGACCCAGTCCGCCCGCTCCCCGTCCGGCAGGATCGACAGCAGCTTGGCCCGCTCCGCCAGCGAGGCCGTGCCCGGGCCCGCCGCTGGTGGCGCGGAGGCGGGGCCCAGCAGCGCCCGCGACCACTCCGCGTCGCGCTGGCGCACCGCCGCCCGGCACCACGCCGCGTGCAGTTCCTCGGTCCAGCCCTCGCCCTCGGCGATGGGCAGGGCCACTATCTCCGCCGGGCCGAGGCCCCCGAACCGCTCCGGCCAGCACGACAGCGGGGCCGCCTCCACCAGCTGCCCGAGCCACCAGGCCCGCTCCCCGCGCCCGGCCGGCGGCCGCTTGACCACCCCGTCGCGGAGCATCCCCGCATCGCACTCGGCCGGCGGGGCCACCCCCTCGGGGCCCACGCAGGCCAGCGCGCGCTCCGCCATCCGCCGCGCCAGTGCCGAGCGGGGCAGCGCCGACAGCAGCTCGGCGGCCGTCGCGCGGACATTGCGGCTGCGGTCGCCGAGCGCCGCCTCCAGGAACGGCTCGTCCCCGTCCGACAGGCCCAGCCTCAGCGAGTCGAGGAACATCAGCCGGTCCTCGGCCCGTTCGGTGCTCCAGGTCGTCTCCAGCAGCCGTGGCGCAGCCGCCGCCTCATGGGCTCGTACGGCACCCAGCAGCGCCACCCGTTCCGCGAACAGCCCTTCCTGCCACAGCCGTTCCACCCCCGCCGGGTCCGTCACGTCCGGGAGCTCCCCGGCGCCGCCCGTCCCGCCGCGCAGGGCGAACCGCCAGTCCGGATTCAGCCGGGCCAGCCACAGCCCCCGCACCCCGGCCAGGGCCAGGGCGTGCGGCCGCAGGTCCGTGCGCGCCCGGGCCGCGTCCAACAGTGCGGGCAGGAGCGCGGCCGGCGAGCGGTAGCCGTGGCGTCGGGCGGCGGCCAGCCACTGGGGCAGCAGCTCCGTCAGATCCGGGGCGGCCCCCCGCCGCCCGCCACTGCCGGCCGCATTCGAACGGCCCGCCAGCAGCTGCGCGAGCCGCCGCCGGGCCGCCTCCGGCGGTGCCGGACGCGGGTCCCGCGGCGCGGGCTCCGGGCGGGGGGCGGCCTCGGCCGGCCGCAGCCCGGCCCGGCGCCGTACGGCGTGCACCGCCGCCGCGTCCAGCAGCGCCTCCGCGGAACCGGTCGGGCCCCCGCCCCCGCGCCGGTCGGTGCCCAGCAGCGCCGCGCCGACCAGCTCCTCCCAGTCCCCGTACCCCTCATCGCCCTTGTCCATCGCGCCCCTCCCTCTTCCCGCTTCCCGCTGCGTGTCCTGCGCCCCGGTCCCGCCCCCTCCGCGGGACCGGAGCCGTCATGCCCCGTTCGACCTGCTCGACCTGTCCGGCTCGTTCGACTGCGTTCAACTGGCGTGGTTGTCGTTCATGCAAGCCCCCCGGCTTCTCGTCACCACACGCCGGCGCCCCCGCGCCGCCGCGTACTCCCCGCCGTCCTCGGAAAAGGACACAGGACCCCCCAGGCCCCCAGCGTTCGCTCTTGTTTCCCGGCCCGATCAGGCCAGGGGCACCGGTTCGGGCGAGCCCGGCTGCCAGGCGGTCAGCGGGGTGAACCCCCGGTGACCGCATTCGCCGAACACCGTCACCGGGCCCCCGCCCGACAGCGCGGCCAGCTGCCACAGCCCCCCGCGCGAGCGGCTGCCCGCCCCGGTGAGGGGCACCGGCAGCGCGGAGGTGCCCTCCGCGTCCGCCAGCTGCCAGCCGAGCTCTCCCGGTATCGGGACCACCGGGCCCAGCACCACCGGCCAGGACTCCAGCCACGGGTCGTCCCGCAGTGCCGCCCCGTACGCCTCCAGCGCCGCCCCCGTGCTCACCCCGGCCGGAACCTCGGTGCACGGCACGGCCGCCGCGAACCTCTCGCCGAGATCCGCCCGCAGCCCCGCGGACCCGGGCCGGAAGCGGATCTCCGCCTCCAGCACCAGCCCCACGGGCAGCGCCAGCCCCGGTGGCCGCCCGGGCGGTCCGAAGTCGAGGACCAGGGCAGGCCGCCCGCCCTCCAGCCCGCGCAGCCATATCCGGCGGGTGGTGAGCCGGCCGTCCGGTGACGCCGAGTCGTACTGGGCCAGCACCAGCCAGCGGTCCCGTACGGCCTCCCCCTCCCCGGAAGCCGGCAGTCCCACTCGGCTGCGCACCGTCGCGGCCAGCTGATCGGGCAGCCCGGCCACACCGAGCCAGGCCCGGTCCAGCAGGTGCAGCAGCGCCGCCTCCTCCAGCATCCGGGCGGGCCAGCCGGGGCCGCAACTGGGTATCGTCCCCAACTCCCGGACCCTGCCCGCCAGTCCGGGAGCCTGGGCGTCCACCATCCGGGCCGCGGTCTCCTCCCACGCCGCGTAACCGGCCTGCTCCTGGCCCGCGAGCCCGCCGCGCAGCAGGTCGGCCAGCCGCTGCTCCAGCTCGGTGACGCCCGCGCCGATCCGCGACGCCCGCCGCTCGGCCCGCTTCCGCGCCGCCTCCGCATCCGCCGGGCCACCCGACCCGGCGGCCGGGCGGGCGGCCTTCGCCGCCCGGTCCGCCAGCCACTGCGCGGCCCAGTCCGGCGCCTCGCCCGGCTCGCCGGCCCCCTCGGCGGACCAGAGCAGCAGCAGCCCCAGCGCGTGCTTGCACGGGAACTTCCGGCTCGGGCAGGAGCACTTGTACGCCGGTCCCGTCAGGTCCACGACCGTCCGGTACGGATTGCTCCCGCTGCCCTTGCACAACCCCCATACAGAACCGGAAGCGGAACCTCCGATCTGCGACCACGGCCCCGCCCCGCCGAGTCTGCTTCCCGCCTTGCGTGAGGCATCGTCAGGAGCCAGAGCCAGTACCTGTTCCGCCGTCCAGCGGACCCCCTGCTCAGTCATGGGAACAACCGTAGAGACCCCCACTGACAATCGCTCTGACCTGCAACAACGCCTCGAACAGGGGGCGTTGTCAGTGGTGTGGTGCACCTTGGATCCAGCAGCCGGAAGCGGCTGTCGAGCATTGGAGGGGGACCATGACCGAGCACGAGAACGGCAGCGGCACCGAGGCGCTGCGACCGCACGCCGAAGACGCCTTCGCGCACGAACTGAAAGCCCTGGCCGCCGTCGACGACCGGCCCCGCCCGACCCGCTGGAAGCTCTCCCCGTGGGCCGTCGCCACCTACCTGCAGGGCGGCACCCTCGCCGACGGCACGGTCATCACACCCAAGTACGTGGGGCCGCGCCGGATCGTCGAAGTCGCCGTCACGACCCTTGCGACCGACCGCGCCCTGCTCCTGCTCGGAGTCCCCGGCACCGCGAAGACCTGGGTGTCCGAGCACCTCGCGGCCGCCGTCAGCGGGGACTCCACCCTCCTCGTCCAGGGCACCGCCGGCACCCCCGAAGAGGCCATCCGGTACGGCTGGAACTACGCCAGGCTCCTGGCCCACGGCCCCAGCCGCGAAGCCCTCGTCCCCAGCCCCGTCATGCGGGCCATGGCCGACGGCATGACCGCCCGCGTCGAGGAGCTCACCCGCATCCCCGCCGACGTACAGGACACCCTCATCACCGTCCTGTCCGAGAAGACCCTCCCGATACCGGAGCTCGGCGAAGAGGTGCAGGCCGTGCGCGGGTTCAACCTCATCGCCACCGCCAACGACCGCGACCGCGGGGTCAACGAGCTCTCCAGCGCCCTGCGCCGCCGCTTCAACACCGTGGTCCTGCCGCTGCCCGCCACGGCCGACGCCGAGGTCGACATCGTCGCCCGCCGCGTCGACCAGATGGGCCGCGCCCTCGACCTGCCCGCCGCGCCCGAGGGCCTGGAGGAGATCCGCCGCGTCGTCACCGTCTTCCGCGAGCTGCGCGACGGGGTCACCGACGACGGCCGCACCAAGGTGAAGTCCCCCAGCGGCACCCTGTCCACCGCCGAGGCCATCTCCGTCGTCACCGGCGGCCTGGCCCTCGCCGCCCACTTCGGGGACGGCGTGCTGCGCCCCTCCGACGTGGCCGCGGGGATCCTCGGCGCCGTCGTCCGCGACCCGGCCGCCGACAAGGTCGTCTGGCAGGAGTACCTGGAGGCGGTCGTCCGCGAGCGCGAGGGCTGGAAGGACTTCTACCGCGCCTGCCGGGAGGTGACGGTATGAGTCCGAACCCCCGGAGCCCCGGCCCCCTGCTGCTGGGCGTGCGGCACCACGGGCCCGGGTCCGCCCGGGCGGTGCGGGCCGCCCTGGAGGCGGCCCGGCCGGCGGCCGTCCTGATCGAGGGCCCGCCCGAGGGGGACGCGCTCCTCGCCCTCGCCGCCGAACCGGGCATGCGGCCGCCCGTGGCACTGCTCGCGCACGCCGCGGACGACCCCGGCCGGGCCGCGTTCTGGCCGCTGGCCGAGTTCTCCCCGGAATGGGTCGCCATCCGCTGGGCGCAGCAGGCCGGCGTCCCGGTGCAGTTCATGGACCTGCCGGCCGCGCACTCCCTCGCCCGCGCGCATGCGGAAGAGGAGGAACAGCAGCCGGACTCCGTGCGGGTGGACCCCCTCGCCGTGCTGGCCGAGACCGCCGGGTACGACGACCCCGAGCGGTGGTGGGAGGACGTGGTCGAGCACCGGGGCGCGGAGGAGGCCGACGCACTGGGCGCGTTCGAGGCGCTCGGCGAGGCCATGGGCGCCCTGCGTGAGGCGTACGGCGACGGCGGGCACGCCCGGGACCTCGTGCGCGAGGCGTACATGCGCCAGCGGATGCGGGCCGCCCGGCGGGAGTTCGGCGACGGGTACGCCGTGGTGTGCGGGGCCTGGCACGTCCCGGCCCTGCGGGCGAAGACCACCGTGGCCGCGGACAAGGCCCTGCTCGCCGGCCTGCCGAAGGTGAAGGTGGAGACCACCTGGGTGCCCTGGACCCACCGCAGGCTCGCCCGGGCCGGCGGGTACGGCGCGGGCATCAGCTCGCCCGGCTGGTACGCCCACCTGTTCTCGGCCCGTGACAGGCCCGTCGAGCGGTGGCTGACGAAGGTCGCGGGCCTGCTGCGCGAGGAGGACCGGCAGGTCTCCTCGGCGCACGTCATCGAGGCGGTCCGGCTGGCCGAGACGCTGGCCGCGATGCGGGGGAGGCCGCTGCCCGGGCTGACGGAGACGCTGGAGGCCGTCCGGGCGGTCATGTGCGACGGCTCGGACGTACCGCTCGCGCTCATAGAGGACCGCCTGGTGGTCGGGGACGTGCTCGGCGAGGTCCCCGACGGCGCTCCCGTCGTACCGCTCCAGCGCGACCTGACCCGGCAGCAGCGTTCGCTGCGGCTCAAGGCCGAGGCGTACGACCGCGAACTGGAACTGGACCTCCGCAAGGACACCGACACCGCGAAATCCCTGCTGCTGCACCGGCTGCGGCTGCTCGGGATCGAGTGGGGCAGGCCGGCCGCCTCCCGGGGCAGCACCGGGACCTTCCGGGAGACCTGGCGGCTCTGCTGGGAGCCGGAGCTGTCGGTGCGGGTCGCCGAGGCCGGCATATGGGGGACCACCGTGCTCGCCGCGGCCACCGCGAAGGCCGAGGCCGAAGCGGCCGCTGCCGAGGAGCTGGGGGAGGTCACGGCGCTGGCCGAGCAGTGCCTGCTCGCCGGGCTGTCCGAGGCGCTGCCCGCCGTGCTGCGGGCCCTCGCCGACCGGGCCGCGCTGGACACCGATGTGGCGCGGCTCGCCAAGGCCCTGCCGGCCCTGGCCCGTTCGCTGCGGTACGGGGACGTCCGGGGCACCGACGCCGCGGCCCTCGCCACCGTGGCGACCGGCCTGGCCGAGCGGATATGCGTGGCCCTCCCGGCGGCCTGCGCGGCCGGGCTGGACGCCGACGCGGCGGCGGAGCTGCGGGGCCACGTGGACGGGGTGCACGGCGCGGTCGGGCTGCTGGCGGACGCCGGGGAGGGGCTGCGCGAGCGCTGGTCCGCGGTGCTGCGGACGCTGGCCGGCCGGGACACCGTGCCCGGCCTGATCCGCGGCCGGGCGGCCCGGCTGCTGCTCGACGACGGGCGGCTGCCGGCCGAGGAGACGGCCCGGCTTATGGGGCTCGCGCTGTCTCCGGCGGCCGAGCCGGCCGATGCGGCGGGCTGGATCGAGGGCTTCGCGGGCGGGAGCTCGGGCGGCGGCACGCTGCTCGTGCACGACGAGCGGCTGCTGGGCCTGATCGACGGCTGGCTGGTGGGGGTCCCGGAGCGCGAGTTCACCGACGTACTGCCGCTGCTGCGGCGCACGTTCGGGGCGTACGAGCCGGGGGTGAAGCGGACGCTGGGCGAGCTGGTCCGCCGGGGCCCTGGCGGGCGGCCGGGCACGGGGGTGGTCGCGGGCGCGGGCCCCGAGGGCTTCGCCCTCGACCTGGATCCGGAGCGGGCGGATGCGGTGGTGCCGTTGGTTCGGCTGCTGCTTGCCGGTGCGGCGGCCTGAGGGGAGCCGGGCCCCGCTCCTCAAACTCCCCCGGCTACCGCTGGGAGGTGCCCCCTGGAGGGGCTGATTTTGCCCGCCTGAGTGCGCGGGTGCGGCTCACCGGCAGACACGACGAGTACAGGGGGAAGACGGATGAACGGTACGGACATGGGTGCCGCCGGGGGCGAGCGGCTTCGGCGGTGGCGGATGGTGCTCGGTGGGGGAGAGGCCGACGGGACCGGGTGTGCGCTGAGCGGGCGGGACGCGGCCATGGATGCCGCGCTCGGGGCGCTGTACGGGGGAGGCGGGAGCGGAGGGGGCCGGAAGGGGGCCGGCGAGCGGTCGGCCGGGCTCGGGGGGTCCGCGCCGAACGTGGCCCGCTGGCTCGGGGACATCCGTACGTACTTCCCCAGCTCGGTGGTCCAGGTCATGCAGCGCGACGCGATCGAGCGGCTCGGCCTGTCCGCCCTGCTGCTGGAGCCGGAGATGCTGGAGGCCGTGGAGCCCGACGTCCACCTGGTCGGCACCCTGCTCTCCCTGAACAAGGCGATGCCGGAGACGACGAAGGAGACCGCGCGGGCCGTGGTCCGCAAGGTGGTCGAGGAGTTGGAGAAGAAGCTCGCGACGCGCACGCGGGTCACGCTCACCGGCGCCCTCGACCGGTCCGCCCGGATCAGCAGGCCCCGCCATCACGACATCGACTGGGACCGCACGATCCGGGCCAACCTCAAGAACTACCTGCCGGAGTACCGCACCGTCGTCCCCGAGCGGCTGATCGGCTACGGCCGGGCGTCGCAGTCGGTGAAGAAGGAGGTGATCCTCTGCATCGACCAGTCGGGTTCGATGGCGGCCTCCGTCGTCTACGCCTCCGTCTTCGGGGCGGTGCTGGCCTCGATGCGGTCGATCGCGACGCGGCTGGTCGTCTTCGACACCGCCGTCGTGGACCTGACCGACCAGCTCGATGATCCGGTCGATGTTCTGTTCGGGACGCAGCTGGGTGGCGGGACCGACATCAATCGGGCCCTCGCCTACTGCCAGTCGAAGATCACCCGTCCCGCCGATACCGTCGTGGTTCTCATCAGCGATCTCTACGAGGGCGGCATACGCAACGAAATGCTGAAGCGGGTCGCCGCGATGAAGGGGGCGGGCGTCGAATTCGTCACCCTGCTCGCACTGTCCGACGAGGGGGCCCCGGCCTACGACCGCGAGCACGCCGCGGCCCTTGCGGCGCTTGGGGCCCCGGCCTTCGCCTGCACCCCCGATCTGTTCCCGTCCGTGATGGCCGCGGCACTGGAGAAGCGGCCCCTCCCCGTGCCATGACGAGTCCGGATCCCGCCACCCTGTGAATCGGTAGATCGCACGAACTTCCAGTTCAACCGTGAGGCGATCTGTGACAGGTATCACCGCTCAGGTGTGATCTGCGATTTAGGGACCTACGTCCCACGGGGATAACCTGCGGGACGGACATGCCGCGTCCACGGTCACCGTGTGCGCCTTCCTTGTGACAGCGCCGTCACGTTGCCCTCCGCGGCACGCCCACGCAGATAGCAGACAACCGCGAATCACTGCGAATCTTTGAAGACAAGGGACGGACGCGCGTGGACCTGTTCGAGTACCAGGCGAGGGACCTCTTCGCCAAGCACGGTGTACCGGTGCTGGCCGGTGAAGTCATCGACACGCCTGAGGCGGCTCGCGAGGCCACCGAGCGGCTGGGCGGCAAGTCGGTCGTCAAGGCGCAGGTGAAGGTCGGCGGCCGCGGCAAGGCCGGCGGCGTGAAGCTTGCCGCCACCCCGGACGAGGCCGTCGCCCGTGCGACGGACATCCTCGGCATGGACATCAAGGGCCACACGGTCCACAAGGTGATGATCGCCGAGACCGCGCCGGAGATCCTGGAGGAGTACTACGTCTCCTACCTCCTCGACCGCACCAACCGCACCTTCCTGGCCATGGCCTCGGTCGCCGGCGGCATGGACATCGAGCAGGTCGCCGAGGAGACCCCGGAGAAGCTCGCGAAGGTCCCGGTGAACGCCAACGAGGGCGTGACCATCGAGAAGGCCCGCGAGATCGTCGCCCAGGCGCAGTTCCCGGCCGAGGTCGCCGAGAAGGTCGCCGAGGTCCTGGTGACCCTGTGGAAGACCTTCATCGCCGAGGACGCGCTCCTCGTCGAGGTCAACCCGCTCGCGAAGGTCGCCAACGGCGACGTCATCGCCCTCGACGGCAAGGTCTCGCTCGACGAGAACGCCGAGTTCCGCCAGCCGGGCCACGAGGAGTTCGTGGACCACGCGGCCGCGAACCCGCTCGAGGCCGCCGCCAAGGCGAAGAACCTCAACTACGTCAAGCTCGACGGTGAGGTCGGCATCATCGGCAACGGCGCGGGTCTCGTCATGAGCACCCTCGACGTCGTCGCCTACGCCGGCGAGAACCATGGCGGCGTCAAGCCCGCCAACTTCCTGGACATCGGCGGTGGCGCCTCCGCCGCCGTCATGGCCAACGGTCTCGAGATCATCCTCGGCGACCCGGACGTCAAGTCCGTCTTCGTCAACGTCTTCGGTGGCATCACCGCGTGCGACGAGGTCGCCAACGGCATCGTCCAGGCGCTGGCCCTGCTGGAGGAGAAGGGCGAGGCGGTCACCAAGCCGCTCGTCGTCCGTCTCGACGGCAACAACGCCGAGCTGGGTCGCAAGATCCTCTCGGACGCCAACCACCCGCTGGTGCAGCGCGTGGACACCATGGACGGCGCGGCCGACAAGGCCGCCGAGCTCGCGGCTGCGAAGTAAGGGCAGAGGTCACAGACTCACATGGCTATCTTCCTCAACAAGGACAGCAAGGTCATCGTCCAGGGCATGACCGGTGCCACGGGCATGAAGCACACCAAGCTGATGCTGGCTGACGGCACCAACATCGTCGGCGGCGTGAACCCGCGCAAGGCCGGCACCACCGTCGACTTCGACGGCACCGAGGTCCCGGTCTTCGGGTCGGTCGCCGAGGCGATGGAGAAGACGGGCGCCAACGTCTCCGTCCTCTTCGTCCCGCCGGCCTTCGCCAAGGCCGCCGTCGTCGAGGCCATCGACGCCGAGATCCCCCTGGCCGTCGTCATCACCGAGGGCATCGCGGTGCACGACTCCGCCGCCTTCTGGGCGTACGCGACCGCCAAGGGCAACAAGACCCGCATCATCGGCCCGAACTGCCCGGGTCTGATCACCCCCGGCCAGTCCAACGCCGGCATCATCCCGGGCGACATCACCAAGCCCGGCAAGATCGGTCTCGTGTCCAAGTCCGGCACGCTGACCTACCAGATGATGTACGAGCTGCGCGACATCGGCTTCACCTCCGCCGTCGGCATCGGTGGCGACCCGGTCATCGGCACCACGCACATCGACGCCCTGGAGGCCTTCGAGGCCGACCCGGAGACCGAGCTCATCGTCATGATCGGCGAGATCGGCGGCGACGCCGAGGAGCGTGCGGCGGACTTCATCGCGAAGAACGTCACCAAGCCGGTCGTCGGCTACGTCGCGGGCTTCACCGCCCCCGAGGGCAAGACCATGGGCCACGCCGGCGCCATCGTCTCCGGTTCTTCTGGCACCGCACAGGCCAAGAAGGAAGCCCTGGAGGCCGCGGGCGTGAAGGTCGGCAAGACGCCGACCGAGACCGCGAAGCTGGCGCGCGAGATCCTGAACGCCGCTCAGTAAGCAGTCCGCGTACGGACGTACGGGCGTGGCCCGCACCCCTCGGGAGGTGCGGGCCACGCCCGTTTTCGTACGCTCCTCATTCGCCCATCGGGACGATCCTGGCGGGACCGGCCGCGGGGTCGGAGCGCAGCTTGTCGTGGAGCGCCCTGCTCTCATCGGTGAGCCGCTGGGGCCCGCTGTGCGGGGGCACTCCGGAAACGTTCGCCCCGGGGGCGTTCGGCGGCTTGTACTCGGTCGGTGCGGTCGCGGCCGTGTACGCGGTGGCCACGGCGATCACCGCGGTCATGCCGAGCGCGGCCCGCGTCCACAGCCGGGTGCGCCGCTCGCCGGAGTTCCGTACGACGGCCGCCGGGCGGGGGTCGAGCGCCACGGCCGGCTCCAGCGCCATGAACTTGTCGCGCAGCAGCGCGGACTGCTTCTCGGGGGCCACGTCGGCCAGCTCGGGGATCCGTTCCGCGAGCGTGGCGTGCGCGTGCAGCAGCCGGTTGCCGGCCGTGGGGGTGCTGGCCTCCGTCTCGGCGGCGGTGTCCGGGAGGTCGAGCCCCACGCCGTCGTACAGCAGCACGGTGCGGCGGTGGTTGACGGGCAGCGCGAGCATCGCGTCGAGGAGGACCCGGTCGGCCGGCTCGGCGGGCGGCTTGTCGGGGTGCCGGTGGGCGCGGCGGAGCTGGTGCCAGGGGGAGAGCGCGTACTCGTACGCGGCCGCGCGCACCCAGCCCACCGGGTCGGGGTCGGTCGCCACCTCGGGCCAGTGCGCCCAGGCCTGCTGGAAGGCCCGCTCCACGGCCTCCTGCGCGAGGGCGCGGCGGCCGGTGAGCAGGTAGGTCTGCCGGGTGAGGGCGGGGGCGGCGTGGGCGTGGAGGGCGTCGAAGTCCTCGGCCGGTTGCCGTGCCGGCTGCTCTGCCGGGTGCTCTGCCGGGTGCTCTGCCGGGTCCTCCGCGGGCTGCTGATCGGGCCTGTCCGCCTCCGGCACCGCTGCCGGGGCCGACCCCGCGGTCGGGAGTGGGGCGGCGGCCACCTGCGGCGCCTCCGCGGCCGCGGGCGCGACGCTCCCTGTGGCCCCGGGGGCTTCGGCCGGGGCCGACCGCCGGTCGGTCTCGGCGGCGTCTGCCCGTGGCGCCGCGGCGGGGGTCGGCTCGGGGGTCCCGGCGGACCCGGACGCGTCTGCACCTGCCGGTGCCGGACGCGCGTCGGGCGCGGCGGCTCCGAGTGACGGTGCCTCAGCCGGGGCCGCCCCGGCGGGCGGCTCGGCCGGGGCCTTGGGGCGGGTCCCGTTGCCGACGGCGGCGCCGGCGCCGACGAAGGCCCGTACGGCCTCGATCGCGCGCAACACGGACGCGGGGGCGTCGGGTGAGTCGGCGTCAGCGTCGGCCGGCCGGAGCATGGCCGCCTCCGGCGCGGCGGGGGTGTCCGCGTGTGCACCGGGCAACCCCGCAGGGGTGTTCGCGGCCGCGGCTGACGGGGACTCGGCCGGGGCCTGGAGGCGGGTCAGGAAGCGGGCGTACACCTCGCGTTTGCGGCCGCGCGGTGCGGTGCGGCCGGTTTCCCAGGAGCGGACCGTGGTCGGGGTGACGCCGACGGCCGCCGCGACCTCATCGTGCGTCAGATCCGCCGCTTCGCGCAGTCTGCGGCGCTCCTTCGGGGTGGGGAGGCTTCGCTCCGCGTCCGATGCGGAGGTCGTCTCGACGCTTTGTGTCATGCCACACTCCCCGCGACCCGACTGCCCTGGGCGAAAAAGTACATAAACGTATATTGGGCGACACCACGGGCATTCGCCTGTTACCCGCTCATAGCGCGTGTCGTTGGCACCATGGCGGAGTGACCCAAGTGACCGAACGCGGGACCCCGTTGCCGGAGGCCCCGCGAGCCGGCCGGCGGCGCCGATCGCCGGCCGCCGCCGCATGCGTGATGGGCGGTGCCGTGGCGGCCGGGCTCGGGCTCGGCTTCCTCGCCGTGCTCGTCATCGTCCTGTGGATCAGCTCGCCCTACCCCGACAGCGGCCCCGGCGGCGCCCTGCACCTCGCCGCCGGGCTGTGGCTGCTCGCGCACGGTACGGAGCTGGTGCGGTACGAGACCCTGTCCGGCGTGCCCGCGCCCGTCGGGGTGACTCCGCTGCTGCTCGTCGCGCTGCCCGTGCTGCTGATGCGGCGGGCCGCGCGGCTGGGGAGCGGTGCCGAGGAGGGCGGTGAGGAGGTGCTGCCCGGCAGCGCCGTCTTCTCGGCCGTGCTCTGCGGATATCTCGCGGTCGGGGCCCTGGCCACGGTGTACGCCGCCGGGGGGCCCATGCCCGCCGACCCGCTCAGTGCGGCCTGGCACGTGCCGATGGTCGCCGTGCTCGCCGCCGCCGGCGGGGTGTGGGCGGCCCGGGGGCGGCCGCTCGGGCCGCTGCCGTCCTGGCTGCCCGGGGGCGTACGGAAGGCGGTCGCGCGCCCCCGTTACGCGCTGGCGCTCCGGGCCGGGGCGGGCGGGGCGCTCGTGCTCCTGGGCGGCGGGGCGCTGCTCGTCGGGGTCTCGCTCGCGTGGCACGGGGCGGAGGTGCAGGGGTCGTTCCTGGGGCTGACCGGGGTGTGGTCGGGGCGGTTCGCGGTGCTGCTGCTGGCGGTCGCGCTGATCCCGAACGCCATGGTCTGGGGGGCGGCCTACGCCCTCGGGCCCGGTTTCGCGCTCGGCGCCGGTGTGAGCGCGACCCCGCTCGGCTCCTCCGGGTCGCCCTCGCTGCCGCGCTTCCCGCTGCTGGCCGCGCTCCCGCCCGAAGGGCCCGGCACCCCGCTGACCTGGGCGGCCGCCGGGGTGCCGGTGGTGGCCGGGCTGGCGGTGGGGTGGTTCGCGGTACGCCGGGCGCGCGAGGTCTCGTACGGGGAGACCGCGCTCACCGCCGGGCTGGGCGCGCTGGTGTGCGGGCTGGTCATGGCCGGGCTGGCGGCGGCCTCCGCGGGGCCGCTGGGGTCGCGGCAGCTCGCGGAGTTCGGGCCGGTGTGGTGGGAGGTGGGGGCGGCGGCCTTCGCGTGGACCCTGCCGGGGGTTGTGGTGGCGGTGGCGGTGCATGCGTGGCGGAACCGGTTCGCCGCGCCGGGGTCGGCTGACGCCTGGCACGACAGCGGGGTGCGGGAGCTTCGCTGGGAGGCCTTGCGTGCGGCTGCCGGTGGCCTGATCCCGGACATCTCCCCGCCGCCGGCCCCGGCCCCGCCGCCGGCCCCGGCCGCCGTAGCCCCGCCGCCGGCCGCCGTAGCCCCGGCCCGGGTGCTGACCGTCGTGCCCGCGGTCGGGCCGGAGCTCGCCGTGCCGCCGGCTGAGCCGCCGCCGCTGGTGCCGCCCGTGGTCGGGGCCCGGGTGCTGGCCCGCCGCAAGCCGTCGGCCTAGCCCTGGCCCTCGTCTGCGGCGCCGCCGCCGGGGGCTCCGCGCCCGGACCCCGCGCCTCAAACGCCGGCGAGGCTGGATGTCCCAGCCCGTCCGGCGTTTGAGGGGTGGGGAGGCCCCGCGCAGCGGCCCGCACGCAACCGGCCGCAGGGGTCAGCGCCGTATGGCTACTGGCGGACCTTCAGGATGTCGCCCACGAAGTTCTTCGGGAGCAGGGTGTTGCACTGGAGCTCCGCCGACTGGGTCAGGGCGTCGTCGCGGCAGACGTAGAAGTCCTTGTAGGCGAGCTGCAAGCCGTACGAGGTCATGGCCAGCAGGATCGCCAGCGTCGCCGTGACCAGGCCGCTCACCGCCGCCGTGCGCTGGGGGCGGGCCGCCGGGCCGAGGGCCGCCAGGCCGCCCTGGCGCTGGGCCTCGGGCTGCGGCTGGTCCGCGGTGGCCGCGGGGGCCGGGCGGCCGCGCAGGGCGGTGATGCCCCAGTAGAGGGCCAGCGCGCCCAGCAGGAGGCCGACCGACGGGATGCCGAAGATCCCGAAGAAGAAGCCCCACATGCCCGCGAGGAGGGCGTAGCGCGCGCGCCGCTGGATCGGGTCCGTCGGGTCCCAGCGGGCCGGGCCGCCCGGGCCGCCCTGGCCGTCCGTGTTCCTCGGGTCCTCCCCGGACCCCGGCCCCTGCCCCGGTCCGCCGTTCGCGCCCGCGCGCGGCTGCCACGGCTGGTCGGGCCGGCCCTCCGGCGGAGCGGCGAACGGGTTGTCGTCGGCGGAGGGGGCGGAGGGGGTGGAGGAGTCGGGCTGGCGGCGGTCCGGCATCGGGTGCGTTTCTTCCCCTGTGTCATGGACGTCAGGGCGACGTCGAGGCGTGTACGCCAGACGCTACCGCCCGGCTGTCCCCCCGTCCCTCGGGGGCCGTCCGGTGTGCCGGTATCGTTGCAGGCGGTCGGTGGCTTCGTATGGTTCCCCGTATATCGGTACCCCGAAGTTTCGTATGACCACACAAAGACGAACACCGCAAATCCGCGAGAAAGGGCCTCCCATGGCCGCCTCCCGCCTGGTCGTGCTGGTCTCCGGTTCCGGCACCAACCTCCAGGCCCTGCTCGACGCCATCGACGCCCACCCCGGCGGATCCGAGGGCTTCGGTGCCGAAGTCGTCGCCGTGGGGGCCGACCGAGAGAACATCGCGGGCCTGGAGCGGGCCGAGAAGGCCGGGATCCCCACCTTCGTGTGCCCGGTCAAGGCCTACGGGAGCCGCGAGGAGTGGGACACCGCGCTCACCGCGGCGACCGACGCGTACACCCCGGACCTCGTCGTCTCCGCCGGGTTCATGAAGATCGTGGGCAAGGCGTTCCTCGACCGCTTCGGCGGCCGGTTCGTCAACACCCACCCCGCCCTCCTCCCCGCCTTCCCCGGTGCGCACGGCGTACGGGACGCGCTCGCCTACGGCGCGAAGGTCACCGGCTGCACGGTCCACTTCGTGGACAGCGGCGTGGACACCGGTCCGATCATCGCCCAAGGTGTGGTCGAGGTGCGGGACGAGGACGACGAAGCCGCTCTCCATGAGCGCATCAAGGAAGTCGAGCGCCAGCTGCTCGTCGACGTCGTGGGGCGCCTGGCCCGGCACGGCTACCGCATTGAGGGACGAAAGGTAACAATCCAGTGACCGCCGCAGACACCGCAGCGAGCAACGACCCGACCACGACCCAGCGGCCGATCCGGCGTGCGCTCGTCAGCGTCTACGACAAGACGGGGCTGGAAGAGCTGGCCCGCGGCCTGCACGAGGCGGGCGTCGCGCTCGTCTCCACGGGTTCCACCGCCTCGAAGATCGCCGCCGCCGGGGTGCCCGTCACCAAGGTCGAGGAGCTCACCGGCTTCCCCGAGTGCCTGGACGGCCGCGTCAAGACCCTGCACCCGCGCGTGCACGCCGGCATCCTCGCCGACCTGCGCCTGGAGGACCACCGCAACCAGCTCGCCGAGCTGGGCGTGGAGCCGTTCGACCTGGTGATCGTCAACCTCTACCCCTTCCTGGCCACCGTCCAGTCTGGTGCGAGCGACGACGAGTGCGTCGAGCAGATCGACATCGGCGGGCCCTCGATGGTCCGCGCCGCCGCCAAGAACCACCCGTCGGTCGCGGTCGTCACCAGCCCGGCCCGCTACGCCGACGTGATCGCGGCCGCCCAGGGCGGCGGCTTCGACCTCACCGCCCGCAAGCGGCTCGCGGCCGAGGCCTTCCAGCACACCGCCGCCTACGACGTGGCCGTGGCCTCCTGGTTCACGAACGCGTACGCGCCGGAAGAGGGCGCGGTCCTGCCCGAGTTCCTCGCGGGCGCCTGGGAGCGCAAGTCGACCCTCCGCTACGGCGAGAACCCGCACCAGGCGGCCGCCCTCTACACGGACGGTCAGCCGGGCGGGATCGCCAACGCCGAGCAGCTGCACGGCAAGGAGATGTCCTTCAACAACTACGTGGACACAGAGGCGGCCCGCCGGGCCGCCTACGACCACGAAGAGCCCTGCGTCGCGATCATCAAGCACGCCAACCCGTGCGGGATCGCCGTGGACGCGACGGACGTCGCCGCGGCCCACCGCAAGGCGCACGCCTGCGACCCGGTGTCGGCGTACGGCGGCGTCATCGCCGTCAACCGCCCGGTGACCGTCGAGCTCGCCGAGCAGGTCGCGGAGATCTTCACCGAGGTCATCGCCGCCCCCGCCTACGAGGACGGCGCGGTCGAGATCCTCGCCAAGAAGAAGAACATCCGCGTCCTGAAGGTGGACGGCACCCCGCACCAGCCGGGCGACCTGAAGCCGGTCTCCGGCGGCGTGCTGGTCCAGCAGTCGGACGTCTTCCAGGCGGACGGCGACGACCCGGCCAACTGGACCCTCGCCACCGGCGACGCCCTCTCCGCCGACGAGCTCGCCGAGCTCGCCTTCGCGTGGAAGGCCTGCCGGGCCGTCAAGTCCAACGCGATCCTCCTCGCCAAGGACGGCGCCTCGGTCGGCGTCGGCATGGGCCAGGTCAACCGCGTCGACTCGGCGAAGCTGGCCGTCGAGCGGGCGGGCGCCGAGCGCGCGCAGGGCTCGTACGCCGCCTCCGACGCCTTCTTCCCCTTCCCGGACGGGCTGGAGATCCTGACGGACGCGGGCATCAAGGCCGTCGTCCAGCCGGGCGGTTCGGTCCGTGACGAGCTCGTCGTCGAGGCCGCGAAGAAGGCCGGCGTGACGATGTACTTCACCGGGACCCGGCACTTCTTCCACTGAGGCAGGACCCGTGAGACGGCGAAGGCCGCGACCCGCACTGCGGGTCGCGGCCTTCGCCGTATGCCGGTGGAGCTACGCGGCTCAGTAGCGCGGGCGGTTGAACCAGGTGGTCGCGCTGGAGGTAACCATCGAGGCGAGGATGATGCCGCCGATGGCGAGGCCGATGATGCCGCCGAGGGCACCGCTGGAGGTGCCGTTGGTGAAGTTGCCCAACGCGCTCAGGATGAACAGCGCCGAGTACACGATCGTCGTGATCCGGATGCCACTGCCGCCCTTGGAGAACTTCGCGCCCAGGAAGATCGCCAACGCGGCGAAGGCGAACAGGATGATGACGATGACGAAGCCCAGCCCCGCCAGGACGCTGCCCGCGTCGCCCGCGCCGGCCGAGCTGGCGACGTCGCCGGCCGCGGCGAGCATGATGCCGAAGATGAGACCGATGGCGATCTGCAGGCCCGCCACGACGAACAGCAGGACGCGCGAGGTCTTCATCAGGCCGGGCATCTCCATCGGCATGCCCGCGTAGCCGCCGGGGCCGGCCGGGTAGCCCATGGGCGCCTGCTGCTGCGGGTAGGCGTAGCCGCCCTGCGGCGGGACGCCCTGCGGGGCCTGCTGGGGGTAGCCGTAGCCGGGCTGGCCGCCCTGCGGCTGCTGTCCGTACGGGTTGTTCGGGTCGCCGAAGCTCATTTTGGGGTGTTCCTCCGTGGAAGTGCGGGGACGCACGGCAAACGCACGGAGGAAATCTGCATCTTGCGGTCCGCCCCCCGGCACTGCCCGCGGCACTCTGTCATTGCATCGTCGTGGGACACGCAAGTACTTGTCCAGTTGGTTGCGATGACCGTCGTCACTTGTTGTGCAAGTGCAATGAACGGCGTGCACCGGCGAACGCCCCGCCCGGCGCCTTGACTGGAACCGGGGCCACTCCATCCGGGAGGATGGGTGCATGACCGCCCAGATTCTCGATGGCAAGGCCACCGCGGCCGCGATCAAGTCCGAACTGACCGCCCGCGTGGCGGCCCTGAAGGCCCGGGGCATCACCCCCGGCCTCGGCACCCTGCTCGTCGGCGACGATCCGGGCAGCCGCTGGTACGTCAACGGCAAGCACAAGGACTGCGCCGAGGTCGGCATCGCCTCCATCCAGCGCGAACTGCCCGCCACCGCCTCGCAAGAGGACATCGAAGCGGTCGTACGGGAACTCAACGACAATCCGGACTGCACGGGATACATCGTCCAACTCCCGCTCCCCAAGGGCATCGACACCAACCGGGTGCTCGAGCTGATGGATCCGCTCAAGGACGCCGACGGCCTGCACCCCATGTCGCTCGGCCGGCTGGTGCTGAACGAGCCGGGGCCGCTGCCCTGCACCCCGTACGGGATCGTCGAACTGCTGCGCCACCACGGCGTCGAGATCAACGGCGCGCACGTCGTCGTCCTCGGCCGCGGGATCACCGTCGGGCGGTCCATCGGGCTGCTGCTGACCCGCAAGTCCGAGAACGCCACCGTGACGCTCTGCCACACCGGTACGCGCGACCTGTCCGGGCTGCTGCGCCAGGCCGACATCGTCGTCGCGGCGGCCGGTGTCCCGCACCTGGTCAAGCCGGAGGACGTGAAGCCGGGCGCGGCCGTGCTCGACGTGGGCGTCAGCCGCGACGAGAACGGGAAGATCGTCGGCGACGTGCACCCGGGCGTCGCCGAGGTGGCGGCCTGGATCTCCCCGAACCCGGGCGGCGTCGGCCCCATGACCCGCGCCCAGCTGCTGGTCAACGTCGTCGAGGCGGCGGAACGGAGCACCAGTGCAGGCTGAGCCCGACGCGGAGGACGCGGCCGTGGCGCGGCCGCCCGGCTCCCGCCGCTTCCCGTCCGTCACCACGGACACCGCCCGCCCGGAGGGCAGCGGACGCGCCGTGCCCGGGGCCGTGTCCACACCCGTCCGCCAGTGGCCGATGCTCGCGGTGCTCACCGCCACCGCCGCCGGGCTGCTGGCCACGGCGTTCGGGCATCCGCGGGCCGGCTGCCTGGTGATCGGCGTGGCCCTGATCGCCGCCTCCGCGATGCGGCGCCTGCTGCCCTCGGTGGGGATGCTCGCGGTGCGCTCGCGCTTCACGGACATGGTCACGTACGGGCTGCTGGGCGTGGCGATCACGCTGCTCGCGCTGGTCATAGAGCCCAAGCCGCTGCTGGAGATCCCCTTCCTGGAGGACGCGGTCCGTTTCACCGTGCGCTGAGGTCCCACCCGGAGGGGTAGTCCGAACGGGTCGAAACGCAGGGCGGAAACCCCCTTTCCGCCTTCGAACCCCCCGGTTCGTGTGCCATGCACCACAGGGACCGGGGGATCGGGCCGCTCCAAGGTCGGATAGCCTGACCGCGGATGTCTCTTCACATCAAGATTCACTGGGGAGCGGCGTCCTCCAGCACATGGGGCGGGACGCCCCAACCGCCAGCTGTCTAACGGAGAAGGCCATGACCCGCACTCCCGTGAATGTCACCGTCACCGGCGCCGCCGGCCAGATCGGCTACGCGCTGCTCTTCCGCATCGCGTCCGGCCACCTGCTCGGCGCGGACGTGCCGGTCAAGCTCCGCCTCCTGGAGATCCCCCAGGGCATGAAGGCCGCCGAGGGCACCGCCATGGAGCTCGACGACTGCGCCTTCCCGCTGCTCGCCGGCATCGACATCTTCGACGACCCGAACAAGGGCTTCGAGGGCGCCAACGTCGCGCTGCTCGTGGGCGCCCGCCCGCGCACCAAGGGCATGGAGCGCGGTGACCTGCTCTCCGCCAACGGCGGCATCTTCAAGCCGCAGGGCGCCGCGATCAACGCGCACGCCGCGGACGACATCAAGGTCCTGGTCGTGGGCAACCCGGCCAACACCAACGCGCTCATCGCGCAGGCCGCCGCCCCGGACGTACCGGCCGAGCGCTTCACCGCGATGACCCGCCTGGACCACAACCGCGCGATCTCGCAGCTGGCCGCCAAGACCGGCGCCGCCGTCTCCGACATCAAGCGCCTCACCATCTGGGGCAACCACTCGGCGACCCAGTACCCGGACATCTTCCACGCGGAGATCGCCGGCAAGAACGCCGCCGAGGTCGTGGGCGACCAGGCCTGGCTCGCCGACGACTTCATCCCGACCGTCGCCAAGCGCGGCGCCGCGATCATCGAGGCCCGTGGCGCGTCCTCGGCCGCCTCGGCCGCCAACGCCGCCATCGACCACGTGCACACCTGGGTCAACGGCACGGCCGCGGGCGACTGGACCTCGATGGGCATCCCGTCGGACGGCTCCTACGGCGTCCCGGAGGGCATCATCTCCTCCTTCCCCGTCACCACCAAGGACGGCAAGTACGAGATCGTCCAGGGCCTGGACATCAACGAGTTCTCCCGTGCGCGCATCGACGCGTCCGTGGCGGAGCTCGTCGAGGAGCGCGACGCGGTGCGCGAGCTCGGCCTGATCTGATCTGATCCGTCCCCGAAAGCCCCGGCGCGTTCGCGCCGGGGCTTTCGGCGTGATCCCGCCTGTGCCGTGCGCGACCACGGCCCCTACCTTTTCCCCTCCGCACACCGACAAGGGGGAATCGGTGACAGGCACTGCGGACCACAAACCGCCCGTGGACCCCGCGCTGAGCGAAGCGGGCCGGCTGCTGTGCGCCGGCGCGTATCTCGACGCCGAGTACCGCGACCGGGTGATCCAGGAGCTCTACGTCCACGAGGAGCGCTTCGTCGCCCCCTCCTACGGCTTCGACGGGAGCCGCGTCCTCGCGCACGCGCTCCAGGCCCGCCGCGCCGAAGTGGCCTGGGCCTCGGCCGTGCTGGGGGTGTGGGGCCTCGGGCTGGTCCTGGCCCAGGTGCTCCTGGTCTTCCTGCTGCTCCCGATCGCCCTGCTGAGCGCCGCCGGGCGGATCAAACGGCGCCGGGCGAAGACGGGCCGCGGCGGCCGACGGCACGACGGTGCGCGCGAACCTGACGGCGGCCCTGGAGTCCTTCCGGCCCGAATGACCAGACCCCCCCCGGACGATCAGACCTTGTACATGCCCGGGGTGTAGTGGCCCGGCACCAGGCGGGTGGTGACGCCGATCCGGTTCCAGACGTTGATCGTCGCGATGACGGCGATCAGCTGGGCCAGCTCGCGCTCCTCGAAGTGCTTCGCGGCCTTCTCGTAGACCTCGTCCGGCACGAAGCCGTCCGTGAGGACGGTGACGGCCTCGGTGAGTTCGATCGCCGCGAGCTCCTTCTCGGTGTAGAAGTGCCGCGACTCCTCCCAGGCGGCCAGCAGCACGATGCGCTCGATGCTCTCGCCGGCCGCGACGGCGTCCTTGGTGTGCATGTCGAGGCAGAAGGCGCAGTGGTTGATCTGCGAGGCGCGGATCTTGACGAGTTCGACCAGGGCCGGGTCGAGGCCCTTGTTGGAGGCGATCTCCAGGGCCACGACGGCCTTGTAGACCTCGGGGGCGACCTTGGCCATCTGCAGGCGGGGAGTGTGCTCGTGTGCGTTCTGCGTATCCGTCATGTGTTCCACCCTAAGAGGCGGGCGGCCCAGGGATATGGTCCATATCCATGACGGATTCCTGGGCCACTTTCGGCGCCGACCTGCATCTGGACCTCTCCGCCGGGCGCGGCCTGCGGGCCGGGCTCACCGAGGCGCTGCGGGAGGCCGCGCGCAGCGGGCGGCTGGCGGCCGGGACCCGGCTGCCGTCCTCCCGGTCGCTCGCCGCCGACCTGGGCATCGCGCGCAACACCGTCGCGGAGGCGTACGCCGAGCTCGTCGCCGAGGGCTGGCTGACGGCCCGCCAGGGCTCCGGGACCAGGGTCGCCGAACGGGCCCGGCCGCGCCGCAGCGCGGCCGCCACCGCGGTCCGGGTACGGCGCCCCGCGCGCGGCCGGCCCGCGTACAACCTCCAGCCCGGCTCCCCCGACCTGAGCGCCTTCCCGCGCGCGGCCTGGCTCACGGCGGCCCGGCGGGCGCTGACCGACGCGCCGAACGAGGCCTTCGGGTACGCGCTCGATCCGCGCGGCCGGATCGAACTGCGCGAGGCCCTCGCCGGCTACCTGGCGCGGGCGCGCGGGGTGTACGCGGACCCGGAGCGGATCGTGCTGTGCGCCGGGTTCGTGCACGGGCTGACGCTGCTGGCGGGGATGCTGCGGGCGCGCCGGGTGCGGGAGGTGGCGGTGGAGGGGTACGGGCTCGACATCCACCGGGACCTGCTGGCGAAGGCGGGCCTGCGGACGCGCCCGCTCGGGGTGGACGAGGAGGGGGCCCGTACGGGGGAGTTGGGCGCGGGCGCCGGCGCGGTGCTGCTCACCCCGGCGCACCAGTTCCCGACGGGCGTCGCGCTGACCCCGGCCCGGCGGGCGGCCGCGGTCGACTGGGCCCGCACCACGGGCGGGCTGATCCTGGAGGACGACTACGACGGGGAGTTCCGCTACGACCGCCAGCCCGTGGGGGCGCTCCAGGGCCTGGACCCGGACCGGGTCGTGTACCTGGGCACCGCCAGCAAATCCCTCGCGCCCGGGCTGCGGATGGGGTGGATGGTGGTCCCGCCGGGGCTCGTCGAGGAGGTCCTGGCCGTCAAGGGCCTGACCGACTGGACCTCCAGCGCGCTGGACCAGCTCACCCTGGCGGAGTTCATCAGGTCGGGGGCGTACGACCGCCACGTGCGCGGCATGCGGCTGCGGTACCGGCGGCGGCGCGACGAACTGCTCGCGGCGGTGGCCGGCCGGGTCGGGGTGTCGGGGATCGCGGCGGGGCTGCACGCCGTGCTGGACCTCCCGGAGGGGGCGACGGAACGCTCGGTGATCCAGTCGGCGGCCTGGCAGGACCTCGCGCTGGGCGGCCTGTCCCGCCACCGCCACCCCGAGGCGGACCTCCCGCCGCGGGCGGCGGTGGTCGTGGGCTACGGGACGCCGTCGGACAGCGCGTGGACGCCGGCGCTGGCCGCCCTGTCCGCGGTGCTGCCGTAGGCCTTGTGGCGCGGGCTGCGGGTGGGGGTCTCCGTCTGCGGCGCCGCTGCCGGGGCTCTGCCCCGGACCCCCGCTCCTCAAACGCCGGAGGGGCTGGGGGTCCCGCGCGGCGGGGCTGGATTTGCGCAGCGAATCTCAGCCCCGCCGGCGTTTGAGGCGCGGGGGTCCGGGGGCGGAGCCCCCGGTTTCGGGAAGGGGCGGGGTGGGGGAAAGCTCCGCGCAGCGGTACCCGCCCCCGGGCCGGCTACGCACGGGACGGGGACGCCTCCGGGGGCTCCCCGAAGCGGGCCAGCGCGAGCGCCCCGGCCAGGGCCACCGCGAAGCCCGCCACCGCGAGCCACGTCAGGCCCTCGCGGGTGCGGTCGCCGAGCCACGCCACGCCCACCACCGCCGGGCCGATCGTCTCGCCCAGGACCATGCCGGCCGTCGCCGCCGTCACGGAACCCCGCTGCAGGGCCGAGGTGAGGAGGAGGAACGCCGCACCCCCGCCCAGCAGCAGCGCGTACAGGGCCGGGTTCAGCAACTCCCGCAGGGAGACGGAGTCGATGAGCCGCACCGCCACCTCCACCACCCCGAACCCGGTCCCCGAAGCCAGGCCGAGGACGAGCGCGCGCGGCCCGTCCGGGAGCCGGCCGGCCGCCGCACCCACCACCAGCACCAGCACCGCCACCCCCAGCAGCCCCAGCTTGAGGGCCAGGGAGCCCTCCTCGGTGCCCTCCTCCCCGGCGGCGAGCCCCAGCATCAGCAGCCCCGCGCACACCACCGCGACCGCGCCCCACTCCGTCCGCGACAGCCGCACCTTCAGCAGCCGCGAGGCGACCACCGCCGTCACGGCGAGGCTCGCCGCCAGCGCGGCGCCCACCGCGTAGATCGGGATGTGGCGCAGCGCGATGATCTGGAGGACGAACCCGGCCCCGTCCAGTCCGAGGCCGACGATGTACCGCCACTGGCGGGCCGCCCGCAGCAGCAGCGCGGGGTCCACCCCGGAGCCCGTCCCGGGTTCCGCGGCCCGGGCCGCCATCGCCTGCAGAACGGACGCCGTGCCGAAGCAGACCGCCGCACCCAGTGCGCAAATCATCCCAATGAGCACGAACTGACTCTAGGTCACAGATCTCACGACGGCCGGATTCCGTCCCCACGGGCCGCCGCTCTACCTCTGTTCTCGCCACTGGCCTACGGCGGTGGAGGGCTTTGTAGTGATATACGGCGAACGATAGCTTTGCCGTGTGAGTGTGGAACTTGTGTATGAGAAGCGACAGTTCGGGCATCGTGCCCGACTGGCGCTGACCTCTGCCCAGGCTCGGCTCATGGATGACCAGGCGCACGCGGCCCGCACCGTGTGGAACAGCCTGCATGACTGGTGGACGATGCTCCCCAAGGAGAAGCGTTCCCTGGCGGCAGCCGACACTGCGATACGCCAGGCGCGCAAAGAGATCGACTGGCTCGGCGCCCTCCCGGCGCAGGCGGCGCAGGCTGTACTGAAGACGTACTTCCAGGCGTGGAAGAACTGCTGGGAAGGTCGCGCCGACGCGCCTGACTTCAAGGCCCGGTTGCGGACGGTGATGTCCGTGGACATCCCGCAGGGCCGTCACCTGAACATCACCCGCGTCCACCGGCGCTGGGGCGTGGTCAACATCCCCAAGGTCGGCCGGGTTCGGTTCCGATGGACCAAGAACCTGCCCGTGGGTAAGCGCGCCAACGGTGAGAACAGGATCGCCGGGGCTCGGCTGGTCAAGGACGCACTCGGCCCTCCGGCTGGAGCAGCGGGCTGCGCACCGCAAGAGTTCCCGCAAGCGCGGGGAGAAGGCCTCCCGGCGGCTGCACCGCACCTACGACCAGATCCAGCAGCTTCGCGCGAGAGCCAAGCGCAGGCGCCAGGACTGGCAGCACCAGATCACCACCGATATCGCCGCGAAGTAGAGTGTGATCGTGGTGGAGAACCTGACCATCACGAACATGGTCAAGTCCGCCAGGGGAACCCTTGAGCGGCCGGGGAAGAACGTCGCGCAGAAATCCGGACTCAACCGCTCCATCAGCGGTGAGGCATGGGGTCGCACGGTCGAGCTGCTGACGTACAAGGCCGTCCGGCGCGGTGGCACCCTGCACAAGGTTCCCGCCCCGGCACCTCCCAGCGCTGCTCCGCGTGTGGTTTCATCACACCCGGCAGCCGGGAGTCCCAGGCTGTGTTCGTGTGCAAGAACCCCGACTGCGGCTGGTCCGGTAATGCCGACCACAACGCGGCCCGGAACGCCTTGCACCTGTACCGGATGGGCCTCGCGCTCGTCCCGGCTGCCGGGAGAGCACTTCAATCTGTCCCGCAGTACGCCGGGTCCCAGGGGGAGCACAACAAATGGACAGCAGCAACACCAACCAGCGCCGCATGCGCTCCGGCGCGGTCGCCCTCGGCGGCATGGGCCTGCTCGCGGCCACGCTCGTGGCCTGCGGCAGCAGCAACGAGCCGGACAAGCGCTGCGCGTCCCGCTCCACTCTGGAGCACCTGAACAACAAGGAGTGCAAGAGCGGCGGCCGCGGCTCCTACTACTACGGCGGCTACGTCACCGCGGGCAAGGTCAGCGGCGGCAGCTTCGACAAGTCCGCCGTCACCCGGGGCGGCATCGGCGGCCACAGCAGCTCCGGTTCCTCCGGCGGCTGAGCGACAGGGCGAGGAACACGGGACATGAAGCGGCACACCATCGAGCCCCGGCCCGACTGGCAGAAGACCGTCGAGGAACAGGGCCTGATCTACCCCCTGACCCGCTACCCCGACGACTCCCTGCGCCCCTACTGGGACGAGAGCGCGTACTACTCCTTCTCCCTCCCCGAGGTGGAGGCCCTGGAGAACGTCGTCGAGGAGCTGCACGCCATGTGCCTGGCCGCGGCCGCGCACATCGTCGACAACGACCGCTTCGCCGACCTCGGCATCACCGACCCCCGCCTCGCCGGGCTCGTCGCCGAGTCCTGGCGGCGGCGCGCCGAACAGCCCTCCCTCTACGGCCGCTTCGACCTGCGCTACGACGGCACCGGCAGCCCCGCCAAGCTGCTGGAGTACAACGCCGACACCCCGACCTCCCTCGTGGAGGCGGCGAGCCCGCAGTGGTTCTGGATGGAGGAGCGCTTCCCCGGCGCCGACCAGTGGAACTCCCTCCACGAGCGGCTCGTCGACGCCTGGCGCCGGCAGGCCGAACTGCTGCCGCCCGGCCCGCTGCACTTCGCGCACTCCGAGACCGACGAGCTCGGCGAGGACCTGATGACGGTCGCCTACCTCCAGGAGACCGCCGAACAGGCCGGCATCGACACGCACGCCCTGTCCGTCGAGCAGATCGGCTGGGACAGCCTCTCCGGCCGGTTCGTGGACGACAAGCTCCGCTTCATCCGCGGCTGTTTCAAGCTCTACCCGTGGGAGTGGCTGGCCACGGACGAGTTCGGCCCCATGGTCCTCGGCACGTACGACCTCGGCGGCGGCAGCGGCACCACCTGCTGGATCGAGCCGCTGTGGAAGATGCTGCTCTCCAACAAGGCCCTGCTCGCGGTCCTCTGGGAGCTCTTCCCGGAGCACCCGAACCTGCTGCCCGCCTACCTCGACGGCCCGCACGAGCTCGCAAGCACCACCGGTTACGTCGCGAAGCCGCTGCTGGGCCGCGAGGGCGCCGGCGTCACCCTCCACGAGGCCGGCGGCGAGGCGTTCGTACCGGACCCGGACGAGCGGTACTGCTTCCAGGGCCTGGCCCCGCTGCCTGACTTCGACGGCAACCGGGTGGTGCTCGGCGCGTGGGTCGTCGAGGACGAGGCGGCGGGGCTCGGCATCCGCGAATCGGCGGGGCCGGTCACGGACGAGTACGCCCGGTTCCTGCCCCACGTGATCCTGTAGCGGCGGCTACGCGGACAGCACCGACCTGAGCTGGTCCAGCCCCCAGTCCAGGTCCTCCTTGCTGATCACCAGCGGCGGGGCGATGCGGATCGTCGACCCGTGGGTGTCCTTCACCAGCACCCCCAGCTCCATCAGCTTCTCGGAGATGTCCCGGCCCGTCCCGAGCGCGGGGTCGATGTCGACGCCCGCCCACAGCCCGCGCCCGCGTACGGCGGTCACCGCGCCCCCGCCGACCAGCAGGTTCAGCTCCCGGTGCAGGTGGTCGCCGAGCTCGGCGGCGCGCTGCTGGTACTCGCCGGTGCGCAGCATCGCGATCACCTCCAGGGCCACGGCGCAGGCGAGCGGGTTCCCGCCGAAGGTGGACCCGTGTTCGCCGGGCTTGAACACCCCGAGCACGTCCCGGTCGCCGACGACGGCCGACACCGGCACCACGCCGCCGCCGAGCGCCTTGCCCAGGACGTAGAGGTCCGGGACGACCCCCTCGTGGTCGCACGCGAAGGTCTTCCCGGTCCGGCCGAGGCCCGACTGGATCTCGTCCGCCATGAACAGGACGTTCCGCTCGCGCGTGAGCTCCCGTACGCCCCGCAGGTATCCGGCGGGCGGCACCAGGACCCCCGCCTCGCCCTGGATCGGCTCCAGCAGCACGGCGACGGTGTTCTCGGTGACGGCGTGGGCGAGCGCGGTGAGGTCGCCGTACGGGACGATCTCGAAGCCCGGGGTGTACGGGCCGAAGTGGTCGCGGGCCTCGTGGTCCGTGGAGAAGGAGACGATGGTGGTGGTCCGGCCGTGGAAGTTGTCGGCGGCGACCACGATCTTGGCGTGCCCGTCCGGGACGCCCTTGACCTCGTAGCCCCACTTGCGGGCCGTCTTCACGGCCGTCTCCACGGCCTCCGCGCCCGTGTTCATGGGCAGCACCATGTCCTTGCCGCACAGCTCGGCGAGCTCGGTGCAGAACTCGGCGAACCGGTCGTGGTGGAAGGCGCGCGAAGTGAGAGTGACCCGCTCCAGCTGGGCGTGGGCGGCGTCGAGCAGCCGGCGGTGTCCGTGCCCGAAGTTGAGGGCCGAATAGCCGGCGAGCATGTCGAGGTAGCGGCGGCCCTCCACGTCGGTCATCCACGCGCCTTCCGCGGAGGCGACGACGACGGGCAGCGGGTGGTAGTTGTGCGCGCTGTGCGCGTCGGCGGAACGGATGGCATCAGCAGTTGTCGACACGGGGTCTCCGATCGTCCGTCAGGCCTGTGACGAGGGTGGCGTCACTTTCCATCCTCGCTCGTATACCGGACGGAGAAACCTTTCTCGTGGCGCGCCCGCTAAGGTGGGCGGTACGCACGGCGACTGGCGTACGGAGAACCAACTCCGGGGGAGTCGTGCGCGTACGACCGCACACAGGGCCGCTCGCCTGGGCCTCGCGGGGACGAGATACGAAATCGACCCCGGAGGAGCCGCCATGAGCGCGAACCACCGTCATCCCGCCCTTCTCGCGACCGACCCCGAACTGGCGTCCTTCGTCGCGGCGGAGGAGACCCTTCAGGCCGAGACGCTGCGCCTGATTCCCAGCGAGAACTACGTCTCCGCCGCCGTCCTCGAAGCCTCCGGCACCGTGCTGCAGAACAAGTACAGCGAGGGCTACCCGGGCCGCCGCTACTACGAGGGCCAGCAGAACATCGACCGCGTCGAGGCCCTGGCGATCGAGCGGGCCAAGGGCCTGTTCGGCGTGGACCACGCGAACGTGCAGCCGTACTCGGGCTCCCCGGCGAACCTCGCCGTCTACCTGGCCTTCGCGAAGCCCGGCGACACGGTGATGGGCATGGCCCTGCCGATGGGCGGGCACCTCACCCACGGCTGGGGCGTCTCGGCGACGGGCTCGTGGTTCCGGGGCGTCCAGTACGGCGTCCAGGCGGACACCGGCCTGATCGACTACGACGCGGTGCGCGAGCTGGCCCTCGCCGAGCGGCCGAAGATCATCTTCTGTGGCGGTACCGCCCTCCCGCGCACGATCGACTTCGCGGCCTTCGCGTCGATCGCCGAGGAGGCGGGCTCGATCCTGGTCGCGGACGTGGCGCACATCGCGGGCCTGATCGCGGGCGGCGCGCACCCGTCCCCGGCGGGGCACGTGGACGTCATCTCCACGACCACGCACAAGACCCTGCGGGGTCCGCGCGGCGCGATGCTGATGTGCCGGGAGGAGCACGCGAAGGCCATCGACAAGGCGGTCTTCCCGGGCCTGCAGGGCGGGCCGCACAACCAGACCACGGCCGGCATCGCGGTGGCGCTCCACGAGGCCGCGCAGCCGTCCTTCGTCTCGTACGCCCACGCGGTCGTCGCCAACGCGAAGGCGCTGGCGGCGGCCCTGCTGGAGCGGGGCTTCGACCTGGTCTCGGGCGGTACGGACAACCACCTGATCCTGCTGGACCTCACCTCGCGCGGGGTTCCGGGCAAGGTCGCGGCCAAGGCCCTGGACCGGGCGGGCATCGTGGTCAACTACAACACCGTCCCCTTCGACACGCGCAAGCCGTTCGACCCCTCGGGGATCCGGATCGGCACGCCGTCGCTGACCTCCCGGGGCCTGGGGGCCGAGCACATGCCGGTGGTCGCGGAGTGGATCTCCCGGGCCGTCGCGGCCGCGGCGAAGGGGGACGAGGCCGAGCTCGGGGCGATCAGGGCCGAGGTCACGGCCTTGATGGCCGACTTCCCGGCCCCGGGCCTCCCCCTGTCCTGACCCGCGGCGCCGTTGCCGGGGGCTCTGCCCCCGGACCCCCGCTCCTCAAACGCCGGAGGGGCTGGAATTGCCCTACGGGTAATCCAGCCGCACCTGGCGGACGACAGCAGCCAAATCCAGCCCCCGCGCAGCGGCTGGGCCCCGGCCCACTCGGCGGCGGCCGCTCGGTCGGGGTGAGATCCGGCCACCGCGCTACCGCCGGGTACCGGGACGGGCCCCGGCATCCGGCGGTGGCCGGCCGCCCCGCGGGCCTGCGGCCACGGAAGGTTCCGGCCAGCGGCGGGCCCGAGCCCGCCCCCGCACCTGAGAGAATGGGGCCATGGCTTCTGATCGTCCTCGCGCGCTCTCCGGCATCCAGCCCACCTCCGGTTCGTTCCACCTCGGGAACTACCTCGGAGCCATTCGCCAGTACGTCGCCCTGCAGGAGACGCACGACGCCTTCTACATGGTCGTCGACCTGCACGCGATCACCATGCCGCAGGATCCGAAGGACCTCCGCGCGAACACCCGGCTCTCCGCCGCCCAGCTCCTGGCCGCCGGCCTGGACCCCGAGCGCTGCACGCTCTTCGTCCAGAGCCACGTGCCCGAGCACGCGCAGCTCGGCTGGGTCATGAACTGCATCACCGGTTTCGGCGAGGCCAGCCGGATGACCCAGTTCAAGGACAAGTCCGCCAAGGGCGGGGTCAACAGCGCCAGCGTCGGCCTGTTCACGTACCCGATCCTCCAGGTCGCCGACATCCTGCTCTACCAGGCGAACGCCGTCCCCGTGGGCGAGGACCAGCGCCAGCACATCGAGCTGACCCGCGACCTCGCCGAGCGCTTCAACCAGCGCTTCGGCCAGACCTTCACCCTGCCCGCCGCGCACATCGTCAAGGAGGTCGCGAAGATCTACGACCTCCAGGACCCGGCGATCAAGATGTCGAAGTCCGCGTCGTCCCCCAAGGGCCTGATCAACCTCCTCGACGAGCCCAAGGCCACCGAGAAGAAGATCAAGAGCGCGGTCACCGACACCGACACCGTGATCCGCTTCGACACGGAGAACAAGCCCGGCGTCAGCAACCTGCTCACGATCCTCTCCACCCTGACGGGCGAGTCGATCCCGGCGCTGGAGGCCTCGTACGAGGGCAAGGGCTACGGCGCGCTGAAGACCGACCTGGCCGGCGTGATGGTCGACTTCGTCACACCCTTCAAGCAGCGCACCCAGGAATACCTGGACGACCCGGAGACGCTGGACTCCATCCTGGCCAAGGGCGCGGAGAAGGCCCGCGCGGTGGCCGCCGAGACCCTCGCGCAGGCCTACGACCGGCTCGGTTTCCTGCCCGCCAAGCACTGACGACAGAGGGCCCTGGCGAGACAGGGGGTGCTGGCCCCACACTGGGGCGACAGCACACACTCGAACGACGGAGGAGACATACGTGGGGACCGTAACGCTCGGCGTTTCGATCGCGGTCCCGGAGCCGTACGGCAGCCAGCTCCAGGAGCTGCGCGCCGGCTTCGGGGACGCCGCCGCGCACGGTATTCCCACGCATGTCACCCTCGTGCCGCCCACCGAGGTGGAGGCCGACCGGCTGCCGGCGATCCGGGCCCACCTGGCCGAGGTCGCGGAGGCCTTCCGGGGCTTCCGGATGCGGCTGGCAGGGACGGGCACCTTCCGGCCCCTGTCGCCGGTCGTCTTCGTCCAGGTCGTCGAGGGCGGCGCGGGCTGCACCAGGCTCCAGGGCGAGGTCCGCGATCCGGAGGGTCCGCTGAGCCGCGAGCTGGCGTTCCCGTACCACCCGCACGTCACCGTCGCCCACGGGATCTCCGAGGAAGCGATGGACCTGGCGTTCAGCACCCTCGCCGAGTACGCCGCCGAGTGGGTCTGCGACAGCTTCGCGCTCTACGAGCAGGGCTCCGACGGGGTCTGGCGCAAGCTGCGCGAATACCCTTTCGGCACGGGCCCGACCGGCGTCCCGGCACAGCCGGGCGCGCCCGCCGACGCGGCGACAGCGGCGACGGTACGGCCCCGCTGACGGAGCGGCCGCAGGGCGTGCCGGGCGCGGAACCGCAGCCTCCGTAGGACGAGGGTGTGGAACGGAAGAGTCGTCGGGCGAAAAGTCACAATGGACGACCGTAGTCCCCGAACCCGACAATCCCGGCTATTTCCGTCAGCTCATTTACGGTGACCGTATGGACTGGCTGACGAAGATTCCGGTGATCGGGCCACTCGCGGCCCGTCTGATGCGGACGCACGCGTGGCGTTCGTACCAACGACTCGACCGTGTGCACTGGAGCCGGCTCGCCGCCGCGATCACCTTCATCAGCTTCCTCGCGCTCTTCCCGCTGATCACCGTGGCCGCCGCGATCGGCGCCGCGCTGCTCAGCGACGAGCAGTTGGACCGGCTGGAGAAGAACCTCGCCGAACAGGTTCCCGGCATCTCCGACCAGCTCGACATCGACGGGCTCGTCGCGAACGCGGGCACGGTCGGCCTCGTCGCCGGCGCGCTGCTCCTCTTCACCGGCATCGGCTGGGTGGGATCGATGCGGGACTGCCTGCGCGCGGTGTGGGAGAAGGACGACGAGGACCTGGGGAACCCCATCGTCCGCAAGGGCAAGGACGGGCTGGTCCTCCTCGGCCTCGGCGGGGTGGGCCTGGCCTCCGCCGCGGCCTCGATCTTCGGGTCCAGCGCGGTCGGCAAGACCGCCGAGTGGCTGGGCATCCCGCAGAGCGGCGTCGGCGGCGGGCTGCTGCGGGGCGCCGGCTTCGGTGTGGGCGTCGTGGCGGCCTTCCTGCTGCTGCTCTACCTGCTGACCCTGCTGCCCGGCGTCGAGCCGCCGCGCCGCCGCCTGATCGAGGCGGCCCTCATCGGCGCGGTCGGCTTCGAGCTGCTGAAGCTGCTGCTGAGCGGCTACATGCGGGAGGTCGCCGCGAAGAGCATGTACGGGGCCTTCGGCACGCCGATCGCCCTGCTGCTGTGGATCAACTTCACGGCGAAGCTGCTGCTGTTCGTGGCCTCCTGGACGGCCACCCGCGACGACGAGGACGGCGACGGCGCGGAGGATCCGGCCGAAGATCCCGGCGAGGGTGCGGCGGAGGCCGCGCCAGAGCCCTCCGGAAATACCGGGGAACGCTCGAAACCCCAGGTGAGAGGCGCTGCCGACTCGTTCGAGTGAAGCCAGGGCTCATGTCCGCTGCACGCCGTTCGCGCACGCTCCTCACCACGACCGCCGCCGCCGTTCTCCTCACCATCGGCGGGGCCGGCCTCGCGGCCCCGGCGAGCGCCACCGACGCCGCCCGTCCGGTCGCCGCGAGGGAGAGCCGGGCCGCCAACTTCTACGCCGGCGGGGTCTGGTACCTCTACCAGACCAACGCCACGGTGCGGGTGGACCTGACGCAGGACGCGAGCGGGCGCCTCTCCGGCACCACCGTCGACCTGACCGACCCGAGCAGCCAGGCCACCTGGTTCACCGAGCGCACCTTCTGACCGGACGGCCGCAGACCCCCGCGGCGTGGGACGCGCGTCTTGGGGGCCTGCGCCGCGGGGGTCTGCGCCGCGGGGGTCTGCGCGTCCGGTGGCCGCGGCCCTACACCAGGTCCTCGCCCCGCCCCCGGCGGCCGCGCGGCCAGCGGCGGTTGACGACGTAGGCGCCGCCCGCCAGGACCGCCAGGGCGCCGCCCGCCACGCCGAGCGCGGTGCCGATGCCGCCCGAGCCCGCGCCGGCCGCCGACGGATTGTTCTCGTGCGACTGGGCCGGTGAGCCGTGGGAGGAGGTGTCGGCGCTCTTCGGCGGCACCAGTTCACCCACCGGCCTGACCTTGCCGGCCGCCGCGAAGCCCCAGTCGAGGAGCGAGGCGGTCTGCTTGTACACCTCGTTCGACGCGCCGTCGGGGTTCATGACGGTGACCAGCAGCTTCCGCGAACCCTGCTGCGCGGCGCCGGTGAAGGTGGCCCCGGCCATCGAGGTGTTGCCGTTCTTCACCCCGGCGATCCCCTTGTACGGGGCGATCCCGTCCGCGCCCGTCATGAGCCGGTTGGTGTTCTGGATCTCGAAGTACTCGCGCGGCTTCCCGGCCTCCTGCCTGCCGGGGAACTTCGCCTCGGCCGTCCCGCAGTACTCCCGGAAGTCCTGCTTCTGCAGCCCGGAGCGGGCGATCAGGGTGAGGTCGTACGCGCTCGACACCTGCTCCGGGGCGTCGTACCCGTCCGGGGACACCACGTGGGTGTCCAGCGCCTGGAGCTCCTCGGCGTGCGCCTGCATGTCCTTGACGGTTTTGTCGATGCCGCCGTTCATGGCCGAAAGCACGTGCACGGCGTCGTTGCCCGACTTGAGGAACACCCCGAGCCACAGGTCGTGGACGGAGTACTCGTGCTCCTCCTTCACCCCGACCATGCTGCTGCCCGGGCCGACGCCCTCCATGTCCTCGTAGGTGACCTTGTGGACCTGTTCCTTGGGCAGGCTCGGCAGCACGGTGTCCGCGAAGAGCATCTTCATCGTGGAGGCCGGCGGGAGCCGCCAGTGCGCGTTGTGCGCCGCGAGGACCTCGCCGGACTCGGCGTCCGCCACGATCCAGGACCGGCCCGAGAGGTTCCCGGGCAGCGCGGGCGCGCCGGGCAGCAGATTGACCTGCGTCCCCGGCTGGCCGAGCTGCGTCCCGCCGACCGTGGACATCGACGCGGGCGGGGCCGGGGCCTGCCGGGCCTTGGCGGGCCTGCCCTTCCCGTCGGCCGGCGGGGACGGCGCGCCGTGCGCGGGGGCCGCGAGCATCGCCGGGACGAGCAGCGCGGGGATAAGGACCGTCAGCGCGGTCTTCTTGGCGGACACGCAGGTGAAAGTACATCCCGATGAGCTGATCGTCGCCACGGACCGGCCAATTCGGCGCAAGCTCCGCCGGGACAGCCCACCCCGGCGCGTCCGTCCTGGGGAAGAATCCGATACTGAGGGCATGAAACTCAGCCGTACCGCCTCCTGGTTCCTGCTCGCCTTCGGAGTGTGGAGCTGGTTCATCTGGGTGTCTTTCGTCCGGAACCTGTGGAAGAACGGCAGTGGCCTGGCGTTTGATGCGGCCGGTGACCCCACGTCCTACTTCTGGGTCCACCTGACGCTCGCGGTGACGTCCTTCCTCCTGGGGACGGCCGTCGGTGTGATCGGGTTGCGCGGGGTCCGGGCACTGCGGCGCGCATCGCGCGAGGGAACGGACGAGGGCCACTCCGCATGAAGATCGTGATGTTCGCGCTGGTCGCCCTGGCGGTCCTCGCCCTCCTGGTACTGGTCCACCGCTGGCTCTGGATCCGGCTGGTGCGCGACACCACGGTCGCCGGCGGCCTGCCCCGGCGGATCGGCACGGTCCTCGTCATCGCCCTGCCGCTCCTCTCTGTGGCCGCCCTCACCACGGGCCGCGGCGGCGCCCCCTTCTGGCTCCAGCAGACGGTGGCCTGGCCGGGGTTCCTCTGGCTCGCGGTGCTCCTGTACCTGACCCTGACGATGCTGGTCGCGGAGCCGATCCGCGCGCTGTTGCTCCGCCGTCTGGCCCAGGGGGCCACCTCGGGGGAGGCACGGGGCTCCACCCCGGACCCCGCACCGGGGTCGCCGGCGGGGCTGAATGGTGCCGCCGCCGAGTCGCCCGGGCAGGGCGCGGCCCTGGCAGCCACCCCGGCGGGCCCTGCCGCGCGCACTGCGGAGCACCCCGCGGAGGGCCCGGCCGCCAGCGGCGTGCCGGGGCCGCAGGGCCGTACCTCCCCCGCCGAGCCCGCCGCAGGCGACACGGCCGAACTGCTGGACCGCCGGAGGTTCGTCGCGCGGGCGATCGGCGGGGCGGCCGCCGCCGTGGCCGTCGCGACGGTCGGGAACGGGGCGTACGGAGTCCTGCGCGGTCCGAGCGTGCGGCGGGTCCGGGTCCCCCTGGCCAAACTGCCCCGTGCGGCACACGGGTTCCGGATCGCCGTCGTCAGCGACGTCCACCTCGGTCCGATCCTCGGCCGCGCCCACACCCAGCGGATCGTCGACACCGTCAACCGCACCCAGCCCGACCTGATCGCCATCGTCGGCGACCTCGTCGACGGTGACGTCGACGACCTCGGGCCCGCCGCCGAGCCGCTGCGGCGGCTGGCCGCGCGCCAGGGCGCGTACTTCGTCACCGGGAACCACGAGTACTTCTCCGGCGCCCGGCAGTGGGTGGACCACGTCCGCGAGCTCGGCCTGACCCCCTTGGAGAACGCCCGCCGGTCCCTGCCGTACTTCGACCTCGCCGGCGTGAACGACATCGCGGGCGAGAGCGAGGGGGAGGGCCCCGACTTCAAGGCGGCCCTCGGCGACCGCGACCGGGCGCGGGCCGCCGTGCTCCTCGCGCACCAGCCCGTGGTCATCCACGACGCCGTCCGGCACGGCGTCGACCTCCAGCTCTCCGGCCACACCCACGGCGGCCAGCTCTGGCCCGGCAACTACCTCGCCGAGCTCGCCAACCCCACCGTGGCCGGCCTGGAGCGCTACGGGGACACCCAGCTGTACGTGTCCCGCGGGGCGGGGGCCTGGGGGCCCCCGGTCCGGGTGGGCGCGCCCTCCGACATCACGGTGGTCGAACTCGCCTCATATCAGGCCTGACCCTCACCAACCGGCAGCGAACCACGTCCGATCGGTCACAACGGCGCCTTCCGGTGGCTGAAATTCCGTGATGGGATGGCCGGTATCCGGTAATCGGACAGTGGGGTTCTGTCTCCGGATACAGGGGTGGGGTTCGCGGGATGCCGTCTGTCGGCTCGAAGATCATCGTGGCCGGGCTGGTCCTCGGCGCGGCCGGAGTGGGCGCCTGGCAGCTGGTGCCCTGGGAGGGCGGCGACCGGGGCGCCATCCGGGTCGGCACCAGCGACGTCGTCTCCGCCCTCGACCCCGCCGGGGCGTACGACGCCGGCTCCTGGGCCCTGTACAGCAACGTCTACCAGTCGCTGCTGACCATCAAGCCCGGCGCCGACACCCCCGTGCCGGACGCCGCCTCCTCGTGCCAGTTCATCGGCCAGAAGCTCACCACGTACCAGTGCGAGCTCCGGCCGGACGTGGCGTTCTCGAACGGCCGCCAGATCACCGCCGAGGACGTCAAGCACTCCTTCGACCGGATCAAGGCGATCAACTCCGACCAGGGCCCGGCGCCGCTCTTCAACACCCTGGAGTCGGTCAAGGCAGAGGGCCGCACGGTCACCTTCAACCTCTCGGCCCGCGACGCCACCTTCCCCTTCAAGATCGCGACGGGCGCCGCCTCCATCGTCGACAAGGACAAGTACCCGGCGAAGGCGCTGCGCGAGGACGGCAAGGTCGACGGCTCCGGCCCGTACAGGCTCGGCGCGTACAAGGCCGGCACCAGCGCCGAGCTGCTGCCCAACGACGCGTACGCGGGCCAGGCCAAACGCGCCCGCGCCGCCGTCACCGTCAGGTACTACGGGGGCTCCGCGCAGCTCGACAAGGCGTGGAACGCCCGAGAGATCGAGGTGGCCCACCGGGAGATGCCGCCCGCCGTGCTCGCCGCCCTCAACCCGGGCATGAAGGACACCCGCTACCAGGCCTCCGGCGGCACCGAGACCCGCTCCCTGGTCTTCAACGTCCGACCCGGCTCGCCCGCCGCGCCGCTCGCCGTCCGCCAGGCCGTCGCCGCCGTGCTCGACCGGCCCAAGCTGGCCACCGAGGTCTACTCGGGCACCGTCACCCCGCTGTACTCCCTCGTCCCGGCCGGCGTCGCGGGCCACAGCACGCCGTTCTTCGACGCCTATCCGACGCCGAGCGGCGCGACCGGGAAGAAGCTGCTCAAGGACGCCGGGATCGCCACGCCCGTCGCCCTCGGCCTCGGCGTCAACGTGCGCGGCGCGAACCTCCCCGAGGCCGAGGAGCTCAAGCGCCAGCTGGAAGCCACCGGCCTGTTCCAGCTGACGATCAAGCCGGTCGAGAAGTGGGGCGACTTCCAGAAGGCGTACGCGGCCGGGGAGTTCGACGCCTACGCGATCGGGTGGATCGCCGACTTCCCGGACGCGGACAACTTCCTCGCCCCGCTCGTCGGCGCCGACTCCTCCATGAACAACGGCTTCTCCGACCACCGCGTCGACGACCTGATCACCCGTACGCAGTCCCACTCGGACCGGTCCGCCGCGGCCGCCGACTTCCGCGAGCTCCAGAAGGCCGTCGCCCAGCAGGCCCCGATGGTGCCGATCTGGCAGAAGAAGGACTACGTGATGTCCCGCGACTCCGTCACCGGAACCCAGTACCTCTCCGACGGCACCGGGGTCTGGCGCCTGTGGGAGCTGAACTGGCTCTAAGGGGCTTCCGGGTCGGGGTCCGAGGCCCGCTTGCGGGCCCCCGCCGTCGCCGTCTGCGCCATCCCGGGCAGGAAGTCCGCGAACAGCTCGTGCACTTCGCGCACCAGCGGCCGCAGCACCCGGAACCGGGCCAGCACGATGCCCCGCGTGGTGAGCTGCGCGCCGCGCTCGGCGAGCCGGCGGGTCTTCTCGCTGTTCGGCGAACGGTCGAAGACCCAGTAGAGGACCAGGCCCATCTGCGCGAGCCACATCAGCTCGGGCAGTACGTCGGCCAGTTCGGCCGGCACCTTGGTCTTCGCGCCGGCCAGTACCTCGCGGTGGATGCTGATCGCCGCCTGCCGCGCGGCCTCCGACTCCGGGGAGAAGGGGCTGAGCGGACTCTCCGGGTCCGCGGCGTTCTTGAAGAACTGGGAGGCGAACTCGTGGTAGGGGGCCGCGATGTCCATCCAGGTCGTCAACACGCCCGCGTACCGCTTCTGCAGATCGGTCTCGCTGTCCAGGATGGGCCGGACCGCTGCCTGGTGTGCCGCGCCGATCCGGTCGTAGAACCCCTGGACCAGGTGTTCCTTCGATTCGAAGTAGTAGTAGGCGTTGCCGACCGAGACACCGGCCTCCTTCGCGATACCCCGCATCGTCGTCTTGTCGAAGCCGCGCTCCTGGAAGAGCCGGAGCGCGGTTTCGAGGATGAGCGTGCGGGTCTGCTCGCTCTTGGGAGCCTTCTGATCAGTCACGGTGGATGAGCCTATCGGGGGACGGGGCAATGGTCGTCACAGGCTGGTCCCTCCGACTCCGTCTCGTTGTCCGTACCGCCCTCCGTCCGTACCGCCTGCCGCCATGCGGAGGCCGTGTACATGGCGGCCCGGGCGAAGGGCCGGCCGGCCGCAGTGGCCAGCCAGTTGGCCCGGGGCCGGTGCTCGGTCAGCGCCCACAGGCAGACGATGAAGGCGTCCGTCCCGGTCCACACCTGCCCCGAGTCCCCGACGACGGTGATCTCGCGGAGGGTGGAGGCGTGGTCGAGCTCCGGGAACCGCCGCCGCGCCTCGAAGGACGCGGCGGGGATCAGCCGTAGCGGGACCAGCCAGTGCTGCCCGAGCAGCCAGTGCCGGATGTGCACGCAGAGCGGGCAGTCGGCGTCGTAGAGCACGGTCAGGTGGTGGACCGCACGCCCCGGCGCGGCCACCGGTCAGGCCCCGGCCGGCGCGGTCCACCCCTGCGGGGGGAGCGGCGGGATCTGCTGGCCCTCCATGATGCCCCGGCGGCGCATCTTGTTGAGCACCCACACGTTGCCGAGGTGCATGACCCCGAGCACCAGCAGGACGACGCCGAGCTTGACCGACAGCGCCTCGAAGAGGCCGCGGGCCTCGGTGATCTCATCGGCCGAGCGCAGGTAGAGGGTCACGAAGCCGATGTTCACGAGGTAGAAGCCGACCACGAGGAGCTGGTTGACCGCGTCGGCGAGCTTCTCGTTCCCCGCGAGGACGTCGCCTATGAAGACGCGCCCGTTGCGGCTGAGCGTGCGGGCCACCCAGACGGTGAGGCCGATGCTGATGAGCAGGTAGATGACGTACGCGACCACGGTGAGGTCCATAGCCCTCAGCCCCCTTGAACGTGTTCAACTTGTTGGCAGGACTGACTGTAGGCCGTTTTTTGAACAAGTTCAAGCGAAGTGGCGGGGGTCTTCAGGAGCGGAGGAAGTCCACGATCAGCCGGGTCGTCTCCGCCGGGCGCTCCAGTGACGGCAGGTGCCCCGCCCAGGGCAGTTCCAGGTGCCGCGCCCCCGGGACGAGCGCGGGGATCTCGGCGGCGATGCGGCGGAAGTCCGGATGGTCGTGGGCGCCGCCGACGGCGAGGACGGGGGCGGTCACGGCCGACAGCTCCACCGGGGCCTCGGGGAGCTCGTGGCTCTCGGTGACGGCCAGGCCGGTCTCGAAGTTCCGCAGCTGCATGGCCCGTACGAGGGCGTGCGCGTCGGCGTCGGCGTCCGGGCCGAGCCAGGTGCGGGCGTTCAGCCCGGCCGCGCCGGCCAGGTCGCCCGCGTCGAGCAGGGCGTCCTCGGCCGCCCCGAACGCCCGCAGCTCCGCGCTCGGCTCGTGGCCGGGCCGGCCCGCGCAGAGCAGCAGCAGCGAGGTCACCCGCTCCGGGTGCAGCGCGGCCACCTGCAGCGCGATCCGGCCGCCGTAGGAGCTCCCGACCAGGGCCGCCCGGCGCACGCCGAGGTGGTCGAGCAGCTCCCGTACGTCGCCGTGGTCGCTGTACGGCGCTTCGGCGGCGGGGGAGTCCCCGCAGGTCCGGAAGTCCGGCCGGATCACCCGGAACCCGGCCTCGGCCAGGGGTCGCCACTGGGGGTCCCACATCCGCCGGTCGCAGACGGAGGAGTGCAGCAGGACGACGGCGGGCCCGCTCTCGGGGCCGTCCACATCATGAGAAAGGATCATGCACCGATCCTCACCGACGGGGACCCGCATCCGCCAGGGGCGTCAGAGACCCGCGGTCACCAGCTCGGTGATGTGACCGCGCAGCCAGGTGTAGTTCCTGGTGGTCGGTACGAGGGAGTAGACGACGGTGCGCGCACCGTGCTCGGTGGCGAACATCCCGTTCGTGGACCGGCCCATGGAGCCCGTCTTGCCCCAGACCACGGTCCCGTTGATCTCGCTGCGCATCAGGCCGGCCATGCTGAACCGGTCCTTGTCCTTGTCCACGCCCACCGAGAGTGCCGGCATGACGAACAACTGCCGCTGCTCGGCGGGCCGCAGCAGCCGGCCGCGCATCAGGGCGGTCATGAAGCGCTCCAGGTCCGGGGCGTTGGAGATCATGCCGCCCTCGGCCCAGGCCCACGGGGGGATCTCGCTCGGGTCGGCCAGCACCGGGCCGGGGATCGTGGGGTCGCCGGCCTGCGGGGAGTAGGTGTGGCGCAGGCCGAGCGGGCGGGCGATCCGCCGCTGCACCTCGTCGGCGTAGGAGCGGCCGGTGGCCTTCTCGATCACCATGCCGAGGAGGAAGTAGTTGACGCCGTTGTACTGCTGCGTGCGGACGGGGGACTGGGGCGCCGCGCACTTCGGGTCGGTCCAGTGGGAGACGACCTGCGCCGGGGTCGGGGGCGCCTGGAGCCCCTTCAAGTCCACGCAGGGCTCCTGGAAGCCGCTGGTGTGGCTCATCAGCTGCCCCACGGTGATCGGGTCCCAGTGTGCGGGCAGGGTCCCGGGGAGGATCTCCTGCACCGGGGTGTCGATGGTGAAGCGGCCCTCGCCGATCAGCTGGAGAACGATGGTGGAGGTGAACACCTTGGTGATGCTGCCGATGCGGAAGTTCGCCTCCGGGTCCTGCGAGAGCGGCCCGGTGGCCTCGGTCCACCGCACGCCCGAGCCGCCCAGCCGGACCATGGTCCCGGCCACCTCGCTGCGAGGGGCCATCAGCCTGGTCAGCTCGGCGATGTCGGGTGCCTGGGGGCCGCGGAAGGTGGCGGTCGCGGGGGCGGGGGTGCGCTCGGCGGCCGACGCCGAGGCGGGCAGGGCGCCGACGGCCAGGGCGGCGACGGCCGCGCCGGCGGCCACCAGGGTGGTCCAACGGGCCTTGCGGGCGGAGGAGTTCGTACGCTGCGAGGTGGGGTTCGTCATGTCTGTAAGTCTGCTGTGAGCAAGATCCACAGGCCATGGGTGACGACCCCCACCCGACCCTGACCCGCCCCTGAGGGCGGCCCCGGCCCCGCCCCCTAGGTCCCCGCCCCCGCGCCCTGCGCGAGTCGGCGTACGCCCTCCCGGAGGCGGTGCTCGCCCAACTCCGGCAGTACGGCCGCGACGTGCTCACCCGCCAGGGCTGCCAGCAGGGCGTGCGCGGCGTGCTCCGGGTCCGGGGTGCCGGCGAGCAGGATCGAGGCGTGCCGGTGCCAGAAGCGGTAGGCGCCGATGCGGTAGCGGGCGCCCGGGGCGGCCGTCTCCGAGACCCGTACGAGGTCCAGGTGCTCCAGCAGGTAGTCGAGGTAGGCGTCGGCGAAGGCGACGAGCCGGTCCGCCGCCGGCGCCCCGGGGCCCAGCGGCGGCGGGCCGGAGAGGATCGCCTCCTGCAGTAGTCGTTCCCGCGCGTCCAGCAGCGCGGTTGCCAGCCCCGACTTGTCGCCGAAGCGGCGGAACAGTGTCCCCTTGCCGACCCCGGCCGCCTTGGCGATCTGGTCCATCGAGACGGCCTCCACGCCGTGCTCGGCGAACAGGGCGGCGGCGGCCTCCAGTACGGCGGCCCGGTTGCGGGCGGCGTCGGCGCGTTCCTTCGGTGCCTTCGCGGGCGGGGTGATTGCGTAAACGGACTGCGGTCCGCTAATGTCTCGATCCACAACCGGACTATAGTCCGTTTTCCTTGGGAGGGCATGGCAATGACGGCACTCATCACCCGTGACGAACTGAAGCAGGCCATCGCGGAGGGCTCGGTGACCGTGCTCGACACGCTGGGCGGCGACTACTACGCCCAGCAGCACCTGCCCGGGGCCGTGGAGCTCGTACGGGCGGACGTCGACGACCGGGCACCCGACCTGCTCCCCGACCTCGACGCCGCGATCGTGACCTACTGCTCCAACCCCGGCTGCGCCAACAGCGGCCAGGTGGCCGACCGGCTGACCGCCCTCGGCTACACGAACGTCCGCAAGTACCGCGAGGGCATCCAGGACTGGGTCGAGGCGGGCCTGCCGACCGAGCCCGCGGCCGCCTGATACGACGAAGGCCCCGGCCCCCACGGACAAGATCCGTAGGGGCCGGGGCCTTGACGTCCACCTCGGCCGAAGCCGACGGACGGAGTCCGGCGCAGCGCCTCGAAGCGCGGGAGGCCCGCCAGGGCCGAGCGCTGCGAGAGGCGCGTCAAGAAGGCTAGAAGCGGCGCGTGATCAGCGCACGCTTGACTTCCTGGATCGCCTTCGTGACCTCGATGCCACGCGGGCACGCGTCGGTGCAGTTGAAGGTCGTGCGGCAGCGCCACACGCCGTCCTTGTCGTTCAGGATCTCCAGCCGCTGCTCGCCGGCCTCGTCACGCGAGTCGAAGATGAAGCGGTGCGCGTTGACGATCGCCGCCGGGCCGAAGTACTGGCCGTCGTTCCAGAACACCGGGCACGAGGACGTGCACGCGGCGCACAGGATGCACTTGGTGGTGTCGTCGAAGCGCTCGCGGTCCTCGGCGGACTGCAGGCGCTCGCGCGTCGGCTCGTTGCCCTTGGTGACCAGGAACGGCATGACGTCCCGGTACGCCTGGAAGAAGGGCTCCATGTCGACGACGAGGTCCTTCATCACCGTGAGGCCCTTGATGGCCTCGACGGTGATCGGCTTCTCCGGGTTGATGTCCTTGATCAGCGTCTTGCAGGCGAGCCTGTTCTTGCCGTTGATCCGCATCGCGTCGGAGCCGCAGATGCCGTGCGCGCACGAGCGACGGAAGGTGAGCGTGCCGTCGAGGTCCCACTTGATCTTGTGGAGACCGTCGAGCACGCGCTCCTTCGGGTCGATCTCGACCTGGAAGTCCTGCCAGGTCGACTCGTCCGAGATCTCCGGGTTGAAGCGGCGGATCCGGAACGTGACCGTGATGAAGGGCGAAGCCGCGGCCGCGGCCTCCATCGTGTCCGTCTTGCTCAGGGTCGGGGTGCCCATCAGTACTTACGCTCCATCGGCTGGTAGCGGGTGACGACGACGGGCTTGTAGTCCAGCCGGACGGAGTCCTTGCCGTCGTCGCCTACCTCGCGGTACGCCATGGTGTGGCGCATGAAGTTGACGTCGTCGCGGTTCGGGTAGTCCTCGCGGTAGTGACCGCCGCGGGACTCCTTGCGCGCCAGCGCGGACACGGCCATGACCTCGGCCAGGTCGAGCAGGTTGCCCAGCTCGATGGCCTCCAGCAGGTCCGTGTTGAAGCGCTTGCCCTTGTCCTGGACGGACACGTTCTTGTAGCGCTCGCGCAGCTCGGCGATCTTCTCGACCGCGGTCTTGATGGTCTGCTCCGTACGGAACACCATCACGCACGCGTCCATCGTCTCCTGGAGCTCCAGGCGCAGGTCGGCGACCCGCTCCTTGCCCGTGGAGTTGCGCAGGCGCTCGACCAGCTCGACGACCTGCTCCGCCGGGTTCTCCGGCAGCTCGACGTAGTCGTTGGCGTGGGCGTACGCGGCGGCCGCGATGCCCGAGCGCTTGCCGAAGACGTTGATGTCCAGCAGCGAGTTGGTGCCCAGGCGGTTCGCGCCGTGCACCGACACGCACGCGACCTCGCCGGCCGCGTACAGGCCCGGGACGACGGTGGTGTTGTCCGCCAGGACCTCACCCTCGACGTTGGTCGGGATGCCGCCCATGGCGTAGTGCGCGGTGGGCTGGATCGGGATCGGGTCCGTGTACGGCTCGATGCCCAGGTAGGTGCGCGCGAACTCGGTGATGTCCGGGAGCTTCGCGTCGAGCTGCTCCGGCGGCAGGTGCGTCAGGTCCAGGTACACGTGGTCGCCGGCCGGACCGCAGCCGCGGCCCTCGCGGATCTCCGTGTAGATGGAGCGCGAGACGACGTCACGGGACGCGAGGTCCTTCATGACCGGCGCGTACTTCTCCATGAAGCGCTCGCCGTCCTTGTTGCGGAGGATGCCGCCCTCACCGCGGGCGCCCTCCGTCAGCAGGATGCCCATGCGCCAGATGCCCGTCGGGTGGAACTGGAAGAACTCCATGTCCTCCAGCGGCAGGCCGCGGCGGTAGCAGGCCGCCTGGCCGTCACCCGTGAGGGTGTGCGCGTTGGAGGTCACCTTGAAGAACTTGCCGGTGCCGCCGGAGGCGTAGATGACGGCCTTGGCCTGGAACACGTGGATCTCGCCGGTGGCGAGCTCGTACGCGACCACACCGGCCGACTTCTTGACGCCGTCCTCCTCGACCAGGAGCTGGTCCAGGACGTAGAACTCGTTGAAGAACTCCACGCCCTCCTTGACGCAGTTCTGGTACAGCGTCTGGAGGATCATGTGGCCCGTGCGGTCCGCGGCATAGCAGGACCGGCGGACCGGCGCCTCGCCGTGGTTGCGGGAGTGGCCGCCGAAGCGGCGCTGGTCGATGGTGCCGTCCGGGGTGCGGTTGAACGGCAGGCCCATCTTCTCGAGGTCGAGGACCGCGTCGATGGCCTCCTTCGCCAGGATCTCGGCGGCGTCCTGGTCGACCAGGTAGTCACCGCCCTTGACCGTGTCGAAGGTGTGCCACTCCCAGTTGTCGTCCTCCACGTTGGCCAGCGCGGCGGCCATGCCGCCCTGCGCGGCGCCCGTGTGGGAGCGGGTGGGGTAGAGCTTCGTCAGCACGGCGGTGCGGCTGCGCTTCGTCGACTCGATGGCGGCGCGCATGCCCGCGCCACCCGCGCCGACGATGACGGTGTCGTACTTGTGGATCTTCATTTGGTTCGCCTCAGCCCCGTTGCCTAGCGGATGTTCGGGTCGAAGGTGAAGATCACCAGCGTGCCCAGAAGGATGGTGAACACCGTGGCGGTGTAGAGCAGGCCCTTCAGCCACAGCCGCGTGTTGGCGCGCTCCGCGTAGTCGTTGATGACGGTACGCAGACCGTTGGCGCCGTGCAGCATCGCCAGCCACAGCATCAGCAGGTCCCAGACCTGCCAGAACGGGGACGCCCAGCGGCCGGCCACGAAGGCGAAGCCGATCTTGGAAACGCCGCCGTCGAGCACCAGCTGGATCAGCAGGTGGCCGATGACCAGGACGACGAGGACGATGCCCGAGAGGCGCATGAAGAGCCACGCGGCCATCTCGAAGTTGCCGCGGGTCGAGCGCGGGGTCTTGCCGGTGCGCTTGCGCGGGGCCTCGATGTACGGCGCCGGGTTGTCGACGTCGTAGAGGGAGACGCCCTCCACGTCGCTGACCTGAGCGGAAGAAGTGTCAGAAGACATGCGTGTCACTTCCCGAACAGTTCGAGGTACGCGTGGTTCAGGACGGGGTACACGGCCCCGGCCATCAGCACGAGCCAGACGCTCATGACGGTCCAGAGCATCTGCTTCTGGTAGCGCGGGCCCTTGGACCAGAAGTCCACGGCGATGACACGGAGACCGTTGAGCGCGTGGAACAGGATGGCGGCGACGAGGCCGTATTCCAGCAGCGCGACGATCGGAGTCTTGTAGGTAGCCACGACATCGTCGTACGCCTCGGGGGAGACGCGGACGAGTGCGGTGTCGAGGACGTGTACGAACAGGAAGAAGAAAATGAGGACGCCGGTGACTCGATGAGCCACCCAGGACCACATTCCTTCCCGGCCGCGGTACAACGTTCCAGCCGGCACGGAAAACCCTCCGGAAGCGGGGCGGGGGCCAGCCGGCTTCTTTGTCGGTCGGGCCCGGCCGGGTACGGTCCACCGGCCCCGGACATCGTAGCGACGCTTTGTCGGTTCCCTCGCCCGGGGGTCATCGGTGTGATCAAACAGCCACGGACGGACTATCCCACAGGGGCGAATAGCCCGAATTCGGCCGTAGCTACCCCATCCGCCGAGGTCAGTCGGCGTGTCAGCTCGGCCAGCCGGGTCCGCGCCACCCGCCTCAGCTCGTCCGCGGAGATCGAGCGCTCCTCGTCCACCTCGTGCCCCATCCGGCGGCGGATCGCGGCGAGCAGGTGGGCCGCCTGCTCCTCCGGCGGGTGCTCGTCGAGGCTGATCACGAAGGCGTGCCCGAACTTGCGCTCGTACTCGGCGTGGGCCGCGTCGAGGGCCAGCAGCGCGGCGTACGGGGCCCCGTTCTCGAGTTCCGCCGAGCACTCGACGGCCAGAGCCTCCGTCAGGTCCGCCTGCGAGAGGTCGTACGAGGCCTCGTCGGCGGCGGCGAGCAGGGCGCCGGCGTCGGGGTACGGGCGGTGGGCGGCCACCCGGTGCGCCCAGCGCCGGCTCCCGCAGCAGTGCAGCAGGACGGCCTGGGCGGCGTCGGGGGAGAGGGCGTTGAACCGCGCCAGTCCGGAGCCGTGGGAAGGGTCGGAGCAGCCGCGGGCCTGTGCCGGAAGGTGGCTGGACAGCGGGGGGCTCCTCGGGGCGCGACGCGGGTGTTCCGCCACGCTATCGACGAGAAGGCGGGTGTGTCGTACCCATTCGAGGTTTTCACCCGGAAGTGAGCCGAAAGGATGACGTGGGCGGCGTGAGTGACGCCGAGGGAGGGGCCGGACCGGTGCCGGAGAGTGGAGGACGACCGGGGCCGCCACCCCCCACAGGAGAGGCCCCGGTCGCCATCCGTCACGGACTCGTGCGACAAGCCCGTACCCCTGTCAGCGCCGCGAGTGCGTTTTGTGTCACACCTCGCTCCGCGCAGGAATGGTTGCAGGTTGTACAACTCGTGGACGAGGGGTGCGGAAACCCGTAACGTGCTGATTTGCGCCACACGTACAGGACGTTGAACGGGTTGGGGACTTTGCTGGGGGACGACGCGGAGCTGACCGCCGCGGTGCTCGCGGCACAGGACGGCGACGAGAACGCGTTCCGTGCTGTGTACCGCGCCGTGCACCCACGCCTGCTCGGATACGTACGCACGCTCGTCGGGGACGGCGACGCGGAAGACGTGACGTCCGAGGCCTGGCTGCAGATCGCCCGCGACCTCGACTCCTTCACCGGCGACGCCGACCGCTTCCGCGGCTGGGCCGCCCGCATCGCCCGCAACCGGGCCCTCGACCACATCCGGATGCGCGGCCGCCGCCCCGCCATCGGCGGCGACGAGACCGAGCTGACCGGATGGGCCGCGGAGTGCGACACCGCCTCCGCCGCGATGGAGTCCCTCTCCACCGGCTCGACCATGGCCCTGATCGCCCAGCTCCCCCAGGACCAGGCGGAGGCCGTCGTCCTGCGCGTCGTGGTCGGCCTCGACGCCAAGAGCGCGGCCGAGACCCTGGGCAAGCGACCCGGCGCCGTGCGCACCGCCGCGCACCGGGGTCTGAAGAAGCTCGCCGAACTGCTCGGCGCACAGGACGGGGAGGGCGGCCTGCCTCCCGGCTCGGAGCTCGGCGTTCCGGTCGGCCATAATGCCGGTGGCCGGCCACGGGACGGCGGGGGCGGCAGGGATCTCGACGCCGTTCCCGCGCAGCGGGGCCGCAACGGGGGCCTCGTGGAACAAACCGGTGTGACGCATTCACGTTGGCGGACGCAGAAGGACATGTGATGGCCGACGAGCGCGACAGGCGGTGGCTGGACGAAGCCGCCGCGGAGAAACTGCTGCGCGGTGAACCGCTGGAAGCCGTGGGCCCGGACGCCGGCCCCCGCGCCCACGCCGAAGCCGCCCGGCTGCGCGCCGCGCTCGATTCCCTGGCCCGGCCGCAGTCACCGCCCCGCGCACGCTCCGGTGAGGACGCCGCGGTGGCCGCCTTCCGGTCGGCGCGCGGCGCCGCGCGTCCGGCGGCCGGCCTGCCGGGCACGGTGCCTCACGCCGAACCCCTGGTGGAAATCGGCCACGCCGCCACCGCCGCCACCCCGCCCTCGCCCGCCTTCCGGCGGGGCCGCGCGGTGCGCTTCGGCCTGGCGGCCGCCCTGGCGAGCGTCACCGTCGGCGGTCTGGCCGCCGCGGCCGCCATGGGACTGCTGGGCCAGGACCGGTACGACGCGGCGGGACCCGGGCCGGCGATGTCCGTGAGCGTCGACGGGGACCCGGCGAAGGGCGCCGGCAGCGGCGCCCCGACCCTCGCCCCGCAGACCCGGCCCACCCCGCACCGGGGCGACGGCGCGGTCCCCGGGACGACTTCGGGCGCGACGCAGCCGCCGGGCGCGGGCGGGCACACCTCGCCCGGGGGCGCGGCCACCGGCGGATCCGCCCCGGGCACCTCCGCCACCGGCGGCCCGGACCGGGGTACCCGGGACACCCGGGAGGGCGAGGTCGGCGGCGGGAGCGGGACCCGGGAGACCTCGGGCGTCGGCGGCGATGCCAAGGACAGGGAGGGCCAGGACCTCCGGCTCAAGGCCGTGGACCTGTGCAAGGACTACCGGGCGGGCCGCCTCACCGTCGAGCGCCGCGAGCGGCTCTCGCTCCTGGCCCGCGGGACCACCCGGATCCCGGACTACTGCGAGTCGCTCCTGAGCGGGGTCCCCATCGGCGGCCAGCGCGGGGATTCGGGCACGGGGGGCGGGCAGCCGAGCGCCCGGATCCTGACTCCGGCGAGCCCCGGCGGCGCCCTGCTCGGCGTGCGCTGACCGGTCTGCGAACCCGTCTGCGACCGGCCTCCGGCCATCAGCTGAAACGCGTGCCGATCTGCCTGTAACACTTTTCGAGCCGCCGGCGCAGTACATAACGAGCCGACTGGTCATCGGCCGCGCATGAGCCGGGGTTCCCCCCGTACCCCTGGGCTCTGCGCAACCGGCGCGGGCGGGGCACGTTCCCCCGGCCCTGCCCGCGCCCTCTACTTCATGACCGAACCGGCCGGATCAGCCGGGACTCACCAGTAGACGACGACCTTGTCGCCGACCTGGACCTCTCCGAACAGCGTCGCCAGCTTGCCCTTGTCGCGGACGTTCACGCAGCCGTGCGAGGCGCCGGCGTAGCCGCGGGCCGCGAAGTCGGCCGAGTAGTGCACCGCCTGGCCGCCGCTGAAGAACATCGAGTACGGCATGGGCGTGTGGTAGAGCGTCGACACCCAGTCCTTCTCCTTGCGGTCCACCTTGAACACGCCCTCACGGGTCGGGGTGTTCTCCGAACCGAAGCGCACGTCCAGCGTGGAGATGACCTTTCCGTCGATCATCCAGGCGAGCGTGCGGCTCTCCTTGCTGATGCACATCACCCGGCCCGTCATACAGCGCGGGTCCGGAGCGTCGACCTCATTGACGGTCGGCGGGCGCAGCTCGTCGGCGGTGGGCTTCTTCGTCGCCTTCTGGATCTTCTTCCAGGTTTCCTCGTCGACCGAACCGCTGGCGGTCAGGCCGTTCTTCGACTGGAAGGACTTGACCGCGGCGGTCGTCTTCGAGCCGTAGAAGCCGGTCGGCGCGACCGACATCAGCTTGAGCTGCTTCAGGCGTGCCTGGAGCTCGCGCACCTGCTCGCTGTCGTCCCCGTTGGCCATGACGGCCTTCACGGTGGGCGAGGCGGACGGCGAGGGCGAAGCGGAAGCGGAAGCGGACGCGGAGGGCGACGGCGAGGCCTCGCCCGGCTTGTTGTCCGTGGAAGGCGAGGTTTCGGGAGTTGCGCCCGCCGTGGGCGAGGAGGAGGCCGGAGAAGCGGAGCCTGCCGACTCAGACTTCTGCGGCCCGCAGGCGGTCGCGGCGAGCGCGACGGCGGTGGCGATCCCGAGCGTGCGGATTATGACTCTCTGGCGGTGCATGATGCAGTCCCCCGATTTCTACGTCGTATATGTAGGTGATGCCTCGCGTGCGTGGAGAGTTGCACTGGGCCGAGGGATGTTGCGCCATTGTGACCAGGAGCCGTCCGCCGCCTTTTGAGGACATTCGCGGGAGGTGTTGTATCAGTCCCGGAGCCGGCGGCTCTACCTCAGGCCTTGCGTCGTACGTCACCCCAGGGGGCAAGGGGAGGGGGGAAGCGGAGCCGTGTGCGCCGCTTGTGATGGCTCATCAATATGCATATATGAGGACTTGAATTCCACCCCGACCTCACGGGACAAAACGCCGCGGCGAGCCCGTGAGCAGCGAACATGTGCGGGAAAGGCGAGCGCACTTCAAGGAGGGCTGCGGTGACGGCGCACACGGAGAGCGGAATCCCCATCGAACCGGTCTACGGTCCCGGCGACCTGACGGGATGGGACCCGGCGGAGGCACTCGGAGAACCCGGCGGTTTCCCGTACACAAGGGGCGTTTACCCCACCATGTACACCGGCCGGCCGTGGACGATGCGGCAGTACGCCGGCTTCGGCACGGCAGCCGAGTCCAACGCCCGCTACCGGCAGCTCATCGCGGGCGGCGGAACCGGCCTGTCCGTGGCCTTCGACCTGCCGACCCAGATGGGGCACGACTCCGACGCCCCGCTCGCGCACGGCGAAGTGGGCAAGGTCGGCGTCGCCGTCGACTCCGTCGACGACATGCGGGTCCTGTTCGACGGGATCCCCCTCGACCGGGTCTCCACCTCGATGACGATCAACGCGCCCGCCGCGCTGCTCCTGCTGCTCTACCAACTCGTGGCGGAGGAACAGGGCATCTCGGGCGCACAGCTGACGGGCACCGTCCAGAACGACGTCCTGAAGGAGTACATCGCCCGCGGGACGTACATCTTCCCGCCCGGGCCCTCGCTGCGGCTGACCGCCGACACCTTCCGCTACTGCCGGGCCGAGATCCCCAAGTGGAACACCATTTCCATCTCCGGCTACCACATGGCCGAAGCGGGGGCCTCGCCCGCGCAGGAGGTGGCCTTCACGCTCGCCGACGGGATCGCGTACGTCCGTACGGCCCTGGCGGCCGGGATGGCCGTGGACGAGTTCGCGCCCCGGCTCTCCTTCTTCTTCGTCGCCCGCACCACCCTGCTCGAGGAAGTCGCGAAGTTCCGTGCGGCCCGGCGGATCTGGGCCCGCGTCATGCGCGATGAGTTCGGGGCCCGGGACCCGAAGTCGCTGATGCTGCGCTTCCACACCCAGACGGCCGGCGTCCAGCTGACCGCGCAGCAGCCCGAGCTGAACCTCGTGCGCGTGGCCGTGCAGGCGCTGGCCGCCGTGCTCGGCGGCACGCAGTCGCTGCACACCAACTCCTTCGACGAGGCCATCGCGCTGCCGACGGAGAAGTCGGCCCGCCTCGCGCTGCGCACCCAGCAGGTGCTCGCGTACGAAACGGACGTGCCGCACACGGTGGACCCCTTCGCCGGGTCGTACGCGGTGGAGCGGATGACGGACGAGCTGGAGGCGGCGGCGCTCGCGCTGATGCGCCGGGTCGAGGACCAGGGCGGGGCGGTCGCAGCCATCGAGAACGGCTTCCAGAAGAACGAGATCGAGAAGAACGCCTACCGCATCGCGCAGGAGACCGAGAGCGGGCAGCGCGTGGTGGTCGGGGTCAACCGCTTCGCGCTGGAGCGGGAGGAGCCGTACGAGCCGCTGCGCGTGGACCCGGCGATCGAGGCGCGGCAGTGCGAGGCACTCTCCCGGCTGCGGGCGGAGCGGGACGGGGCGGCGGTCGCGGCGGCGCTCGCGGCCCTGCGGGAGGCGGCGGGCGGGACGGAGAACGTGCTCTACCCGATGAAGGAGGCGCTGCGGGCCAGGGCCACCGTGGGGGAGGTGTGCGGGGCGCTGCGGGAGGTGTGGGGGACGTACGAACCGGTCGATTCCACCTGGTGAAATGGACTGGACCGACAGGTGCAACCCTATGGGACACTCCTGCACATGCTGGGTGTGACAGATCTTCCGACCTATCTCGCCGGCCTGGTGCTGATCATTCTGCTGCCGGGCCCGAACTCCCTCTACGTGCTGTCCGTGGCCGCCCGCCGCGGGGTCCGCACCGGTTACAAGGCCGCCGCCGGTGTGTTCACCGGCGACGCCGTGCTGATGGCGCTGACCGCGCTGGGCGCCGGGGCGCTGCTCCAGGCGAGCCCGCTGGCCTTCACCGTGGTCAAGTTCCTCGGCGCCGGGTACCTGGCGTGGCTGGCCGTGGGCATGATGCGCGGCGCGTGGGCCCTGTGGCGCACGCGCGCGGAGCGGGCCGAGGCGCAGGCCCCGGCCCCCGTCGAGGCGGGCGAGCACGAGCGGCCCTACCGGCGGGCGCTGCTGATCAGCCTGCTCAACCCGAAGGCCATCCTCTTCCTGATGTCCTTCTTCGTGCAGTTCGTGGACCCGTCCTACGCCTACCCGGCCCTGTCGTTCCTGCTCCTGGGCGCCCTGCTGCAGACCGGCAGCTTCCTCTACCTGACGCTGCTGATATTCGGCGGCACCCGGCTGTCGGCCGCCTTCCGCCGCCGCAAGCGGCTGTCGGCCGGGGCGACCTCGGCGGCGGGTGTCCTGTTCCTCGGCTTCGCGGCGAAGCTCGCGACCGGCTGAGGGCGTCCGCGTCAGCCCAGCAGCCGGCGCACCCGCCGGGCCACCCGCCGCACCGTCCGGCTCCTCGGCAGGAACGACAGCTGGGCGGGGATCCCGCCCGGCAGGCCCAGGCCGGTCAGCCGGCGGCGGGTGAAGTACCGCCAGGTGCGGGGGGTCAGGTGCCGGGCCAGGTAGGCCTCGGCGGCCGGCCGGCGCGCGGCGAGGATCTGCGGCTGCATCGTGAACCCGACGGCCGTCAGCAGCCCGGCCGTCTCCTCGCGCACCCGCTCGGGCTCCGGCGGCGTCCAGGCGCGCACCGCCTCCGCGTCCGCGAGGTCCGGGAGCAGGGCGTCCACCAGGGCGAGCGGCACGCGGTTGCTGTTCGGGTACGGGGTCAGGCGGGCCAGTATGGCGTCCGTGCCGGTGCGGGCCACCGGAAGCCCGTACAGGGTGGTGGCGGTCAGCAGCCCGGTGGAGAAGCAGCCGACGACCAGCGCGGGGCGCAGCCGCTGGTAGAGGGCCTCGGCCAGCACCGGGGTGTCGAGCACGGTCAGCCGGGCGCCGAGCCGCTCGGCCTCCGCCTCCGCGCGGCGCGAGTAGGCGGCCGGGGCGCTGGGGTGCGGCTTGAAGACCAGCTCGGTGTGGCCCAGCGCGTGCGCGCCGCGGACCATCGAGACGTGCAGCTCCTCCTCCTCGTCCGGGCTCATCAGGTCGAGCGCGGAGAGGTACTGGCCCAGGAGCAGCGCGGGAGGTTCCCCCGCCCCGCCTTCCAAGGGCGCGGGCAGCTCCGCCGGTTCCGCCAGCTCGGCCAGCACCTTCTGGAAGGCCTCCGTCGGCACCAGCTCGGCCCGGGCCCCGAACTCCGTCAGCAGCAGCGGCTCCAGCCCCGGCACGAGGTCCAGGTGGAGCACCCGCCGGACGCGCATCCCGAGCTGCGGGTCGAGCCGGAAGCGCGTGGGTCCGTAACTCATCAGCCCGTCGGCGTAGACGTCGACGGCCGCGCCGGGGAAGATCCGGCACAGGGTCTGCGCGGGCGGTACCTGGAGGGACTCCACGATCAGCTCGACGCGGTCCTCGCCCAGCCCCCACAGGGTGCGCAGCTGCCGCTCCCACAGCGGGACGTCCTCCGGGCGCGGGGCCCAGGTGCTCGGGTGCTGCGGTTCGATGACGCGGTTCCAGTCGAGCACCTCGTCGAAGCGCGAGCGCAGGGCGGCGAAGCCCGGCATGTCCGCGACCCCGGGGGCGACCTCGGCGGCGACGGCGTGGTTGCTGGTCAGCAGGATCCGCCGGCCGACGGGCGGGAAGGAGCCGGCGTCGATGCCCGCGGCGAGGGTGGCGGCGCCGTAGAGGGTGGAGGCCAGGAAGAGCTGCGTGGGCATCAGGCGGCCGCCCCCGAGAGGGTGCGGCGGCCGCCGCGCAGGCGGCGCAGGACGGTGGAGCGTTCGGCGTCCATCGAGTCGAGGACCCGGTCCAGTACGTCCTGGGGCATGCGTCCGAGCGCGGCCGCGCTCATCGAACGGAGTTTCTTGGCCACGGCCGGTTCGAACCTTTCGATGGAACCGAAATGGTGCGCGATAATGGCGCAATATGTTCGTACGGCTTTCGGGAGCAAAAGATCGGATTCCCGGTCCTTGTGCACGTCCGAGAGCACTTCGTCGAATGCCTTGATGAAATCGAGCTGCCGTTCGTCCTTGATCTGCGTCAAAGAGGTGGAAACCCCGCGCCGGTAGAAGATTCCCGGCAGTCCGACCGCGGCGAAGGACTCCGCCTCCCGGTGCAGCCGCCAGATCCACGGCCGGTCCTCCGCCGTCCGCAGCCCGTCGGTGAACCGCAGCAGACCGCTGTCCAGCAGCCGCCGGTGGTACATCCCGGCCCAGGCGTACGGATAGTCCACCGAGGTCGCCCGGTCGGCTGGCAGGATCGCGCTCCGCGGATCGGCGACGACCCCCTGCGGTCCGTACGGAACCCGCTGCACGCTGCGGGTCCTCCCCGTGCACTTGACGTGGTCGGTACGGATGAAATCGCAGTTCAGGGCCTCGATGGCGGCCAGCATCCGGGCCAGGTGGCCGGGGGCCAGCCAGTCGTCCCCGTCCAGGAAGGCGAGGTACTCGCCGCGGGCCGCGTCCAGTCCGGTGTTGCGCGCGGTGGCCAGGCCGCCGTTCCGCTCGTGTCTGAGGTGCACGGCCCCGGGCAGTTCGCGCGCCGCCCGCTCCAGCAGGCCGGGCGTCCCGTCCGTGGAGCAGTCGTCGACCAGGACGAACTCGAAATCGTCCCGGGCGTTGAGGGCGAGGCTTTTCAGGGCATCCGGTGCATATGTCTGCACGTTGTAGAACGGCACGACGACAGAGAGCTTGGGCACCAGCGAGACATTAGGGTGGCGCCCGGCATTCATCATGGCCCCGACGCGTATTCCATGTGAACGACGCACGGCGGGCGCGTTAACCCGTCCGGTTTCGCATTCAGTCGACGCGTTGTTAACCCGCTGTTGTGCGTTCGTTGGGCCGATCACCGAAATCGCGGAATAGCTTCTGCGGCGTGTCGATCCGCAAACGCGTCGCCGTACTCGCCGATTCCGATACGCGATGGAAATGGGGCGCGCTCACCGCCCGCCGTCTCGTGCCCGACTCCGCCTCTGCCTCTGCCCCCGCCTCTGCCTCCGTATCCGATGCCGACCCCGGCCAGGGGATCGAGCTCAGTGGATACCTGCTGCGCGGCCGGGCCACCCCCACCGCGCGCCAGCTCGGCGAGGTGGGCGTGCGGGCCGACCGGCTGTCCGAGGTGACCTGCGCGGAGTTCCTCGCGGAGATCGAACGCGAACGGTACGACGTGGTCGTCCTCGCCCTCGTCGGCGGAGCCGTCCAGGCCGTCCTGCACGGGGCCCGCGCGCTGTGGCCGAGCCCGGCGGAGCGGCCCGTGTTCGTCACCGGCTACGTGGGCGTCGTGTACGAGAAGCTCGCCGACGGGCTGCTGCTGCGGCACGGGGCGGACCTCGTCCTCGCCAACTCCCGCCACGACGCCGAGCGGTTCCGGGCCGTGTACGAAGGCGTCGGCGCGGACGCCGACGCCGTCACCGAGACCGCGCTGCCCTTCCTCGGCGGGGCCCCGTACGAACCGGTCGGCAGCCGCGCGCACACCGTCGTCTTCGCCGTGCAGCCCTCCGTCCCCGACAGCCGCGCCGACCGCGCGTACCTGCTGGAACGGGCCGCCGGGCACGCGCGGCTGCACCCGGACCGCGAGGTGCTGATCAAGCTGCGCAGCCGCCCCGGGGAGCACACCACGCACCTGGAGGAGCAGCCCTACCAGCGCCTCGCGGACCGCATCCCGGGCGGGCTGCCGGCCAACTGCCGCCTCGTCTACGGGAACATGGGCGAGGTCCTGGACGGCACCGACCTGCTGGTCACCGTCTCCTCCACCGCCGCCCTCGAATCCCTGCACCGGGGCATCCCGACCGCCGTCCTCACCGACCTCGGCATCCGCGAAGCCCTCGGCAACCACCACTTCCTCGGCTCGGGCTGCCTGGCCTCCTGGGACCAGCTCGACGCCGGGCTGCTCCCGCAGGGCGACCCGGCCTGGCTGTCGGCCCAGGGCGTCCGCGGCCCGGCTGCGCCGAAGCTCCCCGAGCAGGCCCCTGCCGGTGCGGCGGTGCCGGTCACGCCGGCTTCGGCCGCGCCGACCGACGCCGCCTGGGCCTCGGCCGCCCCGGCCGCCCGCGCCCTGGCCGCCCCGGACCCCGCCGCGCGGATCCGCCCCTCCGCCGGAGGCGCGGCCGCCCAGGACGACACCGCCCCGGGCTCGGCCGTCCTGGCCCCCGCGACGCGGGCCGGCGCCCCGCAGGGCCGGACGGTGCCGGGTCCCTCCGCCGGAGGCGCGCCGCAGGCGTACCCCGCCGCCCGGGCCGACGCCCCGCAGGGGCCGACAGTGCAGGGCCCCTCCGCCGGAGGCGCCGCCGACGGGCAGGCCACCGACGCGCCGGGCTTCGCCGCAGGCGGGCCGGCAGGCGGGCCGGCAGGCGGGCCGACAGGCGACGACGCCTACGCCGCCGCGCGGGCCCGGCTCGAACGGCTGCTCGCAGAGCCGCGGCTGCCCGCCCTCGACCCGTACTACACCCTCACCACCGCCCCCGGGTACCTGCCCGGGATCCTCGCCCGGCAGCACCTCGGGCCCGACGGGATCCCGCTGCCCGGCGCGGTGCGGGAGGCGGCGGGGGAGTCCCGGCTGCGCCGCTGGATCCGCTCGCACCTGCGCGAGGCCGCCCGCGGGGCGTACCGGCACGGCGTGCAGCGCGTGGCCCCGGTGATCCGCCGGATGGGGGAGCTGTGAGCCCCCGCGTCCTCGCCGTCATCCCGGCGCGCGGCGGCTCCAAGGGCGTACCCGGGAAGAACACCGCCCCCGTCGGCGGGGTCCCCCTCGTGGCCCGGGCCATCGGCGCCTGCCGCTCCGCGCCCACCGTCACCGACGTGGTCGTCTCCACCGACTCCGACGCGATCGCCGCCGCCGCCCGCGCGGCCGGCGCCGATGTGATCGCCCGCCCCACCGCGATCTCCGGCGACACCGCGAGCAGCGAGGCCGCCGTCCTGCACGCCCTCGAAGCCTTCGAGGAGCTGCACTCCCTCAGCGTGGACGTGGTCCTCCTCGTCCAGTGCACCAGCCCCTTCCTGACCCCGCAGGAGGTGGAGTCCGTTGCCGCGGCCGTGGCCACGGGAGCCGCCGACTCGGCCATGACCGTCGCCCCGTTCCACGGCTTCCTCTGGCGCGCGGACCCCGACGGCTCCGGGAGCGGCGTCAACCACGACAAGGCGCACCGCCCCCGCCGCCAGGACCGCCCCCAGGACCTGCTGGAGACCGGCGCCGCCTACGCCATGGACGCCCCCGGCTTCCGCGCCGCCCGCCACCGCTTCTTCGGCCGGACCCTGCCCGTCGCCACCGACCCTGCCCGGGTCCTGGAGATCGACGACCCGCACGACCTGGCCCGCGCCCGCCTCCTCGCCCCCCTGTTCGACACACCCCCGCACACACCCCCGCACCGAAGGACGCCTCCTGCCATGACCACCTCCACCCTCGCCGACCCCCGCCACCGCACCTTCGGATCGCGCACCGCCGGCCCCGGCCGCCCGGTCTACGTCGTCGGCGAGATCGGCATCAACCACAACGGCGACCTCGGCAACGCCTTCGCCCTCATCGACGCCGCCGCCGAAGCCGGCTGCGACGCGGTCAAGTTCCAGAAGCGCACCCCGGAGATCTGCACCCCGCGCGACCAGTGGGACATCGAGCGCGACACCCCCTGGGGCCGGATGACGTACATCGACTACCGCCACAAGGTCGAGTTCGGCGAGACCGAGTACCGCGCCATCGACGAGCACTGCGCCAAGCGCGGCATCGACTGGTTCGCCTCCCCGTGGGACACCGAGGCCGTCGCCTTCCTGGAGAAGTTCGACGTACCCGCCCACAAGGTGGCCTCCGCCTCCCTCACCGACGACGAGCTGCTGCGCGCCCTCCGCGCCACCGGCCGCACCGTCGTCCTCTCCACCGGCATGTCCACCCCGAAGCAGATCCGCCACGCGGTGGAGGTGCTCGGCAGCGACAACATCCTGCTCTGCCACGCCACTTCCACGTACCCGGCCAAGGCCGAGGAGCTCAACCTCCGCGTCATCAACACCCTGCGCGAGGAGTACCCCAACGTCCCGATCGGCTACTCCGGCCACGAGACGGGCCTGCAGACCACCCTCGCCGCCGTCGCCCTCGGCGCCGCCTTCGTCGAGCGCCACATCACCCTCGACCGCGCGATGTGGGGCTCCGACCAGGCCGCCTCCGTCGAGCCCGGCGGCCTGACCCGCCTGGTCCGCGACATCCGCACCATCGAGACCGCCCTCGGCGACGGCGTCAAGCGGGTCTACGAGTCGGAGCTCGGCCCGATGAAGAAGCTCCGCCGCGTCCAGGGAGACCTGGCCGCCGTCTGACCTCCGGTCCGGTCCGTGTACGAGGTTCCGCCCCCTGACGAGGAGTACGTGGTGCCCGCTTCAGCCTCCACCCTGGCGTTCGTCGAGAGCCCGGTCCAACTCCTGAACGTGCTGGAGTGGGCGCATGCGCGGGGTACCGCCCCGGAGGGCGGCCGCCTCCTCGCGGCCATCCCCAACCAGTCGACCCGGGCCGGCACGGCGGCGTCCGAGCCGATGCTCGCGCCCGCGCCCGCGCCCGCGCGCGCGCCCACACCCGCACCCGGACCGGCCGCGGCCCCCGTACGGGGCGAGGCGGGCCTGCGGATCGTCGTACTGCCGCCCACCGACCCCATGTCCCGCGGTCAGCTGCGCCGGATGGCGGCGCTGGCCCGGGACGAGGGGCACGAGGTCCGCTGGCAGGAGGCGCGCGGCGGCCGCCTCGCGCCCTTCAAGGCGCTCGCGGCGCTCGCCCACGACGTCCGTGCCGCCCGCACGGTCGTCGTCGGCGACCCGTTCTCCCGGTACGTGCAGCTGCTGCTCACCCTCGTACGGGCCGAGGAGCTCGTGGTGGTCGACGACGGCACCGCCACGATGGAGTTCGTCGCCCAGACCGCCCGCGGCGAGCGCCTCGTCCGCTGGCACCGCGTCGGCGGCGGCGGACTGCCCGCCCGGGTGAAGGAGCTCGTGTACGCGCCGGTCTCGTCGACCGCCCGGCGCCGCTTCGCACCGGCCGAGGGCAGCGGCCGCACCGTCGAGGTGTTCAGCTCGATGCCCGTCACCCCGCACGGCGGCATGACCCTGCGGGTCAACGACTTCGCCTGGACCCGGGCCCGGTTCGGCCCGCCGCGCCTGACCAAGGGCACCGACCTGGTCGGCACCTCCCTGGTGGAGACCGGCGTGGTGGACCCGGGCCGCTACCTGGACGCCGTACGCACCCTGACCCGGGAGCACGGCGCCACCCGCTACTTCGCCCACCGCCGGGAGTCCCCGGAGAAGCTCCGCGCGCTGAGCGAGGCCACCGGGCTGGAAATCGTACGGCCGGACCTGCCGCTGGAGCTGATCGCCCGCCGCGGCCCGGTCGGCCGGACCATCCTCAGCTTCCCCTCCACGGTCGTGCACACGCTGCCGTTCGCGCTGGCCGGGACCGGGGTCACCGTGGCCGTATGCGATGTGGACCCCGACTGGCTGACGGGCACCGCCTCGCCGCGGGCCCGCGGGTTCCTCGCCGGGGTCACCGACACGGCCCGCGACGTACACAGACTTCCTGCTCAGGCGGCCCCGGCGGCCGGATGAGCGTGCGAGTGTACCCGCGAGCCCTGCCGGTCATGCGTCCAGAGGCCGGGTTTCTTTCCCCTAACGGCATGAACTTTTGTGGATCCCCAGCCAGTTGACCCATCCGTGCGCCTAGGCTTCAACGGGTGAACCAGTTGATGTCCCGCGAGTCCCAGACCGCCCAGCCCGCCGCGTCCGACCGCCCCGAGCTGCCCGGCAAGCTTCCGGACCACCTGCGTGCCGAACTGATCGCCTTCCGCCGGGACTTGCACATGCACCCCGAGCTCGGGCACCAGGAATTCCGGACCACGGCGGCCATCAAGGCCCGACTGGAGAAAGCCGGCCTGCGACCACGGGTCCTGAAGTCCGGCACGGGCCTCATCTGTGACGTCGGCACCTGGGACGGCGTACGTCCCATGCTGGCGCTGCGCGCGGACATCGACGCCCTGCCCATCCCGGACGCCAAGACGCACGTCTCGTACCGCTCGACCTTCCCGGACCGCGCCCACGCCTGCGGCCACGACGTGCACACCGCCGTCGTCCTCGGCGCCGGCCTGGTCCTCGCCGAACTCGACCGCACGGGCCTGCTGCCCCGCCCCGTGCGGCTGCTCTTCCAGCCCGCCGAGGAAGTGCTCCCGGGCGGCGCCACCGACGCCATCGAGTCCGGGGTCCTGGACGGCGTGGGCAAGATCCTCGCCGTGCACTGCGACCCCCGGGTCGACGCCGGGAAGATCGGGCTGCGGCCCGGCCCCATCACCTCGGCCTGCGACCGGCTGGAGGTCACCCTCTCCGGCTCCGGCGGACACACGGCCCGCCCGCACCTGACCACCGACCTGGTGACGGCGGCCGCCCGGGTGGCCGTCGACGTACCGGCGCTGCTGTCCCGCCGGATGGACGCCCGCTCGGGCATGTCCGTCACCTGGGGCCGGATCGAGGCCGGGCACGCCTGCAACGTCATCCCGATGCACGCCGAGCTGTCCGGGACCGTCCGGTGCCTCGACCTGGGTGCCTGGCACGAGGCCCCGGACATGATCCACGCCGCGATCGACGAGGTCGCGACCATGCACGGGGCGAAGTTCGAGATCAACCACGTGCGGGGCGTCCCGCCGGTGGTCAACGACCCGGTGATCACCGAACTGCTCCGCGAGGCGATGACGGCCCGCCGCGGCGCCGACTCGGTCGAGGACACGGAGCAGAGCCTGGGCGGGGAGGACTTCTCCTGGTACCTGGAGCACGTTCCCGGCGCCATGGCCCGCCTGGGGGTCCGCACCCCGGGCGACCTCGCCAAGCGCGACCTGCACCGCGGCGACTTCGACGTGGACGAGTCCGCGATCGCCGTCGGCGTGGAGTTCTTCACGGCCGCGGTGCTCCTCGACGGACGGCGCACCAGGCCGTCCAGGTAAAAGCTGAACCAAGATTCGTACCTCATCCGCGAGTCTTCCTGCGGTCGCGTCCAGCCCTTGGTACACAAGGGCTGTGCGCGTGACCGGTTACCAATCGGTCACTGTCTGGTTCGCGACGATCCGATAACGACTCATGAACGGCCCTTTAACTGACATCTACGCGCGTTACGATCGCCGCGAAACCAGCGCCGGTCGTGGCGCTTCGGTCAGGTTTTGAAGGAGCCTCCCCTTGCGCCGGATCACCAGGATCGCCACCGTGGGCATCGCGTCCGCGGCGCTGGCCCTCTCGGCCACCGCCTGTGGCGGAAAGAAGTCGTCGGACTCCGACTCCAAGGAGCCCAGCGCCGCCATCGCGTACGACATCGGCGGCCGCGGCGACCAGTCGTTCAACGACGCCGCTTACGCCGGCCTGCAGAAGGCCGAGTCGGAGCTGAAGATCAAGGGCGCCGAGGCGGAGCCCACCGACGGCGAGGGCGAGGCCGACAAGGTCCAGCGCCTCACCGAGCTGGCCCGCAAGGGCAACAACCCGGTCATCGGCGTCGGCTTCGCCTACGCCCCGGCCATCGCCAAGGTCGCGCCGAAGTTCCCGAACACCACGTTCGGCCTCATCGACGACCTCTCGGTGACCGACAAGAACATCGCCAACCTGGTCTTCAACGAGGAGCAGGGCTCCTACCTGGCCGGCGTCGCCGCCGCCAAGGTGACCAAGAGCGGCACCGTCGGCTTCATCGGCGGCGTGGAGACCCCGCTGATCAAGAAGTTCGAGGCGGGCTTCATCCAGGGTGTCCAGGACACCAACCCCAGCGCCAAGGTGCTCACCCAGTACCTGACCCAGCCGCCGGACTTCACCGGTTTCGCCAAGCCCGACCTCGGCAAGGCCGCTGCCCAGGGCCAGCTCGCCAAGGGTGCGGACGTGGTCTACGCCGCGGCCGGCGGCGCCGGCGCCGGTGCCATCGAGGCGACCGCCACGGCCGGCAAGTGGGCCATCGGTGTCGACTCCGACCAGTACAACCAGGCCGGTCTGTCCAAGTACAAGGACAAGATCCTGACCTCGGTCACCAAGGACGTCGCGGACTCCGTCTTCAACCTGATCAAGTCGGTCAAGGACGGCAAGCCGCAGTCCGGTGAGGTCCGTTACGGTCTGGCCACGGACGGCGTCGGCCTGGCCGACTCCAACCCGGAGTACAAGAACATGGCCGATGTCATCGCGGCGGTCGAGAAGGCCAAGGCCGACATCATCGCCAAGAAGATCACCGTCAAGACCGCGCCGTAAGGCAGACTCTGACGAGTAGTCGTGGTCTCCGGGGTCCTGGAAGCGGTCTCTACCGCTCCCGGGCCCCGGGCCTCGTTCTACGACCGATACAGGTGACCAGTCGGCCTCCATGGCCGCAAGTTTTCACTTCCGACAGTGCTACGCGCGTAGAAGCATCGTGGACGCGATACTTTCTCTCCCCGCCCTGTCCCCCTGCCTCCCGCTCCTTCCGCGCCAAGGAGAGTGCGTCATCAACGCGTCCAGCCCCCCTCTCGCCGTAGAGCTACACGGCATCACCAAGCGCTTCCCCGGAGTCGTCGCCAACAAGGACATCGCGATCAGCGTCCGCAAGGGCACGGTCCATGCCTTGATCGGCGAGAACGGCGCCGGCAAGTCGACCCTGATGAAGATCCTCTACGGCATGCAGAAGCCGGACGAGGGCACCATCGCCGTCGACGGGGAGCAGGTCTCCTTCCACAGCCCCGGCGATGCCATCGCCCGCGGCATCGGCATGGTGCACCAGCACTTCATGCTCGCCGACAACCTCACCGTCCTGGAGAACGTGGTCCTCGGCGGCGAGAAGCTCTACGGCATCGGCGCCAAGGCCCGTAAGAAGATCAAGGAGATCTCGGACGCGTACGGCCTCGGCGTACGCCCCGACGCACTGGTCGAGGACCTCGGTGTCGCCGACCGGCAGCGCGTGGAGATCCTCAAGGTCCTCTACCGCGGCGCGAAGATCCTCATCCTCGACGAGCCGACCGCCGTGCTCGTGCCGCAGGAGGTGGACGCACTCTTCGACAACCTGCGCGAGCTCAAGGCCGAGGGTCTGACCGTCATCTTCATCTCGCACAAGCTGGGCGAGGTCCTGAAGGTCGCCGACGACATCACCGTCATCCGGCGCGGCACCACGGTCGGCACCGCCGACCCGAAGACCGCCACCACCAAGCAGCTCGCCGAGCTGATGGTCGGCGCGGAGCTGCCCTCGCCGGAGACCCGCGAGTCGACCGTGACGGACGTTCCGATGCTGAAGGTGACGGGCCTGACCCTGGCCGCGGCCGAGTCCGTCGTCGCCGAGCCGGAGGTCCTGGTACCGGCGGCACCCGCGGACTCCGCGACCCACGAGAGGGCTGAAGCCGGCCGGTTCCTGCTGAACGACATCAGCTTCACCATCCACAAGGGCGAGATCCTCGGCATCGCCGGTGTTGAGGGCAACGGCCAGACCGAACTGATCGAAGCCCTCATGGGCATGGTGTCCGCCGACGCGGGCGTGATCACGCTGGACGGCAAGGACATCACCAAGGACCCGGTGCGCACGCGCCGCGTCGCCGGCATCGGGTACATCCCCGAGGACCGCCACCGCCACGGCCTGCTGCTGGAGTCCCCGCTGTGGGAGAACCGCATCCTGGGGCACGTCACCGAGGCGCCCAACTCCAAGCGCGGCATCCTCGACCCGAAGGCGGCCCGCAAGGACACCGAGCGGATCGTGCGCGAGTACGACGTCCGCACGCCCGGCATCGAGGTCACCGCGGCCTCGCTCTCCGGCGGCAACCAGCAGAAGCTGATCGTCGGCCGCGAGATGAGCCACAACCCGAAGTTCCTGATCGCCGCCCACCCCACCCGCGGTGTGGACGTCGGTGCGCAGACGCAGATCTGGGACGCGATCCGCGAGGCCCGCCGCGAAGGCCTGGCCGTGCTGCTGATCTCCGCCGACCTGGACGAGCTGATCGGCCTGTCCGACACCCTGCGCGTCATCTACCGCGGCCGCCTGGTCGCGGACGCCGACCCCGCGACCGTCACCCCCGAGGACCTCGGCACCGCCATGACAGGCGCCGCCACCGGGCACCTGGAAGCAACCGACAACCACTCCGACGGCGCCGACGCGGGCGCCGATTCCCCGGAGGACGAGGGCCGATGAAGAAATTTGACAGGGACCGGCTGCTCCTCGGCTTCGCCGGGCCGGCACTCGCGCTGGTCACCGCCTTCCTGCTGACCATGGCCGTGCTCGCGGCCACGGGTGTGAACCCGATCGAGCCGCTGCGCATCATGGCGGAGAGCGCCAGTTATGAGGACGTACAGGTCCTCATCGTGAACCAGGCCGGCACGTACTACCTGGCGGCCCTGGCCGTGGCCATCGGCTTCCGGATGAACCTCTTCAACATCGGTGTCGACGGCCAGTACCGCCTCGCGGCGATGCTGTCCGCGGTCGTCGGTGCGGCCGTCACCCTGCCGGGCCCGCTGCAGATCCTGCTGATCGTGGTCGTCGCGATGCTGGTCGGCGCCTTCTGGGCCGGTATCGCCGGTGTCCTCAAGGCCAAGCGGGGGGTCAGCGAGGTCGTCTCCACGATCATGCTGAACGCCATCGCGACCAGCCTGATCGCCTGGATGATCCTGCCGAAGAACCTCGGTGTCCAGCCGCCCGGCTCCAACACCCTGACCACCGGCGAGATCCCCGAGTCCGGCTGGTTCCCGGCGCTGTCGCTGGGTGACGGCCTGGAGATCTACGGCTTCACCTTCGTGGCCTTCGCCCTCGGCGTCGTCTACTGGTTCGTCCTCAACCGCACCCGGTTCGGCTTCGACCTGCGCGCCACCGGCGCCAGCGAGTCCGCGGCGCAGGCCTCGGGCGTCGACGCCAAGAAGATGATCATCACCTCGATGCTGATCTCCGGCGCCGTCGCGGGCCTCTCCGGCATGTCGGTGCTGCTGGGCGAGAGCCACACCTACAGCCTGTCCTTCCCGGTCGGCGTCGGCTTCACCGGCATCACCATCGCCCTGCTCGGCCGCAACAACCCGGTCGGCATCTTCTTCGCCGCGTTCCTGATGGCCTTCATCGACAAGGCCTCGGCCTCGCTCGACACCGAGGGCTACGCGAAGGAGATCGGCACGATCATGAAGGGCCTGATCGTGATCGCGGTCGTCGTCTCGTACGAGCTCGTCCGCCGCTACGGCATCCGCCGCCAGCAGCAGAAGGTCGGCGAAGAACTGGCCGCGGGCCACGCCATCAAGACCGAGAAGGAGGTCGCGGCGTGAGCACCAGCACCGTTTCCGCGACGGCCGCCGCCCCGAAGAAGTCCGGCGGCCGCAAGAAGCTCACCCTGCCCTGGATCATGCTGATCATCGCGGGCGGCCTCGCGCTGGTCTCGCTGGTCCGCCTGATCAGCGGCGCGGAGGACCTGACCTCCGTCGGCCAGGTCTCCGGCGCCCTCTCGCTCGCCGTGCCCATCGGCCTCGCCGGCCTCGGCGGCCTGTGGGCCGAGCGCGCGGGCGTCGTCAACATCGGCCTCGAAGGCATGATGATCCTCGGCACCTGGTTCGGTGCCTGGGCCGGCTACCAGTGGGGCCCCTGGACCGGCGTCATCGCCGGCGTCGCGGGCGGCGCCATCGGCGGCCTGCTGCACGCGATCATCACGGTCACCTTCAACGTCAACCACATCGTCTCCGGTGTGGCCGTCAACATCCTGGCGCTGGGCTTCACCCAGTACCTGTCGAACTTCACGTTCGCCGACGCGCCCGGCGGCTCCTCCAAGCAGTCGCCGCAGGTCGAGCCGATCTACAAGGTCACGGTGCCGTGGCTCTCGGACTGGATGGCCGACATCCAGGCCAAGGGCTGGTTCTTCATCTCGGACCTCGCCGGCGTCATCGGCGGCCTGATCACCGAGATCTCGCTGCTGACGATCCTCGCCCTGCTGCTGATCCCGGGCACCTGGTGGGTGCTGTGGCGGACCACCTTCGGTCTGCGGCTGCGCTCCTGCGGTGAGAACCCCACCGCCGCGGAGTCCCTGGGCGTCAACGTCTACAAGTACAAGTACATCGCCGTGATCGTCTCGGGCGCCCTCGCCGGCCTCGGCGGCGCGTTCCTGTCGATCGTCGCCAGCCCCATCTACCAGGAGGGGCAGACCGGCGGCCGCGGCTACATCGGCCTCGCCGCGATGATCTTCGGCAACTGGATGCCGGGCGGCATGGCGCTGGGCGCGGGCCTCTTCGGCTACATCGACAGCCTCAAGCTGCGCGGCGGCGCCGAGAACGTCCACGCGATGCTGCTGCTGATCGCGATCATCCTCGTGCTCGTCTGCGCCTGGCAGCTGTACAAGAAGAAGTACATCCAGGCGGGCGTCTCCGCGGCCTTCGCGGCGCTGCTCTTCGTCTGGTACGCGCTCACCGACTCGGTGCCGAGCCAGTTCGTGGACGCGGCCCCGTACCTGACCACGCTGCTGGTGCTCGCACTGTCGGCACAGCGCCTGCGGATGCCCAAGGCGGACGGCCTGCCGTACCGCAAGGGCGAGGGCAAGTGACGACGGTGCCCACCGTCGACTGGGAGGCCCTGCGCCAGGCGGCCCGGGACGCGATGTCCCGGGCGTACGCCCCGTACTCGGGCTTCCCGGTCGGCGTCGCGGCGCTCGTCGACGACGGCCGGACCGTCGTCGGCTGCAACGTCGAGAACGCGAGCTACGGCCTCAGCCTGTGCGCCGAGTGCGGCCTGGTCTCCTCCCTCCAGGCCACCGGCGGCGGCCGGCTGACGCACTTCACCTGCGTGGACGGCAGGGGCGAGATCCTCGTCCCGTGCGGCCGCTGCCGACAGCTCCTCTTCGAATTCGGCGGACCGGACCTGCTGGTGGAAACCCCGAAAGGGGTCCTCCCGCTGGCGGAGATGCTGCCGCAGGCCTTCGGGCCCGACCACTTGAGATAACCGTGCCGACGGCCCTCCACCCCCTGGGCGGAGGGCCGTCGTACTTCCGCTGAACCCCTCTCTCTATGCGCGTAGAAGGAAGCACCACATGGACGTCATCTCCGTCATCCGGACCAAGCGGGACCGCGGCGAGCTGAGCCCCGAGCAGATCGACTGGGTCATCGACGCGTACACGCGCGGTGTCGTCGCCGACGAGCAGATGTCGGCGCTGGCGATGGCCATCCTGCTCAACGGCATGAACCGCACCGAGATCGCCCGCTGGACCGCCGCGATGATCGCCTCCGGTGAGCGCATGAACTTCGACGCCCTCTCCCGCCCGACCGCCGACAAGCACTCCACCGGCGGCGTCGGCGACAAGATCACCCTGCCGCTGGCCCCCCTGGTCGCCGCTTGCGGCGCGGCCGTCCCGCAGCTCTCCGGCCGCGGCCTCGGCCACACCGGCGGCACCCTCGACAAGCTGGAGTCCATCCCCGGCTGGCGCGCGCTGCTGTCCAACGAGGAGATGATGCACGTCCTGGACACCACGGGCGCGGTCATCTGCGCGGCCGGCGACGGCCTGGCCCCGGCGGACAAGAAGCTCTACGCCCTGCGCGACGTCACGGGCACCGTGGAGGCCATCCCGCTCATCGCCTCCTCGATCATGTCCAAGAAGATCGCCGAGGGCACGGGCTCGCTCGTCCTGGACGTGAAGGTCGGCACCGGCGCCTTCATGAAGAACATCGAGGACGCCCGCGAACTGGCCCGCACCATGGTCGGCCTCGGCACCGACTCGGGCGTCAAGACGGTCGCCCTGCTCACCGACATGTCCACCCCGCTCGGCCTGACGGCCGGCAACGCCCTCGAAGTCCGCGAGTCGGTCGAGGTCCTGGCCGGCGGCGGCCCCGCGGACGTCGTCGAGCTGACCATCGCCCTGGCCAAGGAGATGCTGGACGCGGCGGGCATCAAGGACGCCGACCCGGCGAAGGCCCTCGCCGACGGCTCCGCGATGGACCACTGGCGCCGGATGATCGCCGCCCAGGGCGGCGACCCGGACGCGACCCTGCCGGTGGCACGCGAGCAGCACGTGGTCACCGCCCCCGCCTCGGGCGTCCTGACCCGCCTGGACGCCTACGCGGTCGGCGTCGCCGCCTGGCGCCTGGGCGCGGGCCGCGCCCGCAAGGAGGACCCGGTGCAGGCGGGAGCCGGCATCGAGCTGCACGCGAAGCCGGGCGACACGGTCACGGCGGGCCGGCCGCTGATGACCCTGCACACGGACACCCCGGAGAAGTTCGAGTACGCCCTGTCCTCCCTGGAGGGCGGCTACGACATCGCCCCGGCGGGCACGGCCTTCTCCGCCACGCCGATCGTGCTGGACCGCATCGCCTGACCTGCGGCTTCTCATTCGGGTGAACGGGACCGGTAGACCCTTGCCGGTCCCGTTCGGCATGCTGGGATCGGTGTCGAAGCGATAGGAGCACACCATGAGCGCACTCGCAGTCGAGCACCAGCCATCGCGCGGTGACGACTGGGACTCGGTGGTCCGCCTCTGGGAGGAGATGGACGTGCCGAAGGGCTGCAAGGTGGAGATCATCGAGGGGATCGTCACCGTGGCACCACCGCCCGCCAACGCCCACAACTTGATCGCGGTGTCGCTGCAGCGGCGCCTGTACACCGCGATCCCTGACGACTGGGAGGTCTTCCAGACCCTCAACACAGCCGTTCCGAGCCGCACAGGGCTGTACATCCCGGATCTCGCGGTCGTGCCGAGGGAGGCTGTCCCTGAACGGGACAACTTCGTTCCGGCAGCCGCCGCCGAGCTCGTCGTCGAGATCACCTCGAAGTCGAACGCGGTCCACGACCGCGTCTCCAAGCTCAACGGCTACGCGGCGGCGGGCGTTCCGCTCTACCTCCTGATCGACCCGCACGCGACCGGCAGCCCGACCATCCATCTCTACGGCGAGCCCAGCGACGGCAAGTACCGTGTCCTGCACGCGGGCAAGTTCGGCGAGGCCGTCCACCTCCCCGAGCCGTTCGACCTCACCCTCGACACGTTCGGCTTCCCCCGCCCGTAGGTTTTCACGGCCTGCCGATGAGTTCCGGGGGCCCCGCGAGTCATCCCCGCATGGAGATGATCCGACTCGTGCTGCCCGGACCCGCCCCGACCGCACACGACACCGCGCGCCTGTGCGCCCGCCTGGCCCGGCTGTACGAGGACGGGGCGACGGCGGTGGAGTGCGACGCCGGCGCCGTCACCGCGCCCGGCCTGGCCGCCGTCGAGGTCCTGGCCCGGCTGCGGCTGACCGCCCGAGGTCACGGCCGGGCCCTCACCGTGACCGGCGTCGGGCCCGCCTACCGCGCGCTACTGGACCTCGTGGGCCTCGTCGAGCTGCTCCGGGAGCCCGAAGAGTGGGAACCACCTGGCGGTGTCCAGGAAGGCGTTGAGCCCGACGATCTTGCCGTCTGAGATCTCCAGGACCTGGAGCGCCCACGGCGTGTGGCCCGTTCCCGAGGCGGCCGGGCGGTACTGGCCGAAGGCCGGCATCCCGTTCGCCGTCGTCGGGATCAGGCGCGATCCCTTGCAGCCGATGCCCTGGTTCAGGTGCCACGCCGCGATGTCGGCGTGGCCCTGCAGCCACAGGTCGAACGGCGGCATCGACAGCACCGCGTCCTCATGCAGCAGGGCAGTGAGCCGGGTGATGTCGTACGCCTCGAAGGCCGACAGGTACTGCTCCAGCAGCTTCGCCTGGTCCGCGTCCAGCGGGTCGGCGGCCTCGCTCTCGCGGATCCGGGAGCCGGCCAGCGTGGCCCGGGCCCGCTGGAGGGCGCTGTTCACCGAGGCCACCGTGGTCTCCAGGAGCGCCGCCACCTCGTCGGCCTTCCAGGCCAGCACCTCGCGCAGGATCAGCACCGCCCGCTGCTTCGCCGGCAGGTGCTGCAGCGCCGCGACGAACGCCAGCCGGACGGACTCCTTCGCCAGCGCCATCTCCGCCGGGTCGGCGGTCTGCGGCAGCACCCGCCCGTCCGGCACCGGCTCCAGCCAGGTCACCTCGGGCCGCTCGTTGAGCACGGCGGAGGCCTGGTGCTGCGGGGCGGTCAGGTCCATCGGGCGGGCCCGCTTGTTCCCCGCGTTCAGCAGGTCCAGGCACACGTTCGTGGCGATCCGGTACAGCCACGACCGCAGCGAGGACCGGCCCTCGAACTTCTCGTGGCTGCGCCAGGCCCGGACGTACGTGTCCTGCACGGCGTCCTCGGCATCGAAGGAGGAGCCCAGCATCCGGTAGCAGTAGCCGGTGAGTTCGACGCGGTAGCGGTCCATCGCCGCATCGAGGTCCGTGTCCGTGTCCGTCGCGAGGTCTGTCATGTCCGCCGATCCCCCTGGTAGAACCCGATGCTTCGGAAACTACCGGAGGGGTCTGACAGTCGCAGCCGGAGCAGCTATTTCCCCTCCAGGGCGTCGGCGCGGCGCTCCAGATCCTCGGCGATGTCGTCCCAGCTCGGCCCGTACAGGTGCAGGCTCAGCGCGGCCTCGCGCATCAGGTCCGGCTCGTCGGGCCGCTGGAGCAGGACCAGCCGGTAGGCCAGGTTCCGGACGAAGACGGGCAGGAAGCCGTCCGCGAGGTTCGGGGACAGCTCGCGCAGCATCGCGAGGATCTCGTCCGCGTCGGCGAAGGTCAGCGCCTCCAGGAAGTAGAACTCCTCGTGCAGCCCGAGCTCGCAGTCCACCGGTGCCGGCCGGTACTCGTCGCCGTAGAGGCAGCGGGCGTGCTCCGACAAGTTGTGGGCGTGCGGGGGTGTGTACACGACACCCACCCTACGGGGCAGCGGGCAGCGCCCGCTCAGCGCGCGGCCGCGGCCGCCCGGCCCGCCGCCCCCGCCGGGAGACGCTGCTCGGCACGGGCCGCGCGCGTCCCGTACAGGGTGATCGATACGACGCCCAGCACCGCCAGCAGCGCGATGCCCACCGTCGCCGCCCAGCCCGCCGAGTGGTAGGCGAGGGCGCCCAGGGTGCCGCCCGCGCTGGAGCCCAGGTAGTACGCGGACTGGTAGAGCGCGGAAGCCTGCGCCCGGCCCGTCTTCGCCGTCCGGCTCACCGCCGACGAGGCCACCGCGTGCCCCGCGAAGAAGCCCGCGGTGATCAGGACCAGGCCGAGCAGGATCGCGGCCAGCGATTCGGCCAGCGACAGCAGCAGCCCCAGCGCGGTGGTGGTCACCGCCAGGTACAGCGCGCCGCGCCGCCCCGTCCGCGCCACCAGCCGGCCGGCGGCCGCGGAGGAGACCGTACCGACCAGGTAGATCAGGAAGATCGACCCGATCACGCCCTGCCCGAGCGAGAACGGCTCGTCGACCAGCCGGTAGCCGATGACGGTGTACACCGCGCCGAACACCGTCATGAACAGCGCGCCGATCCCGTACAGCCGCAGCAGCAGCGGATCGCGCAGGTGACCGGCGACGGTACGGCCCACCGCCCGCGGGTTCAGCGACGCCGGCCGGAAGAACCGCGCCCGCGGCAGCAGCACCAGGAACGCCACCGCGCAGACCAGCGACAGCACGGCGACGGCCCCCAGCCCCGCCCGCCAGCCCCACAGCTGCGCGGCCCAGCCGGTGACGAGGCGGCCGCTCATGCCGCCGATGGAGTTGCCCGCCACGAACAGGCCGATCGCGGCGACGAGCGCCTTCGGCTTGACCTCCTCCGCCAGGTACGCCATCGCGGAGGCCGGGATGCCGGCGATCGCCGCGCCCTGGACGGCGCGCAGCGCGACCAGCCACTCCAGGTTCGGCGCCAGGGGGATCAGCAGCGCCACGCCCACGGCCACCACCATGGAGGAGGTCATCATCCGGGTCCGCCCGAAGCGCTCCGACAGCGCGCTCAGCGGCAGTACGAACAGCGCGAGCGCACCGGTGGCCGCGGACACCGTCCAGCTGGCCTGACCCGCCGTCACGCCGAAACCGGCGGAGATCGCGGGCAGCAGGGCCTGGGTGGAGTAGAGGAGGGCGAAGGTCGCCAGTCCGGCGGCGAAGAGCGCGAGGCTCATCCGGCGGTAGCCGGGGCGGCCGGGGAAGTGGGGTTCACGTTCAGGGGACGGCGGGGTGGAGGCACCCGTGGTGACGGGTGCCCCGGTATGAGCGGGAGGCATGCTTCGACGGTAGGCCTGTCTTTTTCATGCGTCCAATGCACAGAATCGCGATAATCGATCCACTCATGCATCAGCACAGCTCAGGGCGGCGCCTGTCAATGAACCGTAACGAAGAAGACGTGTCCGTGACACGTTTGCTGGCGCCTCGCCTCGCGTACTTCGCGGCCGTCGCCCGGCACGAGCACGTCACGCGCGCCGCGCACGAGCTGGGCGTCCCGCAGTCCACCCTGTCCCGGGCGATGGTCCGCCTCGAAGAGGACCTGGGCGTCACGCTGTTCGCCCGCAAGGGCCGCACCGTCGCCCTCACCACGGCCGGCCGCACCTTCCTGGCCTCCGCCGAACAGGCCCTCGACGGCATCGCCCGCGCCGCCGAATCCGTCCAGCAGGACGCCGACCCCGCCTTCGGCAAGGTCGCCTTCGGCTTCCTGCACACCCTGGGCCCCGAGACCGTACCCGGCCTCATCCGCGCCTTCCGCGCCGACCACCCGCGCGTGCGGTTCTCCCTCGTCCAGAACTACGGCGAGGCCATGCTGGAGAAGCTCCGGTCCGGCGAACTCGACCTGTGCCTCACCTCGCCCGTCCCGGACGCCCCCGACCTCGTCGCCCGCCGCCTCGACGAACAGCGCCTGCGCCTGGTCGTCCCCGACGACCACCGCCTCGCCGGCCGCAAGCGCATCCGGCTCGCCGAGGCCGCCGAGGAAACCTTCGTCACCCTGGAGCCGGGCTACGGCCTGCGCCGCATCACCGACGACCTGTGCGCCGAGGCCGGCTTCACCCCCCGGGTCGCCTTCGAGGGCGAGGAGGCCGAAACCCTGCGCGGCCTGGTCGCCGCCGGACTGGGCGTGGCCCTCCTGCCCCCGCCGGCCGTGGCCCGCCCGGGCGTGGTCGAACTGACGGTCACCGCGCCGCGCGCCGTCCGCGAGATCGGCGTCGCCTGGCTGGACGGCCACCCGGACACCCCTCCCGTGGCCGAGTTCAAGCGCTTCCTCCTCTCCCGCCGCGGCCGCCTGATCCCGGACCTGGAGCCGCCCGCCGGGTGAGGGAGCCCCGTGGCCGAAAACCGGTGGACCGCCACGGCCCGGGCCGGGATCATCGCGGGGTCACCGGGGCCGAGGGGGAGCTTGTTTGGACGTGTTCACCTGCGCCGGATGCGGTGCGGAACTGACGGCCCCGGTGGCCCGGATCGCCCTTCCCGTCCACACCGGGTACGGGGCCTGGGAGGAGCTGCACCCGCCGCTGATGGAGCCGGCGACGTACGCCGTCGACCCCCGGCCCTCGGGCCCGCCCTGGCGGTTGTGGGACGAGGTGGGGGAAGCCGAGGCGGCCGCCCGGGGGGTGTACGCGCCGGTGTACTCGGTGTCGTTCGGGGCGCGGGGCCGCATCGCCATCGCGCCGGGCGACTCCCGGAACATGGTCCTCATCCCCGAGAAGTGCGCGGGCTACTGCCGGGGCGTGGACGGCCGCGACGGCCCCAACCTGGCCTGCGCGTCCTGCGGGAGCGAGGTCGCGACCCGGGTGGACGACTGCGGCATGTGGCAGGCGGTGTGGCTGGAGCCCGACGCCGTGCGGCGCGTCCCCTCGGGGCTGCCGGCCCCCGAGCCCGACTGGGAGGAGCTGCTGAGCGAGCCGCTCCCGCCCGTCGAACCCGACGGTTCGTGGAGCCGCCGCTGGGAGGCCGCGCTCGGGGTGGCGATGGCCCACCTGCTGGCGGCCTGCGAGGGCCGGCCGGTGCTCCTGCCCGCCGGCCCCGTCGCGCGGCTGCTCGAGGGCGTCGTCGCCGATTTCCTCCCCGCGGGCCCCTCCGCCCTCTCCCTTGCGCTCGCCGGGCCCGGCATCGCCGCACCCCGGGCAGCCGCGGACATCCTGCTCGTCCCGCGCCACCCGGTGACCGGGGAGCCGTGGCGGCCCCCGTCGGGGGAGGCCGAGGCCGTCCCCCTGGACGCGGGGGTCTGGGCGTACCTCGCCCTCCCCGGGGAGACGTCGCCGATGCCGGCGACCGGACGGCTGCCGGAGGGCGTCCTGCGCGACGACTATCCGCTGCCGCCCCACCTGGGCCGCCGCCTCCAGGCGCACCGCGGCGCCGTCATCGGCACCCTCGTCCGGCTGCCCGCCGTCCGCCGCCCGCGGCTGCGCGCCTACTACGACCGCCACCGGGGGCCGTCCTGAGACCGGGCTAGTCGGGGTCCTCGGGGTCCTGCGGCCCGGTGGACGGTGTGGCGGGCGGGCCCAGCAAGTAGCCCGCCTGGAAGCGGGACTTGGCCCCCACCGCCCGCATGATCTCGGCGATGTGCCGCTGGCACGTCCGCTCCGACATGCCCAGCCGTCGCGCGATCACCTTGTCCTCCAGCCCCTCCGACAGCAGCCGCACGATCGTCCGCCGCAGTTCGTCCGAGATGGAGCGCGCCGCCTCCGGGCTCACCGAGGTCGGGAAGGGCTGCGCGCCCAGCCAGGAGCGCTCGAACGCCGCCGTCATGAAGTGCACGACGTTCGGCTCCCGCACCACCAGCGCCGCGCCGCTCCGGTCCGGCACCGCCATCAGACCCGTGTGGCCGTCGAAGACCAGCATCCGCATCAGCCCGTCGCCCAGCGTCCGCACCTGCGCGCCCAGCGCCGTCACCCGTTCCACGTACGCCGCCGTGGGCCGCGAGTAGCGCGCCGTGTGCTGGTAGATCGTCCGCATCCGGACCCCGCGGGCCAACAGCGACTCGTCCCGCCCGATCGCCTCCTCCAGCGTCTCCAGCGGCCGGCCCCCGCCCGGCTGCGAGGTCAGCAGTTCGCGCTCGCACGCCGCGACCAGCTCCGTGATCAGCCCCCGTACCGCCCCGAGGTCCGTGACCAGCTCCAGGCGCCCCGAGGCGCTCAGGTCCCGGTGGGCGGTCCCGGCCTCGTACGCCGGCACCAGCGCCTCCAGCCGCCCCCGCAGCCGGTCCATCTCGTCGTGGGTCTCCCGTACGAGCAGGGCCAGCGGGGCCAGCGCCCGGGCCGCGGCCGCCCGCGGCGCCACCGCGCTCCAACGCTCGGGGCCGCCGCCGGGGGCCCGCTGGAGCAGGTGCGCGGCGGCCAGCTCGGTGATCGCGGTGGCCGCGCGCACGCCCAGCGCCTCCGCCGCCTCTCCCGCGTCAAAGTCGTGCCGCTCGACGGCGTACGCGTACAGCCGCCGGGCGGCGGGGCTCAGTTCCCCGGCTTCCGCGGCCCCTCCGGGTGCGCCAGCGGCTCCGTTTTCATCGGTCGGCATATGCGTATTCGTCCCTGCATGTCCAGGTCTGTAAACCCCTCGGGTTCCCGCAAGGCGGCAAGACGACGCCCGTCCCGCGCGATTCGGCATATGACGAAGAGGCACAGTGTCAGGACGGCGTGAGGGGGGAGCGCGGTATGCGGCAGCAGGGGACACCCGACGGGGGACGGGGGCCCGTGGCTGTCCTGCTGAGCCCGCGTCCCGCCGTGGTGGCGGCCGCCCGCCGTGCGGGTGCGCACACCGTGGTGGTCGCGCCGGATCCATCGGTGTCATCCGACCGTGAGGGGGCGGAGCGGCAGGTACGGACGGACTGGCGCGACCACCGGCACCTCGTGCCGGCTGCTGCGGCTCGCCCACGGCACCGACGTCCTCGCCCTCGCCCTCGCCGCCGGACTGGGCCTGCCCGACCCGGTGCGCAGCCCGCGCGCCACCCACGCCGGACTGCGGTACGTGGACTTCCCGCCCGGCCCGTTCCCGGGCGGGAACCGTCAGGGGCTGTGCGCCGCCCGCGCCGTCGCGGGGGTGGTCCGCGTGCAGGTGGAGGTCCCGCCGGGCGCGGTGGTCCGCCGCGCGCCGACGGGCGCGCTGCACCATGCGTACGTCCTCGCGACGGCCCCGACGGCGGACGGCCTCGCCCGCACCCTGGACCGGGCGGTCACGCTCCTCGGGGAGCGCCCGCCGGTGCGCCGGACGCGTCAGCCGGACGCGGGCTTCGCGTAGTCGCCGTAGCCGGTCCAGTCGAGCGCCACGCAGGGCTCGTCACCCAGCACCCAGGCGTCGTGCCCCGGCTCGATCTCGATGAAGTCGCCCGGGCCGAGGTCCGCGCTCTCCCCGTCGTCCATGACGACCTTCAGCCGGCCGCTCACGATGTAGCCGGTGTGCGCGGACTGGCAGCTCTCCGTGCCGGCGATCGGCTTGACGTGCAGGGACCAGCGCCAGCCCGGCTCGAAGACGGCGCGGCCGACCGCCCCGCCGTCGGTGTTGAACAGGTCCAGCCTGCCCGTCCCGGCCTCGAACGGCCGGGTCTCGTCCGGCTTGTCGAAGTTCCTGTACTGCAATCCGGCCATGGCTCATCGCCCTCCGGGAGAGGTGCGGCCCCGAGTCCACTCCTCACGGTACGCCCGGGACCCCCGGCCCGCTCATCCCCTCAGGGAGCGCCCGAAGCCGGAGGCCAGCGGCATCCGCAGGCCCAGCGGCGGGGGAGCGGCGAGGGCGTCCGTCACCGGACGCGAGTACCGGCCCGAACCGAGGGCGCCGAGGACGAAGTCCACGCCCAGCGCCACCACTTCCGCCTGGTGCTCGCGCAGTCCGTGCCCGTCCGAATGGACTTCGAACCGGCAGGTAGAACGATTCGCCTTCTTCGCCCGCGCCGCCAGCCGGAAGGAGCTCTCCGGGTCGCTGCGCGCGTCGTTGGTGCCGTGCACGATCATCACCTGCCGCCCGGACAGCTGTTTCACCGGTTCAGGGGAGTCGCCGGCGGCCGCCTCCCCTAACGAAGGGGCCATCACCAGAACGGAGTTGACGGCCTCGTGCCCCGCGGCCCGCAGCGCCGCCAGGCCCCCCGCGTCGTAGCCGGCCAGGCACACCGGCACGTCCCCGTACCGCCGCCCCACCTCGTCCGCGGCCCACCGCGCCTGTTCCTCCCGGGCGGCCCCGCCGCCGTGCACGACGGTGTGCGCCACCAGCCCGTCCGCCGCGCCCGCGCGGGCCAGCGCCCGCGCGAGCGGGCGCAGCGGACCGGGGGAGAATCTGGACGCCCCGGGGAGTAGGAGCACCACACCACTGACCGTCGTTACCGAGCCGTTCGCGCCGGCCGCCCGCCCCAGGCGGGCCCCGCGCGCCGGCGGCGCATGCTGTGCCATGGCGGAACACTCTCAGACCCGGAGATGTACGCCATCCGTCCGCGCGGTCACTGTTACATATCGGCGGCCCCGGTCGGCACCCAGCTCTACGCGCGTAGGAGCTAGAGTGCGCAGATGACGAGCGAGACCCCTACCCTGCCGACCCCGGATCAGATCCGCCGCTCCCCGAAGGTGCTCCTGCACGATCACCTCGACGGTGGACTGCGCCCCGGGACCATCATCGAGCTGGCCCACGCGGTCGGCTACGAGAACCTCCCCGAGACCGACGCCGACAAGCTCGGCATCTGGTTCCGCGAAGCCGCCGACTCCGGCTCGCTGCCGCGCTACCTGGAGACCTTCGCGCACACCTGCGCGGTCATGCAGACCAAGGAGGCCCTCTACCGGGTCGCCGCGGAATGCGCCGAGGACCTGGCCGAGGACGGCGTCGTGTACGCCGAGATCCGCTACGCCCCCGAGCAGCACCTGGAGAAGGGGCTGACCCTCGAAGAGGTCGTGGAGGCCGTGAACGAGGGCTTCCGCGAGGGCGAGCGCCGCGCGAAGGCCAACGGCCACCGCATCCGCGTCGGCGCCCTGCTGACCGCGATGCGCCACGCCGCCCGCGCCCTGGAGATCGCGGAGCTGGCCAACCGCTACCGCGACAACGGCGTGGTCGGCTTCGACATCGCCGGCGCCGAGGCCGGGTTCCCTCCCACCCGCCACCTCGACGCCTTCGAGTACCTCAAGCGCGAGAACAACCACTTCACGATCCACGCGGGCGAGGCCTTCGGCCTGCCGTCGATCTGGCAGGCCCTGCAGTGGTGCGGCGCCGACCGCCTCGGCCACGGCGTGCGGATCATCGACGACATCGAGGTCGCCGACGACGGCTCCGTGACGCTGGGCCGGCTGGCCTCGTACGTCCGGGACAAGCGCATCCCCCTGGAGATGTGCCCGACCTCGAACCTGCAGACGGCCGCGGCCGCCTCGTACGCCGAGCACCCGATCGGTCTGCTGCGGAAGCTGCACTTCAGGCTCACGGTCAACACCGACAACCGCCTGATGAGCGGTACCAGCATGAGCCGCGAGTTCGAGCACCTGGTCGACACCTTCGGCTATTCGCTGGACGACATGCAGTGGTTCACCGTCAATGCGATGAAGTCCGCGTTCATTCCTTTCGATGAACGACTGGCCATGATCAACGAAGTGATCAAGCCGGGTTACGCGGAGCTGAAGTCGGAGTGGCTCTTCCAGCAGACGGCGTCCACCAGCGGTTCCGTCTCGGCGTAGGCCATGGCATGACGGACTGAAAGCGCCCGGGAGGAGCAATTCCCGGGCGCTTTCTCGTATTTAAGGATGTTTGCGGGCGGGGGTTTGAAGTGACTAGTTTGCGGAGCCGCTCAATTCCCCGTCGCAAGGACGATTTCCCATGAAGCAGTCAGCTGCCAAGACCCTCGGTGTCGCCGCTCTCGGCGCCGCCTTCGCCGCCGTCGCCGCGGGCACCGCATCGGCCGCGGTTCCGGCCGTCGGCCTCACCGACACGCTGGGCACCGCCACCACCGCCGTCCAGGGCCTCACCAGCCAGCAGCACATGGGCGCCCAGGACGGCGAGCAGTCGAGCGACCCGGGCGCCGCGCTCGGTCCGGTGACCGGTCTGGTCGGCGGCCTGCCGCTCAGCGGCCTCGGCTCCTGATCCGTACGCGATTCGTACGCGCGCACACGTGGCGCACACCCCTTCGGGCGGGTGGGCGCCACGTTGCGTCGTATGCCACGATCATCGCCAACTGCCCACCGACACACGGGGTATGAGGTCTCGGCATGCGCATGAAGGCACGAGCGACGATGGTCGCGCTGGTCCCCGCCCTGCTGTTCGCGGCAGGGGGTTGCAGTAGTACGGACACCCCCGCCGGCGGCAAGGGCCCCGACCCCAAGGGGTCCCCGGTCACGCCCGCCGCCTCGGCGTCCGCCGCCGCGGGGGCGCCCGGCTCGGCCGCGCCGAAGGCCGGCGGGAGCAAGCTGGAGCGGTCCGCGCTGGAGCAGGGCGATCTGGCGGGCTACCAGGTCTCCGCCCAGGGCAAGAACCCGAACGCCCCGGACGGGCAGCCGCAGGCCGACAAGAAGGCCTGCCAGCCGCTGGCCGACATCATGGGCGACGAGCCGGACCCGGCCGCCCGCGAGACCGTCAACCGCGGCATCGGCTCCCAGAAGCAGGTCGGACTCGCCGTCTCCGCCTCCGTCAGCTCCTACGCCGAGGGCGACGCCAAGGCGCTGATCTCCCGCCTCAAGGCCGCCGTGGCCGCCTGCGGTACGGGATTCTCCGCCACCGTCGAGAAGCAGACCGCCGGCTACCGCGACGTGCGGTCCGCCGACTACCGCACGACCGGCGACGAGAGCGTCAGCTGGACCACGACCGCGGCCGGCCAGGGCGTATCGGCGCAGGTCCACCTGGTCGTCGTACGCGAGGGCGACACCATCGTGCGGCTGATGGCCCTCAATGTGGCGTCGGCCGAGCAGCAGGCGCGCGTGCCGCAGGAAGTGGCCGACAAGCAACTGGACAAGGTCAAGCGGGCGGCCTGACCTCTGCCCGTGCCCGGCTCGTCACCAGGCGGTGGACGCGGACTTCTCGTTCGGCAGGAGCAGCCACAGCGCCAGGTAGATCAGGAACTGCGGGCCGGGCAGCAGGCACGAGGCGACGAATATGACGCGCATCGTGGTGGCCGAAATTCCGAAGCGGCGCGCCAGTCCGGCGCACACTCCGCCGATCATTCGGCCGTCACGGGGGCGGACAAGGGCGCTCATGGGTTCTCCTTCGTCGGGATCGCCGTTCTGAAATCAGTACGGCTTGCGATGTCTCAATACTCCCGGGGAACCGCCGACAGAACGTCGGTCCAGGGACCGAGCCCGACCCTGGTAATTTTCGGGGTCGCCCCCTGATAAGCGGCGTGTGAGCGGCGCAGCCGCGCCCGGAGCGCCGGTACGACGGCCACGTGCGCGAGCAGGACGCCGAGGGTGTTCAGCAGCACCGAGTCCACGTCGACGACCTGCCCGGGGACGGCGGTCTGGAGCATCTCGATGCTCACCGAGACCAGCGCGCCCGCGGCGGCCGTCCGGGCCAGCGAGGACCAGGCGGACAACGCCGACGGCGCGAGCCGCCCGCTGGCCAGCGGCAGCAGCACCCCGAGCGGGGCCAGCAGGGCCAGGCCCTCCCCGAGCCGCCGCAGGCCCTCCAGGGGCCCGGCGGCGAAGTCCGCCCCGATCCCCTCCAGCAGAGCCAGATTGGGGGCCGAGGCCCACGGCACGTCGAGCGGGCGGAGGGTCAGCCAGCCGACGACCACGAGGTGGGCGACCAGCAGGACCCCGGCCAGGAGCCGGAGGCGAACGGGGACGGCGGGGGCGGTGCCGGTGCTTTCGCCGGCCTCATTGCGCTGCACACCTGCGAGGACGCGGCATCCGGCGGCGGCGGTTCCGCCGGTCGGGCGGGCCCGATGAGGAACGTATGAGAATCCGATCGGATGAAATCACCGGAGCCGACGACGAGCCCTCTCCAGCAGCCACCGGGGATCACGCACAGTGATCGCGAACTCCCGGAAGGAGAGCAGTCAATGTTCGGAGAACGAAGGGCCGTCCGCACGGTGGTGGCCACGGTCGGTACGCAGGTCCTGGTCGCGGCCCTGGTCGGGCTCGGCGCCACCCCGGCCGCCGCCGCGGATACCACCTGCTTCGACGCCGCCGCCACGACCACGGTGGGCACGCCCGGTGACGACGTGATCATCGGTACGCCGGGCCGCGACATCATCGACGGCGGGGGCGGCAACGACAAGATCTGCGGCCTCGGCGGCGACGACATCCTCACCGGCGGCGCCGGCGACGACCGCCTGTCCGGCGGCGGCGGTGACGACCACCTCGACGGAGGCGCCGGCGAGGACGGGCTCGTCGGGGACAACCGGGCCTCCGTCGGGCCGCTCAAGGGCGACACGGGCCGCGACCGCCTGTACGGAGGCCCCGACTTCGACGTCATCGTCGGTGACAACGCGGTCGTCCAGGGCGCCGTCGAGGGCGCTTCCGCCGACCTGATCTTCGGAGGGGACGAGACCGACCAGATCACCGGCGACAGCGCGGGCGACGACGCGACCGGGGCCGCACCCGACCGCATCGACGGCGGTGCCGGCGGTGACGTGATCACCGGGGACTCGTTCGGCTACTACAAAGCGACGGGCGCCGCGGACGACGTCCTCCTCGAAGGGCCGGGCATCTACGGCTACGTCGCGGGCGACAGCGAGTCGATCTTCGGGAACGTGAGCGGCGCGGGCGGCGACGACATCATCGACCTGGGCGCGGACGGAGGCGTCGGCGCGGTCGGCGACAACGGGTCGTACTACGCCGCCGCCGCGGGATCCGGGAACGACGTGATCACGGGCGGTACCGGGACCGAGGATCTCATCGAGTGGATCGTCGGCGACAGCTACTTCGGCGACCCGGCCGGGGCCACCGCGGGCGACGACCTGATCGACGGCCGCACCGGCGACGACGAGATCTACGGCGACAACTTCAACACCCAGGGCGGGAGCACGGGCCCCGGCGGCCGGGACCGCCTCCTCGGCGGCTCGGGCGACGACCTCCTGCGCGGCGGACCCGCGAACGACACGCTGCTCGGCGGCGCCGGCACGGACGACTGCGACGGCGAGGCCGGCACGGACATCGAGGTCGGCTGCGAGCCCGTGCCCCTGGGCGCCGCCGCGGGCTCAGCCGATGGCGAGCAGCACGATCAGCAGCACCGCTCCGACCACGGTCGGCGCGATGACCTCGTACGACCAGCGCACCCGTACGGAGCCCTGGGCGCCGGCCCGGGAGGCGCCGCGCTCCGCCAGCTCCCGTAGCTCGTCCACGACCTGGTCGGCCCTGGCCCGCTGCGGTTCGGCGGGGGCGGCGGCGTTCTCGTCCGGGGAGCCGCTCAGCCCCCGCCCGGTGAGCCCGCCGCGGCGGCTGAGCTGCTGCCGGTTCGCCTTCTTGCGCTCCCGCAGCGAGACGGGCACCGACCAGAGCTGGTACTTCGACCCCTCGGCCAGCACCTCCGCCGAATACCCGGCACGCACGGTGTCCACGGCCGCCCAGGGCAGTTCGATGATCCGGAACGGGTTCCGCACGCGCATCCGGTCGTCATTGGCGAACACGGCCGGGCGGATGGTGAACGCCACGATCAGCGGTACGGCGAACAGAGCGATCGCGAGCCCGATCCACGGGGTGTCCCCCGAGCCCCGGACCACCGCGTCCCCGCACAGCCAGGCGGTCAGCCCCAGCAGCAGCACCCCGGAGACCACGGACATGGAGGACCGGTAGACCCGGTCGTCGTACACCGGTTCATCAGGGGGCTGCTGGCTGCTCATGCGGTCGATTCTGCCCCAAGCCGTCTCAGCTGACGAGATCGGCGTACAGGATGATGTTGTCGGGGCGGTGGCCGTCGGTGATCTCGCCGCCGCAGGTGATGACGCGCAGCTCGGGGCGCGTGGTGTCCCCGTACACCTTGGCCGTGGGAAACGCCTTCTTGCCCACCTGCTCCAGCTCCCGGACGCGGAACACGGCGGTCCGGCCGTCCGCGCGGGACACGGTGATCTCGTCACCGGTGCGGACCTTGGAGACGTCCTTGAGCACGGCCGGGCCGCGCGCGGTGTCGAAGTGTCCGATGAGTACGGCGGGGCCGGTCTGGCCGGGGGTGACGCCCTTGGAGTACCAGCCCATCTTCTCGGCGTCTGCCACGGAGGGCACCTCGACCGTGCCGTCACCGGCCAGCCCCAGCCTCAGCACCGGGGAGGCGTCGACTCCGGCCGCGGGGATCCGTACGCGAACGGGCTCCGAGGCGGGCAGGGGAGTGGCGGACGCCGGGGCCGCGGGGGCGGTGGCGGGGGTGACGGCGGGCGGGGCGGCGTCCGCGGGCGCGGTGGCGGTGGCGGTGGCGGTGGCGGTGGCGGTGGCGGTGGTGGTGTCCGTGGTGGTGTCCGTGCCGCAGCCGGTCAGGGCGACGGCGAGGAGGACGGCGGCGAACAGCGGGCGGGCGGCGCGGTGGGCCATGGGGGTGCTCCGGGAACGGGCTCCGGCGGGCCACCGGGCTGGTGGCCCGCCGGGGGCGGGGCGAGAACCGAGAGGGGGCGTCAGCCCTGGGCGCGGCGGCGGCGCAGGAACACGCTGGCGCCGAGCGCACCGAAGACCGCCATCAGGCCGGCGCCGGCCGCCACGGTGGTGCTGTTGTCCGTGTCCGCGGCGGCGATCTCGGCGCCCGCGGCGACCCCGCCCTTGGGGACGACGGAGGTCTGGCCGGCCGTCTGCGCCTTCGGGGCGGTGGAGGCGGCGGGCTTCGGCGTGGCCGAGGCGGTGGGCGTCGCCGCGTCCTCCTTGACCTGGTACTCCAGGGCGCAGCCCTTGGGGAGCGCGGGGAAGGGAAGCGCGCTGACGGGGACGCCCGAGCCGCCCTGGGTCTTCCACTCGAACACCGGCTTGGCGCCGCTCGGGTTCGCGATCCGGGCGTAGTACGGCTCGGCGATCTGGGGGCTGGTGCGGGTCAGGGTCTGGGTCCAGGTCCCGGCGGGGTCGGTGTACATGACGGCCTTCGGGCCCTTGGGGGACATGCTCAGGTCGGCGAGCACGCCGGCACCCAGGTTCAGCTTCGTCACCGCGGCGACGCAGGAGTCCGGGGTGGTGGGGGCGCCCTTCGGCAGCGCGTACGAGGTGCTCTTGCCGCCCTTGGTGACCACCAGGACCGGGGAGTCCGTCTCCGCCTTGGTCAGCTCGAACCCGGCGCCGTTGGCGGAGGCCGTCAGGTGTCCGCGGTCCAGCGTGCCCAGCACGCGGGTCAGGTACGGGTCGCCCGGCTTCCAGTCCGCGCCGACCGCGCGGATCCAGGCCTCGGGGCCCTCGGTCCCGTTGCGCAGCACCGCGATCATGCCCTCGCCGACGAGGACCGGGCGGCCCTCGTAGCGGCTGTTGTCCGACGCGCTGCTCGCGGCTGCCGTGTCGTCGCTCAACGGACCGGACACGGCGAACGCCGAACCGGTCGCGGGGACCAGCATCGCGCCGGCCAGGGCGGCGGTGACGATGGAGGTGCGGAGGGCGGTACGGGCGGTACGCATAACGACTCCTGGAGCGCGGTGAGGAAGGTGGAGGAGAGCCGCATGCCGCGTTGCGTCTGTTCGGTCGGTTTCACCGGGTCAGGTGTGGCGGGCTGCTGAAGAAGAATCTACGGATCTCGTGCGAGCGGACGATCTTGCTCCTGTCATGGCCGCGTAACAGCAAGCGGGGGGCCCGATTCCGATCCGATTCGGGGGAGGGGGTGACAGGTCGCTACGCGCGTAGATATGCTCATGTGGTGACCATGCCCACCACCCTCACCGCATTCGCTGACGTGACCACGTCCGACAGCGCGCTGCGCCGCTTCCTGCACGGGCTCCCCGGCGTAGACGCCGTCGGCCTGGAAGCCCGCGCGGCCGCCCTCGGCACCCGTTCGATCAAGACGACGGCCAAGGCGTACGCCATCGACCTGGCCATTTCGATGATCGACCTGACGACGCTGGAAGGCGCGGACACCCCGGGCAAGGTCCGGGCGCTCTCCGCCAAGGCCGTCAACCCCGACCCGACCGACCGCACGACCCCGATGACGGCCGCCGTCTGCGTCTATCCCGACATGGTGGCCACCGCGAAGGCCGCCCTGAACGGCGCCGACGTCAAGGTCGCCTCCGTCGCCACCGCCTTCCCGGCCGGCCGCGCCGCGCTGCCCGTCAAGCTCGCGGACACCCGTGACGCCGTCGCCGCCGGCGCCGACGAGATCGACATGGTCATCGACCGTGGCGCCTTCCTCGCCGGCCGCTACCTGGAGACGTACGAGCTGATCAGGGCCATCAAGGAGGCCTGCGTCCGCGAGGACGGCAGCGCCGCCCGCCTGAAGGTCATCTTCGAGACCGGCGAGCTGTCGACCTACGACAACATCCGCCGCGCCTCCTGGATCGGCATGCTCGCGGGCGCCGACTTCATCAAGACGTCGACCGGCAAGGTGGGGGTCAACGCCACCCCGGCGAACACCCTGCTTATGCTCGAAGCCGTACGCGACTTCCGGGCGCAGACTGGAATCCAGATCGGCGTGAAGCCAGCCGGCGGCATCCGGACCACCAAGGACGCGATCAAGTTCCTGGTCCTGGTCAACGAGACCGTGGGCGAGGACTGGCTGAGCAACCACTGGTTCCGCTTCGGCGCCTCCAGCCTGCTCAACGACCTGTTGATGCAGCGCCAGAAGCTGAGCACCGGCCGCTACTCCGGTCCCGACTACGTGACGGTGGACTGATCACCATGGCATCCGCATTCGAGTACGCACCGGCTCCCGAGTCCCGCTCGGTCGTCGACATCGCCCCCTCCTACGGGCTCTTCATCGACGGCGAGTTCACCGACGCCGCCGACGGCAAGGTCTTCAAGACCGTCTCCCCGTCCTCCGAGGAGGTCCTCGCCGAGGTCGCCCAGGCGGGCGCCGCCGACGTGGACCGCGCCGTGAAGGCCGCCCGCAAGGCCTTCGAGAAGTGGTCCGCGCTGCCGGGCTCCGAGCGCGCCAAGTACCTCTTCCGCATCGCCCGGATCATCCAGGAGCGCAGCCGCGAGCTCGCCGTCCTGGAGGCCCTGGACAACGGCAAGCCGATCAAGGAGACCCGCGACGCGGACCTCCCGCTGGTCGCCGCGCACTTCTTCTACTACGCGGGCTGGGCCGACAAGCTCGACCACGCCGGCTACGGCCCGAACCCGCGCCCGCTGGGCGTGGCGGGCCAGGTCATCCCGTGGAACTTCCCGCTCCTGATGCTCGCGTGGAAGATCGCCCCGGCGCTCGCCACCGGCAACACGGTGGTCCTCAAGCCCGCCGAGACGACCCCGCTCTCCGCCCTGTTCTTCGCGGACATCTGCCGCCAGGCGGGCCTGCCCAAGGGCGTCGTCAACATCCTCACCGGCTACGGCGACGCGGGCGCGGCCCTCGTCGAGCACCCGGACGTCAACAAGGTCGCCTTCACCGGCTCGACGGCCGTGGGCAAGAAGATCGCCCGCCACGTCGCCGGCACCGACAAGAAGGTCACCCTGGAGCTGGGCGGCAAGGGCGCCAACATCGTCTTCGACGACGCCCCCATCGACCAGGCCGTCGAGGGCATCGTCAACGGCATCTTCTTCAACCAGGGCCAGGTCTGCTGCGCCGGATCCCGCCTCCTCGTCCAGGAGTCGATCCACGACGAGCTGCTCGACTCCCTCAAGCGCCGCCTGTCCACGCTGCGCCTGGGCGACCCGCTCGACAAGAACACCGACATCGGCGCGATCAACTCCGCCGAGCAGCTCGCCCGGATCACCGCGCTCGCGGAGACCGGCGAGGCCGAGGGCGCCGAGCGCTGGTCCCCGGCGTGCGAACTGCCGTCCGCCGGCTACTGGTTCGCCCCGACGCTCTTCACGAACGTCACCCAGGCGCACACCGTCGCCCGCGACGAGATCTTCGGCCCGGTGCTGTCCGTGCTGACCTTCCGCACGCCCGACGAGGCCGTCGCCAAGGCCAACAACAGCCAGTACGGCCTGTCCGCCGGCATCTGGACGGAGAAGGGCTCGCGCATCCTCGCGGTCGCGGGCAAGCTCCGCGCCGGTGTGGTGTGGGCCAACACGTTCAACAAGTTCGACCCGACCTCGCCCTTCGGCGGCTACAAGGAGTCGGGCTTCGGCCGCGAGGGCGGTCGCCACGGCCTGGAGGGCTACCTCGATGTCTGAGTCTTCTGCGACCCGTCTGAACGTCTTCAAGACCTACAAGCTGTACGTCGGGGGCAAGTTCCCCCGTTCCGAGAGCGGCCGGGTGTACGAAGTGACCGACTCCAAGGGCAACTGGCTGGCCAACGCACCGCTGTCCTCCCGCAAGGACGCGCGTGACGCGGTCGTCGCGGCCCGCAAGGCCTTCGGCGGCTGGGCCGGCGCCACCGCGTACAACCGCGGGCAGATCCTCTACCGCATCGCCGAGATGCTGGAGGGCCGCCGCGACCAGTTCGTCCGCGAGGTCGGCGAGGCCGAGGGCCTGTCCAAGTCGAAGGCCGGCGCCGTCGTCGACGCCGCCATCGACCGCTGGGTCTGGTACGCGGGCTGGACCGACAAGATCGGCCAGGTCGTCGGCGGGGCCAACCCCGTCGCGGGCCCGTTCTTCAACCTCTCCACCCCCGAGCCGACCGGCGTCGTCACCGTCGTCGCCCCGCAGGCCTCGTCCTTCCTCGGGCTGGTCTCGGTGATCGCCCCGGTCATCGCGACCGGCAACACGGTGGTCGTCATCGCCTCGGAGAAGTCCCCGCTGCCCGCCCTCTCCCTGGGCGAGGTGCTGGCCACCTCCGACCTGCCGGGCGGCGTGGTCAACATCCTGTCCGGCAAGGCCGCCGAGATGGGCCCGCACCTGGCCGCCCACCAGGACGTCAACGCGATCGACCTGGCGGGCGCCGACGTGGCCCTCGCCAAGGAACTGGAGATCGCCGCGGCGGACAACCTCAAGCGCGTCCTGCGTCCACAGCCTGTGGACGACTGGACCGCGGACCCGGGCACGGCGCGCATGACGGCCTTCCTGGAGACCAAGACCGTCTGGCACCCCACGGGCTCGCTGGGCTCGGGCGGATCGTCCTACTAGGACCCGCCCCCCGAAAGACCGGCCCCGGCAGCGTTCCCCCGCCTGCCGGGGCCTTCCCGTGCCTACGCCTTCGGGAGCACCGGCCCGAGCAGCGAGTCCACGGCCGCGCCCGGCAGCTCGCCGACCGAGGAGCCGCGCGTCAGACTGCCGGTGACCATGCCCGTACCGACCTGCGGGAAGTCCGCGACCTTGGTGGCGACCCCGTTGTCCAGCGGGTCCACACCGGTGTTCGCGAGGGGGTTCACCTTGAGGTTCGCGACCGGGTTCGCGACCCCGGCCAACGCCGCCGGAACATCGAGCTCCCCGGCCTGCGCACCCCCGGCGGCCATCGCCAGGGCCGCACCGGCCATCGAGACCGTCAGGCCCGCGCTGCGGAGCCGGTTCGGTACGGAGGGGGCTGCGTGACGTGCCATGGGTTCCCGCCCTGAGATGCTGGTGCTGAAGTGGTAGTCGCGTGCGCACGCAGCGTAGTCGAGGTGTGATACTCGATACCAACCGGTCACCGGGAGGATCCCCTACGCGGGGTAATGGTTCACACTGGTGTTCCGTGAGCTGTTCTTCTCCTCTGCCTACGCGTGTCGTCCTGCTGACCGGGCCCTCGGGCTCTGGCAAGTCCTCGCTGGCCGCCCGCTCGGGCCTGCCCGTGCTGCGCCTGGACGACTTCTACAAGGAGGCCGGCGACCCCACCCTGCCGCTCGTCGAGGGAAGCTCCGACATCGACTGGGACTCCCCGGAGTCGTGGGACGCGGACGTCGCCGTCGCGGCCGTCGCCGAGCTGTGCCGTACCGGCCGCACCGAGGTCCCGGTGTACGACATCGCCTCCAGCTCCCGCACCGGCACCGAGACGCTCGACATCTCGCGGACCCCGCTGTTCATCGCGGAGGGGATCTTCGCCGCCGACATCGTGGCCCGCTGCCAGGAGCTCGGGCTGCTCGCCGACGCGATCTGCCTGCGAGGCCGCCCCTCCACCACCTTCCGCCGCCGCCTCGCCCGCGACCTGCGCGAGGGGCGCAAGTCCGTGCTGTTCCTGCTGCGCAGGGGCTGGCGGCTGATGCGGGCCGAGCGCGGCATCGTGGCCCGGCACACCGCCCTGGGCGCCCACGCCTGCGGCCGCGACGAGGCGCTCGGCCGCCTCGCGGCGGCCGCCGCCGGCCGCCACCGCTCGACGAGCACCGCGGCCGCGTAGTCCCGGGAGATTTAGGCGCAGCCGGGGACGGAGCCCGGCGGGGCGCATTGGTCCGGAGAGTTGCCGACGATCGAGGACCGGCGGTTCGTCACAGTGCCCAGGTTGCGGATGCCGCCGCCGTCTACGCCTGCGCTGTTGAAACTGACCGTGGAGCGGTTCAGAACCAGCGTGTTGGCGGTGTCGACGTTGATGCCGCCGCCTTGGCTGAACGCCGTGTTCATGGTGACCGTGGAGCCGTTCAGCGTCGCGGTGCTGTTGACGACAATGTGGATGCCGCCGCCGAAGAGGGCCACGTTGTTGTTCACCGTGGAATTGTTCAGCCTCAGCGTGGAGGCTTGGTTGAGGATGCCGCCGCCGAAGTTGGCGGTGTTGGAGCTCACCGTGGACCGGTTCAGCGTCAGCACGCCGCCGGCTTCGTTGTGGATGCCGCCGCCGGTGTTTGACGACGCGTTCTGGGTGACCGTGACGCGATTGAGCCCCAGCGTGGCGCCGATGTTGCGGATGCCGGCGCCATTGGCGCCGCCGCCCCCGGTGACGGTGAGGTCGACCAGTGACACCTGGACGCCCGCGGTGACCGTCAGCGTGCTCGTGCCGCCGGTGCCGTCGAGGGTGGCGCCCGTCATGCCGGTGAGGGTCAGGTTCTTGCCGATGGTGAAGTCGCCGTTGCAGGTCCCGCTCACCACCAGCGAGGTGCCCGGGGTGGCCGCGTCGATCGCGGCCTGAAGATCGTCGGTGGCGCAGTTCACCATGGTCTGGGCCGCCGCTTCCGGTACCGCCCCGAGCAGGCCTACCGCCCCGGCCGTCACCGCGACCGCCACCATCCGGCCCATTGTCCTGAGCATGCACGTTCTCCTGTCCGCATGAGCGTCACTTCCGAAGAACGCCTGCCCCGGGCGGGCGGGAGCGGCAACCGGGATGCCGAGGAGTCCCCCCGAACGGCCCGGCACAATGACCACGACAGCCCACAGCCCACCCCGCAGCCGACGCCGCGCGCACGAAAGCGCGGGATCAGTCGGACCCCCGGCCGACCGATCCCGCGCTTTCCCCCCATGGCCACCGTCCCACCCCCGCAGGACGGCCCCCCGGCCGTTGGTCTTGTCAGGCGACGAGCTCCTCGAAGGACTCCGCCTCGTCGGCGCCGAAGCTCAGCGCCTCGTCCTCGCGCAGACGCCGCAGCGAGCGCCAGATGCTGGACTTCACCGTGCCGACGCTGATCCCGAGGATCTCCGCGATCTCCGGGTCGGTGCGGCCCTCGTAGTAGCGCAGCACCAGCATCGTGCGCTGCGGCTCCGGGATCCGGGCCAGCGCCTGCCACAGCACCGCGCGCAGCTCCGTACCGCGCATCGCGTCCGTGTCGGAGGCCGTCTCGGGCAGCTCCTCCGTCGGGTACTCGTTGAGCTTGCGCCGGCGCCACGCGCTGATGTGCAGGTTCGTCATGGTCCGCCGCAGGTAGCCGCCGACGGCCGCCTTGTCGCTGATCCGGTCCCAGGCGCGGTACGTGGAGAACAGCGCGCTCTGCAACAGGTCCTCGGCCTCGTAGCGGTCGCCGGTGAGGTGGAAGGCCGTCGCGTACAGGGCGGCCCGCCGCTCCTGGACGTACGCCGTGAACTCCGCCTCGGACGTCGAGGACGGCGTGCGCTGGGCGGGAACCGCCTGGTACTGGTTTGCGTCAATGGCTACGACGTGGGCCGGCCGGGGACGGGCGACCGCCACCGTACGGACACCCGCCCGGCGGTTCACATCGTGCAGCCGCGTGACAACCGCGCTGGTCGTGGTGCTGTGCAGCGTGTTCATCTCGCGCCCCCCGTCGTGGAGTGTGTCTGCTTCGGTCCGTAGTGCGTTGATAGAAGACTGCCCCGCCGACTTAACCGGGGTGTCCGTCGACTGTCACAGCCCTGTCACAGCGACCCTCCAGCGGCCTGTCGCCACCCCCGCGCGGGATCTTCGTACGATCGCGTCCTCCTGACGGTCGAACTCCCGACGGCCGATGGGACAGAATGAGCCCGTGCCTTTCCTGTTGCTGATCGAGGACGACGACGCCATCCGCACGGCCCTCGAACTCTCCCTGTCACGCCAGGGCCACCGTGTGGCCACCGCGGCGACGGGCGAGGACGGCCTGAAACTGCTGCGCGAGCAGCGGCCGGATCTGATCGTGCTGGACGTCATGCTGCCCGGGATCGACGGCTTCGAGGTGTGCCGGCGGATCCGGCGCACCGACCAGCTGCCGATCATCCTGCTCACCGCGCGCAGCGACGACATCGACGTGGTCGTCGGGCTGGAGTCCGGAGCCGACGACTACGTGGTCAAGCCCGTCCAGGGGCGGGTCCTCGACGCCCGCATCCGGGCCGTGCTGCGCCGCGGGGAGCGCGAGTCCAGCGACTCGGCGGCCTTCGGCTCGCTCGTCATCGACCGCGCCGCCATGACCGTGACCAAGAACGGCGAGGACCTCCAGCTCACCCCGACCGAGCTGCGGCTGCTGCTGGAGCTCAGCCGCCGGCCCGGGCAGGCGCTGTCCCGCCAGCAACTGCTCCGCCTCGTCTGGGAGCACGACTACCTCGGCGACTCACGGCTCGTCGACGCCTGCGTGCAGCGGCTGCGCGCCAAGGTCGAGGACGTGCCGTCCTCGCCCACCCTGATCCGTACCGTCCGGGGCGTCGGCTACCGCCTGGACTCCCCGCAGTGATCCGCGCGCTGCTCGCGGGCCGGCGCTGGACCAGCCTGCGGCTGCGGCTCCTCATCGTCTTCGCGCTGGTCGCACTGACCGCCGCGGTGTCCGCCTCCGGGATCGCGTACTGGCTCAACCGCGAGGCGGTCCTCACCCGCGTCCAGGAGGCCGCCCTCGGCGACTTCCGGCAGGAGATGCAGAACCGTGCCGCCGCGCTGCCCGCCGACCCCACCGCCGACGAACTCCAGCGCACCGCCGAGCTGATGGCCGGCAGCAGCCCCGGCTACAGCGTGCTCCTGGTGGACGACACCAAGGACGGCCGCCAGGTGTTCGGCACGGCCGGACCCGACGCGTTCGGGCTGGCCGACGTACCGAAGCCGCTCCAGCACGCGGTGAACGACCGTCAGAAGACCACCGCCGCCAACGACTCCGAGTACCACATGTACTGGCAGCGCACGAAGCCCCAAGGCAACCCCTACCTGGTCGGCGGGACGCGGATCGTGGGCGGCGGGCCCACCGGCTACATGTACAAGTCGCTCGCGCAGGAGCGGGACGACCTCAACACGCTCGCCTGGTCGCTGACGATCGCCACGGGCCTCGCGCTGCTCGGCTCGGCGCTGCTCGCACAGGCCGCGGCCCGTACCGTGCTCAAGCCCGTACAGCGGCTCGGCGACGCGGCGCGGCGGCTCGGCGAGGGCGAGCTGGACCACCGGCTCGACGTGCGCGGCACCGACGAACTCGCCGACCTCTCCCGCACCTTCAACAAGACGGCGGAGGCGCTGGAGAAGAAGGTCGCCGACATGAGCGCGCGCGAGGAGTCCAGCCGGCGGTTCGTCGCGGACATGTCTCACGAACTGCGCACGCCGCTGACCGCGTTGACGGCGGTGGCCGAGGTGCTGGAGGAAGAGGTCGACGACCTCGACCCGATGATCGCGCCGGCGGTGGCCCTGGTCGTCAGCGAGACGCGCCGCCTCAACGACCTGGTGGAGAACCTGATGGAGGTCACCCGCTTCGACGCGGGAACGGCCAAGCTGGTGCTGGACGACGTCAACGTCGCCGACCAGGTCACGGCCTGCATCGACGTACGGGCCTGGCTCGACGCGGTCGAACTCGACGCCGAACGCGACATCGTGGCGCGGCTCGACCCGCGCCGCCTCGACGTGATCCTCGCCAACCTCATCGGCAACGCGCTCAAGCACGGCGGCTCGCCGGTGCGGGTGTCGGTGTCCGTGGAGGGGGAGTGGCTGGTCATCGCGGTACAGGACAACGGTCCGGGTATCCCGGAGGACGTCCTGCCGCACGTCTTCGACCGCTTCTACAAGGCGAGCGCGTCCCGCCCGAAGTCGGACGGCAGCGGGCTCGGCCTCTCCATCGCCATGGAGAACGCGCACATTCACGGCGGCGACATCACCGCCGCCAACGGGGCCGGGGGCGGGGCGCTGTTCACGCTGCGGCTGCCCGTGGACGTGGGGAAGGTACTCGCGGGTGAGCAGGATGCGTAGGGCTCTGCCGGTTCTGCCGGTTCTCCCGGTGCTGGTCGGCCTGCTCTGCCTCTCGGGGTGCGGGATCCGGGCGACGACCGTGCCGGTGGACGTCGGAGCTGCGCCCTCCCGGGTCTCGTGCGACACGCCGACACAGCCGAGCGCGACGCAGGGCGGGACGCAGGGCTTCCGGGCCACGGTGCAACTGGTCTGCGGATCGCAGCTGGTCGGCGTGGAACGGGTGGTCCCCGTGCCCGAGAAGCGGGGGGCCCTGAAGGACCCCGTGGCGCTCGTCGCGCAGGCGCTGCTGGAGGCGCTGGAGAAGAAGCCGTCCGAGCAGGAACGCGACGCCGGCTTCACGACCGGGGTCCCCGCGGAACTGACGGTCACCCAGCCCCGGCCGGGGGACCCGGCCGGGACGGTACGGCTGAGCCGCAAGCCGGAGGACCTGCCGCCGGTGGCGCTGTCCCAGCTGGTGTGCACGCTGGCGGGCAACGAGGCGATCTCGCCGGGCCCGGGCCGACCGGTGACCCTCGGCGGCCCCGACGCGGATCCGCCGCGCACGTGGGAGTGCACGGACACCGTCCGCTCCCGCCCGGAGTCGGTCCCGACCCTGGGCGAAATCGCCCGCCCGTCGGCCACACCGGGGGCCACGCCGCGCTGATCGCGGGGCGGGGTACGGGTCCACGCGCGTGCGGGACTTTTCCCCCCTCGGGGGGTGGGGGCGGGGCGGGGGTTGCCCACCCGCCCCCGGCTGCGGGCCGGGACTTCGGCGGGCAGCGCCCGGCCTGGGCGGAATCAGAGAGGGCGCGGGGGGTTTCCCGTCAGTCCCATAGTCCTTCCGTGTCGGGCCGGCCTGTAAAGGGCGCTCACTTCGTTCGCG
>NZ_JBFBFP010000018.1:0-140574 GCF_040684275.1 Streptomyces sp. NPDC091371
CCATCGCGAAGCGACGCGACGACGAAGGAGGAGCGCCCTTTACAGGCCGGCCCGACACGGAAGGACCATGGGACTGACGGGAAACCCCCCGCGCCTTCTCCGATTCCGGCCGGCCGGGACCCCGCCAAACCCGAAGCCCCCGCCCCGCCCCGCCCCACCCCACCCCGCCCCCACGGGGACACCTCGAACGGATACCCGGGGTGTGGAGGGGATTACCCGTGGGTGCGGTGTCGCGTTGCCCGGGCATGACCACGGTTGAGACTTCCATGCCCCGGGCGGGACGCCGTCGGCGGCCGTTGCCGTCCGGCTACGAAGAATCGGTTCAGCAGGGCTCCCGTACGCGGTACCCCGACCCGCCCATCTACAGCGCGCTCATCGCCCGCTGGGCCGCCGACGGCCGGACCGTGCCGGGGCGGCGCGATCCGGAGTGGTCCCGCATCGCGTCCTCCCCGATCTGGCCGAACGGGCCGCTCTTCGGCGGCTGAGGGAGCCGGCCCGCCGGTCGGCTCAGAGGGCCAGCAGGCCGGCCGCCGTCGGGCGGAAGCCGCACCGTTCGTAGAACCCCGCCAGGTGCGGCTCGTAGTCCACGTGCAGCCACTGCGCCCCGCGCTCCCGTGCCGCCCCGGCCGCGGCCCGGACGAGCCGGACCCCGAGGCCGCGGCGCCGCTCCTGCGGGTGCACCGTGGTGTCCAGGATGAAGGCGTGCGCCCGACCGTCCCACGCGACGTTGACGTAGCCCACCAGCCGGCCGTCGCGGCGCGCTGCGACCCAGGCCAGGCTGCGCTCCAGGACCGGCGCGAAGGAGACGTCCTCGTGCTCCGGCCACGCGGCGGCGAAGAGGGCGTTCAGCTCGGCGTCCGCGAGCGCGGGCCGCACCTCCAGCTCCGGGCCCGGCTCCGGGCCCAGCTCCGCCCCCGCCCCCACCCCCGGCACCTACCGCGTCTCCGGTCCCGCCAGGTGGCGGGCGATGACCATGCGCTGGATCTGGTTCGTGCCCTCCACGATCTGGAGGACCTTCGCCTCGCGCATCAGCCGCTCGACGGGGAAGTCCGCCGTGTAGCCGTAGCCGCCCAGGATCTGGACCGCGTCCGTGGTGACGGCCATGGCGGCGTCGGTGCAGAACAGCTTGGCCATCGCCGCCTGGCGGGAGAACGGCTTGCCCGCGTCGCGCAGGCGCGCGGCGGCGAGGTAGAGCGCGCGGCCGGCCTCGATCTTGGTGGCCATGTCGGCCAGCATGAAGCGCAGCCCCTGGAAGTCCGCGATCGGGTGCCCGAACTGCTTGCGGTCCAGGGCGTACGTCAGGGCCTCGTCCAGCGCCGCCTGGGCGACACCGATGGCGCAGGCGGCGATGCCCAGGCGTCCCGCGTCCAGCGCGGCCAGGGCGATGGTGAAGCCCTGCCCCTCCTCGCCGATGCGGCGCGCGTCCGGGACCCGTACGCCGTCGAAGTGCAGCTGGGCGGTGGGCGAGCCCTTCATGCCCATCTTCTTCTCGGGCACGGCCGCCGTCAGGCCCTCCGCGTCCCCGGGGACCAGGAAGGCGGTGATGCCCTTGGGGCCCTCGACGCCGGTGCGGGCGAGGACGGTGTAGAAGTCGGCGACGCCGCCGTGGGTGATCCACGCCTTGGTGCCGGTGATGACCCAGTCGTCGCCGTCGCGCACCGCCTTGGTCGTCAGCGATGCCGCGTCGGAGCCCGCGGCGGGCTCGGAGAGGCAGTAGGCGCCGAGCAGGCCGCCGCCGAGCATGTCGGGCAGGTGGGCGCCCTGCTGCTCCTTGGTGCCGTAGCCGGCGAGGCCGTGGCAGGCCAGGGAGTGGACGCTGACGCCGAGGCCGACGGTCAGGCGGGCCGCGGCCAGCTCCTCCAGGACCTGGAGGTAGACCTCGTACGGCTGCTCGCCGCCGCCGTACTCGCCTGCGTACGGGAGGCCGAGCAGTCCGGCCTCGGACAGGAGGGTGAAGACCTCCCTGGGGAACCGCCCGGAGTCCTCCTCCTCGGCGGCCTTGGGGCGGATCTCCCGCTGCGCGATCTCTCGTACGAGCGCGAGGAGGTCCCGGGACTCCTCGGTGGGCAGCTGTCGGTCCACCGGCTGCGGGGCGCGGTCTGTCATGGCGGCGCTCTCCTCCCTCGTCGGGCACGGCGGCGACGCGCGAGGTGTGGTGCGCGCCACCGGATCTCGGTGCTCTTACAGCCGATGCTGCCCTCCCGGATCACGGAAGGGGCAGTTCAGCGGCTGCGGCGGCTTGAGTATGCCCGATCAGGGGCTTCCCGTCACCGGGGCAAGATCATCTCGTTCTTCGAACGGCCCTTCGGGAGCGGGCGGTGCCGGACACTCCGGGACGAACTCCTCGATCACCGTCAGCGTCGCGCGCAGCTGGCGCACCAGCAGCGCCCCGAGCTCGGCGCGGCCGGGCTGCGCCGGGGCGTCATCGCCGTCCAGGCCGCCGATCCACTCCAGGGTGGTCCCCTCGACCCCGGAGAGCCAGCCGACGAGGGCGAGCCGGGCGATCGGCGGGAGCACGCGGTGGCCGTACGCGCCTTCGGCGATGGTGGCGACGAGCTCCGCGCGGACGGCCTCGCGGATGGCGAGCACCTCGGCGTCGGAGCCGACGCCGCCGGTGACGATGGTGCGGTAGGCAGCGTGGTGGTGTTCGGCGTAGTGCAGGTAGCCGTCGATGGTGCGGCGCACGCGTTCCGCGTTGGGGAGGTCGGTGTCGCCGCCGGCGCGGGCGACGAGCTCGGCGACGGAGTCCTCGACGATGGCGAGGTAGTAGCCGCGCTTGCTCTTGAAGTAGTAGTAGATCAGCCCTTTGGCGACGCCCGCGTGCTTGGCGATGTCGTCCATGGAGAGCGCGTCGTACGAGGTGTCGGCGAACAACTTGCGTCCGGTCGCTATGAGTTCGGCCCTGCGGACCTGCGAACGCTCGGTCGTGCCGCGCTGTTGACTATTATTCAAATTCAGCCCTAGCCTCGAACTGCCACAAGATGCCTGAAGTATGGCAGCACTTCCCCTGCGCACCGGACGACGTACGGGAGGAACCATCATGAGCAAGGGCAACAGACAGCCCCGCGAGGGCCGGGTCCACTGGAAGAAGACGGCGGCCGTCGCGATGCCCGCGATCGTCGCCGTCGGCGCGATGGCCATGGTCATGGCACAGGGCGCGCTCGCCGCCTCCTTCGCCGTCTCGGGGACCAGCTTCCAGGTCTCCTCGTCCAAGCTGAGCAGCAAGGGCCTGGCCTCATACGTGCAGACGGACCGCTCCGTCGACGGCAAGGGGCATCCGGTGGCGCTGCTCGGCATCGGCGAGGCCACGCTCGCCGACATCTGCCAGGCCGCCGAGGTGGACACCCCGGTCGGCAAGGTGGTCTTCAAGCTGACGGCCGGCGGCCCGGCCGGGGAGGTCACGGCCAGCAATCTGGTGATCGACGGCGAGGACCTCAACGGCGACGCCACCTTCGGCACGGCGCAGATCGGCCGGGACGCCTCGACGCTGGACCAGGTGGACGGGGTCCAGGGCCAGGCGGGCAAGTTCGGCCTGCAGGCGGGCAACATCGAGGTGGTGGGCGTGAAGTCGCACGCCTGGTCCGCGACGGGCGGGAACTTCAAGCTCAAGGGCCTGAACCTGAGCGTCAGCCTGGACGGCAAGAAGTGCTTCTGATCCCGCGCGGCGGGTGGTTGGAGCGGCGGCTGCCGCTGCCGGAGCAGCGGCGGCGGCTGCGCGCCTGGCGCCGGACCCGGCCGTTCTGGGGCGGCCTGCTGGTGCTGCTGGGCGGGACCGAGCTGCTGCTGGTCCCGCTCTCGCCGCTGACGGTGCTGGTCAGCCTCGGTCTGGGCGGGATCGCGGCCATCGGGATCGGTGTCGCGCTGATCCTGGCGGGGCTGTTCCTCTGGTACCTGCCGGGGGCCCGGGCGTACGTGTCGCTGCACGCCCTGCTGCTGTCGGTGCTGTCCTTCGTCGCGACCAACCTGGGCGGGTTCCTGGTCGGGATGCTGCTCGGCATCGCGGGGAGCGCGCTGGCCTTCGGCTGGACCCCGCTGCCCGACGAGGAGGCGGGCGAGGAGGGTCCGTACATCCCCAGCCTGGACGGCAGCGGCCCGCGGACGCTGGCCGCCGCGCTACCCGTGGTGCTGCTCGCAACGCTGGTGGCGGGCGCCCCGCAGGCGGAGGCCGCCCCGGCGGCCGGCGCGGGGGCGCCGACCGCCGCTCGCACTCCCCCGGTCGTGACGACCTCCCTCTTCGCGCCCCAGGGCTTCACGCTGGCAGGCGTGACCGAGGTGCCCACGGTGGACGGGCCGCTCAAGGTGCTGGTGCTGCGGATGCGTGCCGCCTCGCTGCGGGACTACCGGCTGCGGACCCGGGACGGCGCGGACGAGTACGGGCTGTCCGCCGACTCCCTCGACCTGCGCGGCGATGTCACCTTGTACCTCACGAAGTTCAGCGGCTGCATCGAGGGGCTGCTGTGCGTCACCTTCAGCCCCCAGGGGCTGCCCGCGCCGCCGGTCATCCCGCCGTTCGTCCTCATGACCCAGGTCACGGCGGAGCAGGCCCTGGTCACCTCCGACGTGATCGTCACCGACGGGCTCCGGCTGGACGCCTCATGATCCCCGTGCAGGCGGCGCCGCTGTGGGCCTACGGCATCGGCGCGACCTTCGCGGTGGCGGCCGGCCGGCAGCTCCAGTGGTGGGAGCGGTCGGTCCGAGGGGAAGGGGTCCGTACGAGGAGCCGCGCGGCCAATCCGTACCTGGCGCTCACCGTGCTCTACGCGGCCCTGCTGCTCGCCCCGACCGGGATGTACCTGCTCTGGCAGAACCCCGCCTGGGCCACCATGCACGTGGCGCGGGACCACGGCGGGGTCTGGGCGGGCTTCGCGCTCTTCCACACCGGGTCGGTGGTGGTGGGGGCGCTGCTCGGCTTCCTGGCGGCGCGGCTGTTCGTGCTGGTGGGGGCCGGGTACTGGGGGTACCTGCAGGCGGTCGCCGGCTACTTCCTGCTGTTCTCCACCCTGATCCACGGGTGGGACGGCAGTGGTTACCGGCGGGTGCTGAGCGCCGGTCCGCGGGCCTTCGCCGACTGGTCCGCGGAGGGCGTGGTCAACAGCTGCCTGGCCTTCGCCACCTCGGGGACCTTCCTGGCCCTGCTGGTCTTCGGCTCGGCGGTGGTCGGCACGATGCTGCTCGCCGAGATCGGCTGGCTGGTGGAGGGGTGGCGGCTGCCGGGTGCGGCGGCGGACCTCAAGGTGCCCCGGGTGGTCGCCGTGGCGATCGCGGGGGCGGGGGTCTACGTACTGCCGTTCGCCGGGGCGCTGGGTGCGAGTGTGCTCGTACGGCTGCTGGGCTGGTGGGCGGGGCTCGGCCTGTTCGCGGTGGCGGCCGGGGCGGTGCTGCTGCCCGCGCGGTCACCCGTACGCGCCCTCTACGGGCTGGTGGGCGTCCCGGACGCGCACTGGCGGGCGGAGCCGGAGGCCGGGGAGACGGTCAGAGCCAGCCGACCTGGGTGACGAACATGGCGACGACGACCACGAGGGTCCAGCCGAGGACGTGTTCCAGCCAGGAGGAGCCGTCCTTGGGGCCTCCGGTGCGGACGAGGCCTCGGGCGCGGGCGGTCAGGGCTGCGGTTTCTGTGGTCATGCGTCCAATGTGCCAGCGTTCGCGGCTTTCGCGGTAGAGACGATGGTCACTGGAGGCGCAGGTCACACGGGCCGCATGCCACCGGGTCCCGGCCTCTGCGGTCGGGACCCGGCGCGTTCACTGATCCGGCGTTCGCTGTCTTGCACTACCTCCCGCGTCAACCGCGGGCCTCGTTGCGGCCTGCCATCGCGACCATCGCGAGGCCGAGGCACAGGGCGACGCCTCCGGTGATCACGTTGTTGACGATCGTGCGGGTGAAGTCCATCTCGCCTCTGATGGCCCACGGGGCGATGATCGTCCACGCTCCGAGGGCGACCGCCGTCCACGCCATCGCGTGGGTGCGCTCGTACGCGGAGCCGAGACCGCCCATGCACAGGCAGAAGGCCAGGCCGGTGATCAGATTGTTGACGGCCAGCGGGGTCAGGATGGCGAACCCGGCGATCCACGGCGACGCGGCCAGGTACACGCCCGTTATCAGGGCGAGCGCCTCGACGGCTTGTGCGGCGGGGGTGCTGGTCACCCGCTCGAACCGAGTGCGCATCTCGGCGAGGTCGGGGTGGTGTTCGATGCTCGGATGGGTGGTCATGGCTGGCGCCTCCTATGAGAAGCCGAGAAGCCTTTATGTGCCATTTACCCCATTATCTTCCTCTTATACGGCCTGCTCAACGGGAATCTCACAGCACTCCGACCGCCCGCAGGGCCGCGATCTGCGCCACGCTCGGGACGGCCGGGGCGTAGAGGTAGCAGATGCCTCCGCTGCCCGAGGCGACCTTGCCGGAGGCGCCCGTGCGCTTGGTCCGGAGCCAGATGTTCTCGAACTCCCGGCGCTTGTAGACCCGGCGGACGGACGCGTTGTCCCGCGAGTGGGGGTCGTTGGCGATCACGTCCCCGGCGGCCGTGAAGCCGATGACGGTCATCAGGTGGCCCGCGGTGCCGTAGCCGGCGCCGGTGAGCTCCTGGGCGGTGAAGGACTGGGAGGTGATGGCAGGGATGCCGGCCCGGACCAGGGTCTCCAGCTCGGTCAGGGAGCAGAGGCGGGTGACGACCCCCGCGAGTTGGCGGTAGGTGGCGGCGTAGGCCGCGTTGAAGGGCCAGTTCCCGCAGCCCTTGTAGGCGGCGTCGTAGGTGGAGCGGGCGGCGTGGCAGACCTGGGGGTCGGAGAACTTCGGGTTGACCCAGGTCAGGGAGGTGGCGCCGGCCTTGCGGCCCCAGAACTCGATGATCATCTGGGAGGAGGTGGGGCTGCACCAGGCCTCGCCGCCGTTGTCGTACTCGGGGTACTGCCCGGCGTGGGTCTCCTGCGAGTAGCGCGGCACCTTCAGCTCGTGGGCCTGCCCGGACGGGGTGGAGGCGGGGACCGTGAAGCGGTCCGGGACGTCGGAGAGCATGGCTCCGGCCAGCCACACGGTGGGCCCGCGGTCGGCTCCGGGCTTGCGGTACAGGGTCAGGCGCAGCCGCCAGCCGGTGATGCGCAGGCCGCTCGCGGGCGCGTCCACGGCCAGGGTGTCGGTCCACACGGTGGAGCGGCCGTCGGTCTGGCCGTCGACGGAGGTGCGGCGGATGTCGCGGTCGCCGGAGGCCCAGCGGCCCATGACGTACCAGGGGGTGTTCGTGCCGTCGCCGTACGTCCCGCGCAGTTCGGCCTGGATCCAGGTGCCGGCGGGGGTGCGGGCGTTCCAGGAGGCGATGGCCTCGGTTGCGGGCACGGTGGAGCGGTGCGCCGGGGAGGTCCAGGTGGCGTACTCCCAGGTGCTCTTCTTCCCGGTGTGGGGGTCCGCGTACTCGGTACGGCCGACGGGGGTCTTGATCTCCAGTCCGGGTCGGGCCCCGTCGACGGCGGTGGTGCCCTGGTGGGTCCCGGCCTGCCAGTGGGCGTACGCGTACCAGAACCGGTTGTCGACCGGGCGGCCCGTGCCGCGCGGGGCCGGTGGGGCGGACGGCGCGGCGGCCTCGGCGCTGCCGCCGGAGACGGTGGCGGCGGTGGCCGCGGTGGCGACCGCGAGTGCGGCGACGAGTACGGCCCTGCGCGGTGTGGGTGCGGTCATCGCGGTTCCCCCGGGTGGTGGTCGGTGCCGGTGCCTGGTGGCCTCACCCTTCCAGTTCCCGGCGGCCGCGGGCCGAAGCCGGCGGCCGTGTCGGGCTTGTCTACGCTGGTCGGGTGGAGCCACACCAGTCACTCGAATCACTCGCGCGGGAGCTCGCCGCCCTGCCGCCCTCCCTCGGTCCGGTCCGGCTGATCGGGATCGACGGGCACGCCGGGTCCGGGAAGAGCACCTTCGCGGGCCGCCTCGCGCAGGCCGCGGGGGCTCCGGTGCTGCACCTGGACGACGTGGCCACCCACGAAGATCTGTTCGGCTGGCAGGAGCGGCTGCGGGTCCAGGTGCTGGAGCCGCTCGCCGCCGGCCGGCCCGCGCACTGGGCCCCGTACGACTGGGTGGAGCGCCGCTTCGGGCCGGAGCGGGTGCTGGAGCCGGCTCCGGTGCTGCTCGTCGAGGGGGTCGGGGCCGGGCGCCGGGCGCTGCGCCCGCATCTGGCGCGGCTGCTGTGGATGGAGACGCCCCGTGCGAAGTCCTGGGGGCGCGGGCGGGACCGGGATGGGCGTGAACTCTCCGACTTCTGGGACGGATGGGAGCGCGCGGAGCGCGCGCACTTCTCGGACGACCCTTCGCGCCCCTTCGCGGGCACCCTGGTACGCCAGAGCGGTACGGGATACGAGTGGTCTTCCGGGGCCGCTGCGACCCCGCGAACGGCCACTTTCATCACCGAGGGTGACGGGCTCCCCCGGGCCTGAGCGGGCCTCGGATTCCGCGCCGGGCGGGCCTCCTCCGACCTGCTTGACCTGGGGCCCGCGGCGGCCTTACGTTCTCAATGCGGGGCCTTCACCGGCCGCCGCGGACATGAGCCCCCGATCGTTCCCCCGTGATCGGGGGCTTCGTTCTGCCCCGGGCCGGGACGGATCGCCGCCGCTCCCTCACCCTGAGTCACCACGCGCACCGGGGGCGCACACCCGAACCACGGCCGCCGCACCCTACGTAAGGTGCGAAACCGCAGGTACGATGCAGCCCTGATTTCAGCGACGCCAGTCGGGGGCACCGGGCAACTCGCGCGCTCGAAGCGGGGGTTGCGGCGCACCACGGGGGCAGGCTTGTGGGGGACGTGATGGATTTCGGCACGCCGGGCAACACCCGCGCCCCGGCCGAACTCGCCTGGCTGCGCGGGGTCGACGCCTGCACCATGGGCGCCTACCCCCAGGCCGAGGAGGAGTTCCGGACGGCCGTACGACTCGACCCCGCGATGGCCGACGCCTGGCTGGGCCTGCACGCGCTACGGGTCGACACCACCAACGCGTTACTGCGCATGTACGCGCACCGGGACCGCTTCGGCGAACAGCGGGCCCGGCACCGCCGGACGCTGAACTCCTGGTACTGGCTGGGCTGGTGGGTGCAGCCGGTACTGGAGAGCCGGCGCGACCTGCTGCTGGCCCACGCCTCGCACTGGCTGGACGGCCGCCACGTGCCCGAGCTCGACCAGGCCCTCGCCGCGCTGCCCCCGGTGGACACCGATCCGCAGGTGCGCTTCCTGCACGCCTGCCGCGCGTACCTGGTCAAGGACTGGGAGCTGCTGGTCCGCAACACCGAGCCGCTGGTGGACGATCCGCTGCTCGGCATCGAGGCGGGGCTGTTCGGCGGGATGGCCCGGGTCCGGCTGGAGATGTACGGGCAGGCCGAGCCGCTGCTGTCCGCGGCGCTGATGCGGTGCCGCAGCGAGCAGCCGCAGCGCAAGGAGCTGCGGTACTGGCTGGCGCGGGCGCACGAGGGCACCGGGCGCAGCGCGGCGGCGCTGCCGCTGTACCGGGCCGTGCACCGGGTGGATCCCGCCTTCATGGACACCGCGGCCCGGCTGACGGCGATCGAGGACGGCGACGACACCGACGGCATGGCCGACCTGGCGGGCACGGCCGGGTACGCCGGGTACGGCGCCGCGGGCGGGCACGGCCCGTCCCCGGCGGGTGGCGGATTCGCGAAGCTGGCGCTGGGCGGCGGGCCCGTCCAGGACGTCGCGCCGGACGGCCAGGCCGCCGACCCGGACCCGCTGGCTCCGCCGGTGCCGCCCGGGAGCCGGGGGGAAGGGGCCCGCCGCAAGGTGCGGCTGCCCGCGCAGGGCGCGCCCGGGGGGCTGCCGGCCGGGCCGGCCGATCCGGCGGCGCTCGCGCAGGCGCTGGCGGAGCTGGAGCGGATGGTGGGCCTGGAGCCGGTCAAGCGGCAGGTGAAGGCGCTGTCGGCGCAGCTGCACATGGCGCGGCTGCGGGCGGGGCAGGGGCTGCCCGTGCAGCCGCCGAAGCGGCACTTCGTCTTCTCGGGTCCCTCGGGCACCGGCAAGACGACGGTGGCCCGGATCCTGGGCCGGGTGTTCTACGCGCTGGGGCTGCTGGGCGGCGACCACCTGGTGGAGGCGCAACGGGCGGACCTGGTGGGCGAGTTCCTCGGGCAGACGGCCGTGAAGGCGAACGAGCTGATCGACTCGGCGATCGGCGGGGTGCTGTTCGTCGACGAGGCGTACTCGCTGTCCAACTCGGGCTACAGCAAGGGCGACGCGTACGGCGACGAGGCCCTCCAGGTGCTGCTCAAGCGCGCCGAGGACAACCGGGACCACCTGGTGGTGATCCTGGCGGGCTACCCGGCCGGCATGGACCGGCTGCTGGCCGCCAATCCGGGGCTGTCCTCCCGGTTCACCACGCGGGTGGACTTCCCTAGCTACCGGCCGCTGGAACTGACCGCGATCGGCGGGGTCCTGGCGGACGCGAACGGGGACCGCTGGGACGAGGAGGCCCTGGAGGAGCTGCGCAGCATCAGCGGGCACGTGGTGGAGCAGGGCTGGATCGACGAGCTCGGCAACGGGCGGTTCCTGCGGACCCTGTACGAGAAGAGCTGCGCGTACCGGGACCTGCGGCTCGCGGGCTACGCCGGGGAGCCCTCCCGGGACGACCTGGCGACGCTGCGGCTGCCGGACCTGATGCAGGCGTACGGGGAGGTCCTCTCGGGCCGGGGGCCGCAGGACCGGCCGGAGCCGCCGCCCCTGTGACCCCGGGCCAGGCGGGGCGGGGCGGGGCCGGTCACGGCACTAGGGCAGGTCGGGGATCGGTCCGGAGCAGGCCGCGAAGACGTTGAGGGCGAACCAGATGACGCCCAGGAGGATCAGCAACCAGGCCGCGGAGATCGGCCGCCCTCCGTCGCGTCCGGCCCACTGCTCGTCGGCCGGGGTGCCGAGGCTGCCCCGCAGGAGGGCCCGAGCCTGCGCCGCGAACTCCGGGTCCGCCTCGGTCAGGTTGAGGAGCGCCGCTGTGAGCCGGTCGGCCGCTTCCGGTACGGAGGGGTCACGCTCGAAGGCGGCCAGGAAGGCCAGGCCCTGTTCCGTCAACCGGTCGCGCACCAATGCGCGGAGCCGGCGCGCCACCGGGGAGGCCACGGCCGGGTCCTCGCTCAGCAGGGCCACCATCCTGGCGGCCGCCTCACCGTGCTCCCCGGACATCCGACCGCCCCCTCCCCGCGTACGGTCAGTATTGCCCCGACACCCGGTGCCCGAACCCGCCGGACCCGCCGCGGGACGGCGGGTCCGGCGACCGGTCAGCTGGTCAGGGCGCCCTCCGCGCGGAGTCCCGGGCGGCCCGGCGGGACGCGGTGCGCGGGGTCGCGTACCTCGCCGACCAGCATTTCCAGGACGTCCTCCAGGGCGACCAGGCCGAGGACCCGCCCGGCCGGGTCGGCGACCTGGGCCAGATGGGTGGCGTCCCGGCGCATGACGCTGAGGGCGTCGTCCAGCGGGAGCGTCGCGCACAGGGTGGTCATCCGGCGCCAGACCCGCTGCGGCACGGCCCGCTCCCGGTCCTCCAGGTCCAGTACGTCCTTGACGTGCAGGTAGCCCATGAAGGCGCCGCTGTCCGCGCGGACGGGGAACCGGGAGTAGCCCGTGCGCACCGTCAGCTGCTCGATCTGGCGCGGGGTGGCCGAGGGGCCGACGGTGACCAGGCGGCCCGGGGCCAGGAGGACGTCGGTGACCTGGCGGCTGCCCAGTTCGAGGGCGTCCTCCAGGCGTTCCTGCTCGCCGGGTTCGAGGAGCCCGGCCTGCCGGGAGTCCTCGACGAGCCGGCCGAGCTGGGCGCTGGTGTAGACGGCCTCGACCTCGTCCTTCGGCTCGACGCCGAAGATCCGCAGGACGAGTGCCGCGCAGGCCCCCAGTGCGGCCGTGACCGGTCCGCACAGCCGCGCGAAGGCGACCAGGCCGGGGCTGAACCAGAGCGCGGTCTTCTCCGGGGCTGCCATCGCCAGGTTCTTCGGCACCATCTCGCCGATGACCAGGTGCAGGAAGACCACGGCGGCGAGCGCGAGGGCGTAGCCGAGGGGGTGGATCAGGCCCTGCGGGACGTGGACGGCGTGGAAGACGGGCTCCAGCAGCCGGGCCACGGTGGGTTCGGCGACCGCGCCGAGGGTCAGCGAGCACATCGTGATGCCGAACTGCGCGGCGGCCATCATGCGGGGCAGGTTCTCCAGGCCGTGGAGGACCTGGCGGGCCCGCTTGGAGCCGGCCGCGAGGGGCTCGATCTGGCTGCGCCGTACGGAGACGAGCGCGAACTCGGCGCCGACGAAGAAGCCGTTGGCGAGGACCAGGAGCAGCGCGAAGAGGAGCTGGAGCGCGTTCACCGGGCGCCCGCCTCGGCCTCGGCGTGCTGTCCGGGCGCGTGCGCGGCCCCGTGCGGGGCCGGGCGTCCGGGCGCGGCGGACGGGCCAGCCGCGTACGCGACGGCCAGGTCCGGCCGCCCGGCTGCGGCCCAGTCGGCCCCGGTGCCGGCGACGCCGGATACCGCTCCGGCCGGGTACGGCCGGCCCGCCTGCCCCGCCGGAGCGGGCAGGACACGGACCATCCGCACGCGTTCGGCGCGGTTGCGGCCGACCTGGCGGACGGACAGCTTCCAGCCGGGGAGCTCGGCGCGGTCCCCGGGGGCGGGGATCCGGCCGAGGAGGTCGGCGACGAGTCCGGCGACGGTCTCGTACGGGCCTTCGGGCACCTCCAGGCCTATGCGGCGCAGGGTCTGCACGCGGCAGCTGCCGTCGGCCTCCCAGGAGGGGCGGCCGTCCTCGGCGGCTACGGCGGCCAGTTCGGGGCCGTGGTCCTCCGCGAGGTCGTGCTCGTCGCGGACCTCGCCGACGAGTTCCTCCACGATGTCCTCCAGGGTGACCACGCCGGCCGTGCCCCCGTACTCGTCGACGACCACGGCCATGGGCTGTTCGCTGCGCAGCCGTTCCAGCAGCGGCTGCACCGGCAGGGAGCCGGGCACCAGCAGCGGGGCGACGCAGATCCGCGCGACGACGGTGCGGGCGCGTTCGGCTTCGGGCACGGCGAGGGCGTCCTTGAGGTGGACCACGCCGGTGACCTCGTCGATGCGCTCCCGGTAGACCGGGAAGCGGGACAGGCCGGTGGCGCGGGTCAGGTTCAGCACGTCGGCCGCGGTGGCGGTGTGCTGGAGGGCGCTGACCTTCACCCGGGGGGTCATGACGTGCTGGGCCGTGAGCTCGCCCAGCGAGAGGGTCCGTACGAAGAGGTCGGCGGTGTCCTGTTCGAGGGCGCCGGCCTGGGCCGAATGGCGGACCAGGGAGACCAGTTCGCCCGGCGTGCGGGCGGAGGCCATCTCCTCGGCGGGCTCCACGCCCAGCGCCCGTACGAGCCGGTTGGCGACGGCGTTGAGGCCGGCGATGACCGGCCGGAAGGCGCGGGAGAAGGCGTTCTGGGGGCCAGCGACGAAGCGTGCCACCTGGAGCGGCCGGGAGACCGCCCAGTTCTTCGGGACGAGCTCGCCGACGACCATCTGGACGGCGGAGGCGAGCAGCATGCCGATGACGACGGCTGCGCCGGGGACGGCCCCCTTGGGCAGGCCGGTCGCTTCGAGCGGCCCCGACAGCAGTGCGGCGAGGGCGGGCTCGGCGAGCATGCCGACCACGAGGGAGGTGATGGTGATGCCGAGCTGGGTGCCGGAGAGCTGGAAGGACAGCTCCCGCAGCGCCTTGACCACCGTGCGGGCACGGCGGTCGCCTTCGGCTGCGGCGCGTTCGGCCTCGGGTCGTTCCACGGTGACGAGGCCGAATTCGGCCGCCACGAAGAATCCGTTGGCGAGGATCAGGGCGAATGCCGCCACGAGCAGGAGTAGCGGGATGGTCATGCCGCCGCCTCCGTGGGGAGGGCGGCGCGGGTATTACCGGACGATCCGTCCATTGCTGGAGGGAGTCACTCCTCGAGTCGCAGGTGACCGGCGGTCCCGGGGTCCCGGGGCCGGTGTGAGGGCGCACGGCTGCGCCCCGCCACCAGGGTAGTCATTGAGATCGCGGCCGCAATGGGACGCAGCGACGAGCCTTCGCGCGCTCAGTGGTCGTTTGCGCCGGTTCCGTGCGCCTCGGCGAGGGCGCGCAGGGCGCGGGCGTCGCCGATCGCCTGGGCCTTGGCGACCCCGGGCTGGATGCCGAGGGCGGGCAGGCTGGTGCCGTCGCTGAGGTCGAGGAACACCCACGGGTCGCCCGGTCGGAGGTTGACGCGCAGGATCTGCGCCCACTCCAGGCGGCGCTTGGTCGTCAGGTTGACGACGGTGACGCCGGTCTCGTCGGCGACCACCTTGGGGCGGCTGAGCAGGACGAGCACGGAGGTGAGCAGCACGGCGATGAAGACGAAGCTGATCCGCTCCCCCGGGCTGAGGCGGTCCAGGAGCACGGCGATCGCCGTGATGGTGGCGAACATGGCGAGCCCGACGCTCAGCAGGACCGCCCGGGTCCGGGTCGGCCGGAAGGTGACCGGCAGGGCGGGCGGTGCGGGCTGGGCGGCGGGCTCGCTCATGTGCGCTTCAGTGCCTTCTGGAATCGCGGGATTGCCGTGTGGTCAGAGCCGGCAGGCGTGGATCGAGGTGGTGAGGATCGCGCGCGCGCCGAGCTCGTACAGGTCGTCCATGATCCGCTGGGCTTCCTTGGCGGGGACCATGGCGCGGACCGCGACCCAGCCCTCGTTGTGCAGCGGGGAGACGGTCGGCGACTCCAGGCCCGGGGTGAGGGCGACGGCGCGCTCCAGGTGCTCGGCGCGGCAGTCGTAGTCCATCATCACGTAGCTGCGGGCCACCAGGACGCCCTGGAGGCGGCGCAGGAACTGCTGGGCCTGCGGGTCCTCGGCGACGGCGCCGTTGCCGATGACGACGGCCTCGGAGGTGAGGATCGGCTCGCCGATGACCTCCAGGCCGGCGTTGCGCAGGCTGGTGCCGGTCTCGACGACGTCCGCGATGATCTGGGCGACGCCGAGCTGGATGGCGGTCTCGACCGCGCCGTCGAGGTGGACGACGGAGGCGTCGATCCCCTTCTCGGCGAGGTGCTTGGCGACGATTCCCTCGTACGAGGTCGCGATCGTCATCCCGTGGAAGTCCTCGGGGCCCTTCGCGGTGCCGGGCTTGGTGGCGTAGCGGAAGGTGGAGCGGCCGAAGTTCAGCGGCAGGATCTCCTCGGCGCTGGCGCCGGAGTCGAGCAGCAGGTCACGGCCGGTGATGCCGATGTCGAGCTTGCCCGAGGAGACGTAGATCGCGATGTCCTTGGGGCGGAGGTAGAAGAACTCCACCTCGTTCTCGGGGTCGACGACCACGAGCTCCTTGGACTCCTTGCGCTGGCGGTAGCCGGCCTCATGGAGCATCGCCGACGCCGGTCCGGAGAGTGAACCCTTGTTGGGGACGGCGATGCGCAGCATGGGGCTTCCTTTGGTGCGTGGGATACGTGATTGCGGGCGGGGTGTTCGTGCCTGGGCTCAGAGGTGGGCGTAGACGTCGTCGAGGGAGATCCCGCGCGCCACCATCATCACCTGGACGTGGTACAGCAGCTGGGAGATCTCCTCGGCGGCGGCGTCCTTGCTCTCGTACTCCGCGGCCATCCAGACCTCGGCGGCCTCCTCGACGACCTTCTTGCCGATGGCATGGACGCCCTTGCCGACCAGCTCGGCGGTGCGGGAGGTGCTGGGGTCGCCGTTGGCGGCCTTGAGCTGGAGCTCGGTGAAGAGTTCTTCGAAGCTCTTAGGGGGTTTGTTCGCCATGATGCCCTTAGAGTACGGGTTCACCGGGGCCCCGCGGCGCGGGGGTTCACTCCGTGGACTACCGCCAGGGTTCGCTGACGGTCCGCAGGGTCATGGCGGTGGAGACGGCGGCGGTGACCGCTTCGTGCCCCTTGTCCTCGTTCGACCCCTCGAGCCCGGCGCGGTCGAGCGCCTGCTCGTCGTTGTCGCAGGTCAGGACACCGAAGCCGACGGGGACGCCGGTGTCGATCGACACCTGCACCAGGCCCTGGGTGACGCCCTGGCAGACGTAGTCGAAGTGCGGGGTGCCGCCGCGGATGACCACGCCGAGGGCGACGATGGCATCGTAGCCGCGGCCGGCGAGGACCTTCGCGACGACGGGGAGCTCGAAGCTGCCCGGGACGCGCAGCAGGGTCGGCTCGTCGATGCCGAGCTCGTGCAGGGCCCGCAGGGCGCCGTCGACCAGTCCGTCCATGACCTTCTCGTGCCACTGGGCCGCGATCACGGCGACTCGGAGGTCTCCGCAGTTCTTCACGCTCAGTTCGGGTGCGCCCTTGCCGCTCACAGCTCTGCTCCTCGGTGGTTCGTGGATGTACGTACGGGTGGTGGTGGTGCGTTCTTACTGGTTGCCGCAGGTGGACGCCGGCACGGCCGGGTCCAGCCAGGGCAGGTCGTGGCCCATGCGGTCCCGCTTCGTGCGCAGGTACCGCAGATTGTGCTCGCCCGCCTCCACCGGCATCGACTCACGGCCGGAGACCGTGATGCCGTGGCGGACGAGGGCGTCGGACTTGTCGGGGTTGTTGGTCAGCAGCCGGACGCTGTGCACGCCCAGGTCGGCGATGATCTGCGCGCCGGCGGCGTAGTCGCGGGCGTCGGCGGGCAGGCCGAGCTCCAGGTTGGCGTCGAGGGTGTCGCGGCCGCGCTCCTGGAGTTCGTACGCGCGCAGCTTGGACAGCAGCCCGATGCCGCGGCCCTCGTGGCCGCGCAGGTAGACGACGATCCCGCGGCCCTCGGCCTGGATCCGCTCCATGGAGGCGTGCAGCTGGGGGCCGCAGTCGCAGCGCTGGGAGGAGAAGATGTCGCCGGTCAGGCACTCGGAGTGCATGCGGACCAGGACGTCCTCGCCGTCGCCGACCTCGCCGTGGACGAGGGCGACGTGCTCGACCCCGTCGACGGTGGAGCGGTAGCCGTACGCGGTGAAGTCCCCGAAGGAGGTCGGCAGGCTGACCTCGGCCTCGCGGCGCACGGTCGGTTCGGCCGAGCGCCGGTAGTCGATCAGGTCCTCGATGGAGATGATCGTCAGACCGTGCTTGCGGGCGAAGGGGATCAGCTCGGGCAGGCGCAGCATGACGCCGTCCTCGCCGGCGATCTCCACGATGGCGCCGGCCGGGCGCAGGCCCGCGAGGCGGGCGAGGTCGACGGCGGCCTCGGTGTGGCCGTTGCGGACCAGGACGCCGCCGGGCTTGGCGCGCAGCGGGAAGACGTGGCCGGGGCGGACGAAGTCGCCGGGCTGGGAGACGCCGTCGGCGAGCATCCGCAGGGTGGTGGCGCGGTCGGCGGCCGAGATGCCGGTGGAGACGCCGTGGGCGGCGCTCGCGTCGACGGAGACGGTGAAGGCGGTCTTCATCGACTCGGTGTTGTTCTGGACCATCTGGGGGAGTTCGAGCCGCTCCAGCTCGTCGCCCTCCATGGGCGCGCAGATCAGGCCGCGGCACTCGCTCATCATGAAGGCAACGATCTCGGGGGTGGCCTTCTCGGCGGCGATGACGAGGTCGCCCTCGTTCTCGCGGTCCTCGTCGTCGACGACGACCACGGGCCGGCCCGCCGCGATGTCGCGGATGGCCTGCTCGACGGGGTCGAGGCGGAAGGTCTCTTCGGGGATGTCGGGCACGGGCTTGAGGCTGGTCATGCCGTTGCTCCTTCCAGGGCCGGGGCGGGGGTGGCGGCGCGCGAGCGCTGGTACCAGTCGTAGGCGCCCCACAGCACGAGCGCGAAGTACACGACGTAGACGAGGCCGGAGAAGGCCAGTCCGTTGTTGAAGGCGAGGGGGACGCCGACCAGGTCGACGAGGAGCCAGGCGAACCAGAACTCGACGAGGCCGCGGGCCTGGGCGACCATCGCGACGATGGTGCCGACGAAGATGTACGCGTCGGCCCACGGGCTCCACGACAGGTGCGGGAACAGCGTGAACAGGCCGCCGACGGCGAGGGTGCCCAGGGCCGCTCCGGCGAGGAGCAGTCCGCGCTCCTTCCAGGAGGCGGTGCGCACGGCGATGGAGCCGTCCTGGGCCTGCTGCCGGCCGAGCTGCCAGGCCCGCCAGCCCCAGGCGGCCACGCCGATGACCAGGAGCTGCTTGCCGACGCCGCCCGCCAGGTGGGCGGAGGCGTAGGCGGCGATGAGGATCAGGCCCGAGAGGAGCTGGGCGGGCCAGGTCCATATGGAGCGGCGCCAGCCGAGGGCGAGGGCGGCCAGGCCCATCAGGTTGCCGATCATGTCGGACCAGATGACCTTCTGGCCGAAGACCGCGAAGGCCTCCGAGTTCAGCCAGTTCAGGGCGCTCACTTGCCCGCCTCCCGGTCCGCGCCGAGCAGCCGCTCGACGTACTTCGCCAGGACGTCGACCTCGAGGTTGACCGGGTCGCCGGGCTGCTTGATGCCGAGCGTGGTCAGGGCGAGGGTGGTGGGGATGAGGCTGATGGTGAACCAGTCGGCAGCGGCCTCGACCACGGTGAGGCTGACGCCGTCGACCGTGATGGAGCCCTTCTCGACGACGTAGCGCGAGAGGTTCGCCGGGAGGGCGACCTTGACGATCTCCCAGTGCTCGGAGGGGGTCCGGGAGAGGATCTCGCCCGTGCCGTCCACGTGCCCCTGGACCAGGTGGCCGCCGAGCCGTCCGCCGAGGGCCATCGGGCGCTCCAGGTTGACCCGGGAGCCCTTGGTCAGCGCGCCGAGGCTGGAGCGGTCGAGGGTCTCCTGCATGACGTCGGCGGTGAACTCGCCGTCGCCGGTCTCCACGACCGTCAAGCAGACGCCGTTGACGGCGATGGAGTCGCCGTGCTTGGCGTCCTCGGTGACGACGGGGCCGCGCAGGCGGAAGCGGGAGGCTTCCTGGAGCTCCTCGACGGCGACGACCTCGCCCAGTTCTTCGACGATTCCGGTGAACACTCAGTGCTCCTTGAGGGCAGTGGGGGCGGACGGGGCTGCCGTGGGGACGGCGGTGACGCGGATGTCCGTGCCGATGCGGACGGTTTCGGTGATCCGGAGCCGGAGCGCGTCGGCGATGGTGCCGATGCCGGCGTCGGCGAGGGCCGCGGGGCCCGCGCCGAGGAGGACCGGGGCGAGGTAGCCGACGACCTTGTCGACGGCCCCGGCGGCGACGAACGCGCCGGCCAGGGTCGGGCCGCCTTCGAGGAGGACCGAGCGGATGCCGCGCCCGTACAGCTCGCGCAGCAGGGCGTCCACGGAGATCCCGTACTTGTCGTACGGGAGCCGGGCCAGCTCCGCTCCGGCGAGGTGGCGGGTGTCGGCATCCTCGGCCACCACGATGAGCGTGGGCGCCGCCTCGTCCAGGACGCGGGCGGTGGGCCGGATGGTGGCGTGGGTGTCCAGGACGACGCGCAGGGGCTGGACCGCGCCCTCAATCCCCCGGACCGCGAGGTGCGGATCGTCGGCGCGCAGGGTGCCGGAGCCGACGACCACGGCGTCGGCCTCGGCGCGCAGCCGGTGGACGTCGGCGCGGGACTCCGGGGAGCTGATCCAGCGGCTGGTGCCGTCGGCGGCGGCGATGCGGCCGTCGAGGGTGGCGGCGTACTTCCACAGGATGTAGGGGCGGCCCAGGCGTACGGAGGTCAGCCAGGCGGCGTTGCCCTCCTCGGCCTCCTGCGCGAGGAGTCCGGACTCCGTGGCGATCCCGGCGGCGCGCAGGGTGGCGCCACCGCCGCTGGCCTGCGGGTTCGGGTCGGAGACGGCATAGACCACGCGGGTGATCCCGGCGGCGATGAGGGCCTGCGCGCAGGGTCCCGTACGGCCGGTGTGGTTGCAGGGTTCGAGGGTGACGTAGGCGGTGCCGCCGCGGGCGGCCCCGCCTGCGGCGTGCAGGGCGTGGACCTCGGCGTGCGGGCCGCCGGCCCGCTCGTGCCAGCCTTCGCCCACGATGGTGCCCGCGGCGTCGGTGATGACGCAGCCGACGACGGGGTTGGGGCTGGTGGAGCCGAGTCCGCGCGCCGCGAGCTCGATGGCTCGGCGCATGGCACGGGTGCCCGTGTCGGGTGCTGCGTGCGCGGCGTGTGTCGCCACCGGGTCCTCCTGCCACATCGGGCACGGACTCCGGGGCCTGTCGGGATACGACAGATGAAGCGGTACAGCTCACCTGGGGACGCCGAGGCCGGAAAAACGGTCCGAAAGGACACATCCGCAGGGATGTGCCGACGAACCGCCGACGGCGGCGTACCGGTGACTGGCCCGCCGCGCACTGCCTCCCATCCGGACTTTAACCGTCGGTCCAGGAATCTCACCTGGTCAACCGGCCGCTGGCTGCGGACGGGTCGCGGACTATAACCGCCGGTTCGGAATTACACCGACCCCGGAGTGCGCTGCTTACTGGTACTGCAGCCAGTCTGCCACGGGTGATCGGGGGCCATGCGGGTGAAGGGGTGTGGCCTGGGTCACAGAGGGTGGCGCCGGGGTTACTCCGTCGGGTAGGCGCGGATCGGTCCGCGGGTTGGTCCAGACCTATTGACGGTTTGGTCTAGTCCTCTTAACGTTCCCCTCATCTTCACCCGGGAACAGCCCGTCAGATGTGCGCACGTCACGGGCCAACACGCACTACCCGCATGCCTGTTGTGTCCTGCCATCCTCCCCTCCCCAGGAGGCACAATGCTGTCCCCCACACGTGCGAGAGCCATGCTCCTCGCGTCCGGCGCCGCAATCGCCGGACTGCTGGTCGCCGGGCTCTCCACCGGCGTCTCGCACGCCGCCGACAACGAGAGCTGTCGCCCCGACGGGCTGTACAAGACGGCCGGCGTCGACGTCCCGTACTGCTCGGTCTACGACTCCGAAGGCCGCGAGAAGATGGGCGCCGACCACCAGCGCCGCGTCATCGGATACTTCACCGGCTGGCGCACCGGCAAGAACGGCGAACCCGCCTACCTCGCCAACAACATCCCGTGGGCCAAGGTCACGCACCTGAACTACGCCTTCGCCCACGTCGGCGCCGACAACAAGATCTCGGTCGGCGCGGACAACGCGAACAACGCCGCCACCGGTATGACCTGGCCCGGTGTCGCGGGCGCCGAGATGGACCCGGCCCTCCCCTACAAGGGCCACTTCAACCAGCTGACGAAATTCAAGAAGCAGTACCCGAACGTCAAGACGCTGATCTCGGTCGGCGGCTGGGCGGAGACCGGCGGCTACTTCGGCGACGACGGCAACCGCGTCGCCTCCGGCGGCTTCTACTCGATGGCCACCAACGCCGACGGCTCGGTCAACCAGGCGGGCATCGACACCTTCGCGGACTCCTCCGTCGAGTTCATCCGCACGTACGGGTTCAACGGCGTCGACATCGACTACGAGTACCCGACCACGATGAAGGACGCCGGCAACCCGCTGGACTGGCAGCTGTCCAACGCCCGCCGCGCGGGCCTGGTCCAGGGCTACGCGGCCCTGATGAAGTCGCTGCGCGAGAAGCTCGACCGCGCCGGCGCCGCCGACGGCAAGCACTACCTGCTCTCCGTCGCCGCCCCCTCCTCCGGCTACCTGCTGCGGGGCATGGAGACGTTCCAGATGCAGAAGTACCTGGACTACGTCAACATCATGTCCTACGACCTGCACGGCGCCTGGAACGAGTACGTCGGGCCCAACGCCTCGCTCTTCGACGACGGCAAGGACGGCGAACTGGCCGCCGCCAGCGTCTACTCCACCTCCCAGTACGGCGGCATCGGCTACCTCAACACCGACTGGGCGTACCACTACTTCCGCGGCTCGATGCCGGGCGGCCGCATCAACATCGGCCTGCCCTACTACACCCGCGGCTTCAAGAACGTGCAGGGCGGCACGGACGGCCTGTGGGGCAAGGCCCCCGCGACCACCTGCCCGGCCGGCGCGGGCCTGACCAAGTGCGGTGACGGCGCGGTCGGCATCGACAACCTGTGGCACGACAAGGACACCAACGGCGCCGAGTCCCCGGCGGGCTCCAACCCGATGTGGCACGCCAAGAACCTGGAGAAGGGCGTCGTCGGCGACTACGTCACCAAGTACGGCTTCCCGGCGAACACCACGCTGACCGGCACCTACGCCCGCAAGTACGACTCCACGCTGGTGGCGCCGTGGCTGTGGAACGCGCAGAAGAAGGTCTTCCTGTCGACGGAGGACGAGCAGTCGGTGGCCGCCAAGGCCGACTACGTGGTCGACAAGGGCATCGGCGGCACGATGGTCTGGGAACTGGCCGGCGACTACGCGTACAACGCGGCCAAGGGCCAGTACGAGATGGGCGACACGCTCACCTCCCTGATGTACGACAAGTTCAAGGCGGCCGCGCCGTACGGCGCGAAGAAGGCGGGCGCCGCGCTGCCCACCCAGGCCGTGGACATCAAGACGGAGTTCACCGAGTTCAAGCTGGGCGACTCCAACTACCCGATCACCCCCAAGCTCAAGATCACCAACAACACGAACGCCACGCTGCCCGGCGGCACCGAGTTCCGGTTCGACTACGGCACTTCGGCCCCCAACAACGCCTCGGACCAGTCCGGCTTCGGCACGACGGTGGTCAGCAGCGGGCACACCGGCAACAACATCGGCGGCCTCAAGGGCGACTTCCAGCGGTTCTCCCTGAAGCTCCCCTCCTGGCAGTCGCTGGCCCCGGGCGCCTCGGTCGACCTGGCGTTCAACTACTACCTGCCGGTGTCCACGCCCTCCAACTGGACGGTGACCATCTCGGGCACCACCTACGCCCTCGCCGGTGACCTGGCGCGCGGCACGACGCTGGTGCAGCCGGGCGGCGCGACCACCACCCCGCCGACCACCACCCCGCCGACCACCACTCCCCCGACCACGACGCCTCCGACGACGACCCCGCCCACCACGACCCCTCCGACGGGCGGAACGTGCACCAACCCGGCGTACGTCGCGGGCACCATCTACAACAGCGGCAACGTCGTCTCCCACAAGGGCCGCAACTGGAAGGCCCAGTGGTGGACGCAGAACGAAGAGCCCGGCACCACGGGTGAATGGGGCGTCTGGAAGGACCAGGGCGCCTGCTGACATGCCGTAGGCGTGGACATCCGTAGATCGTGAGGACCCGGTGGCCCGGCGGCCACCGGGTCCTTGCTCGTACGCTGGCCTGATGCTCACACATGTGACCGCGTCGACCGCGGAATTCGAAGAACACCGGCCCCGGATGTTCGGCATCGCCTACCGCATGCTCGGCTCGGCCACGGAGGCCGAGGACATCGTGCAGGACGCGTACCTGCGCTGGACCTCGGGAGACCGCGCGGACGTCGAGCACCCGGGGGCCTGGCTCGCCAAGGTCGTCACGAACCTGTGCCTCAACGCCCTCACCTCGGCACGCGCCCGGCGCGAGGAGTACGTGGGCCCCTGGCTCCCGGAGCCGGTCCTCACCGACGGCGGCGCGCTCGGCCCCCTGGAGTCGGCGGAGCAGCGGGACAGCGTGTCCATGGCCCTGCTGGTGCTGCTGGAACAGCTCACGCCGGTGGAGCGGGCCGTGTACGTACTGCGCGAGGCCTTCGCCTACGGCCACCGGGAGATCGCCGGGATCCTGGACCTCTCCGAGGCCAACTGCCGCCAGCTCTATCGCCGGGCGGCGGCCCGGGTCGCCGCGCCGAAGCCGCGCTTCGAGCCGGACCCCGAACGGTGGCAGAGCCTGGTGGAGACCTTCCTCGACGCCGCGCGGGGCGGTGACGTGGCCCGGCTGGAGAGCATGCTGGCCGCGGACGCGAAGTACGTCGGGGACGGCGGCGGAATCGTCAGCGCGGCAACCCGGCCGGTCCTGGGCCGCGACAAGGTGGCCCGCTTCGCGGTGGGCATCATGGCGAAGTACGGGCAGGGCCTGTCCATCTCCTTCGCGGAGATCAACGGCTCGCCCACGCTGCTCCTCGGCGAGATGGGAATCTTCCAAGTGGAATTCGAGAACGGGCTGGTCAGCGAGGTGCGCACGGTGACGAACCCGGAGAAGCTGGAGTTCCTCCAGCGCCAGCTGTCACATTCCTGAGCGCTGCCCGGTCCAAGCTGTACAACGGAAGTTCCCAGCGAAGGGCAGCCCCATGAGCACGATCCTCGTCACCGGAGGCACCGGAACCCTCGGCAAGCTCGTCGTCGCCCGGCTCCAGGAGGCGGACCACGAGGTCCGCGTCCTGAGCCGGCACTCGGCCCAGTACCCGGTCGACCTCAGCGACGGCCACGGCCTCGACGCCGCGATGGCGGGCGTCGAGGTCGTCGTGCACTGCGCGAGCAACACGCGGCGGGCGGGCAAGGACGACGAGGCTGCCGCAGGACACCTGATCGAGGCGGCACGCCGGGCGGGGACCGTCCGCAACCTCGTCTACATCTCGATCGTCGGCGTGGACGTGGTCCCCCTCGGCTACTACAAGGCGAAGCTGAAGGTGGAGCGGATGCTGGAGGCGTCCGGGCTGGGCGTGACGATCCTGCGCACGACCCAGTTCCACGACCTGGTGGCGCAGGTCGTGGAGACGGCCGCGAAGCTGCCGCTCCTCCCGCTGCCGAGCGGGGTACGGGTCCAGCCGATCGCGGTGGAGGAGGTCGCGGCCCGCATGGCGGACCTGGCGGTCCCGACCCCCTCGGGCCGGGTCCCGGACATGGGCGGCCCGGAAATCCACACCCTGCCCGACCTCGCCCGCACCTACCTCGATGCCACCCGACGCCGACGGCGCATCGTCCCGCTGCCACTGGCGGGGAAGGCGTACGCGGGGTTCAGGCGGGGCGGCAACCTGACGCCGTCGCACGCGGTGGGGCGGGTGACGTTCGCGGAGTTCGCGGCGGGGCGGGGGCGGTAGGGGAGGCGGGGTTGGCGGGACCTTCACCCCCCGAACAGCACCTCCTGCGCCGCCTCTCGGGCCGCCAGCTTTGCGCCCGCCAGGACCGCCGGGTCGCCCAGAGACGTGGCTCGGATCTCCGTCGGGACCGGGGACAGTGCCGCCAGGCGGTGGGACACCCGCGCTGCCAGGGGCCGGCCGCCCGCGCGGCCGAGTTCGCCGGCCAGGACCACGCAGCCCGGGTCCAGCAGCGCCGCGGCGGCCGCCGCCCCCAGTGCCAGGCGTTCGGCGAGGGCGTCGAGGAAGGCCTCGCCCGCGGCACCCGCGACCGCTTCCTCCGCCGGCCCCTTGAAGCCGTGTTCGCGGGCCAGTGCCGTCACGGCGTCCCGGCCGACCAGCGAGTGGAAGCCGCCCGCGCAGCCGGTGGCCGACGGCAGTCCGGCGGTGCCGGGGACCGGGAGGAAGCCGATCTCCCCGGCCCCGCCCGAGGCGCCCCGGCGCAGCCGGCCGTCCAGGACGACCGCCGCGCCCACGCCCGCGCCGAGCCACAGCAGGACGAAGGAGTCCAGGTCGCGGGCCACGCCCAGGCGCTGCTCGGCGAGGGCGGCGAGGTTCGTCTCGTTCTCGACGACCACCACCGCCGGCAGGCTCCGCTGGAGGGCGGCCACCAGGTCCCGGTGCCAGGCCGGCAGGCCGGTGGTGTCGCGGAGTTCGCCCGTGGCGGGGGCGACCAGGCCGGGGGCGCCGACGACGACGGTGTGCAGTTCTTCGGCCCCGGCCTCGCGGGCGGTGCGCAGCAGGGCCGCGACCGCGTCCTCGGGGGCCCCGACGGGCAGCGCGGCCTGGGCGAGCGGGGCGCCGAGGAGGTCGGTGACGACGGCGGTGACGCTGTCGGTCCGTACGTCGAGGGCGGCCAGGTAGGCGCGGTGGGCGACGATCCCGTAGAGCTTGGCGTTGGGGCCGCGCCGCTGTTCGCCGGACTCCCCCACGACCTCGATCAGCCCGGCCTCGGTGAGCCGGTCGACGAGGTCGGCGACCGAGGGGCGGGAGAGTCCGGTCTTGGCCTTGAGCTGGGTGGCCGTCAACGGTCCGGAGTCCTGCAGCAGTTGCAGGGCGAGGCGGTCGTTGATGGCGCGCGCCGTGCTCGGTGAGGCGGGGGACGGCACCGGAGTGAGGGCAGGGGTCACGCGCCCATCCTAGGCAGTCACGGCCAGTATCTATCAGGCAGGGTCCCTGATAGTTTACGTCCATGACCGGGGAACCCGACCTCAGCCCGGCGCGCCTGCGCCATGCCCGCTTCGCCATCGCCGCCGTCTTCTGCACGCACGGCGCCGTCACCGGCTCCTTCGCCACCCGCATCCCCTGGATCCAGGAGCACGCCCAGCTCGGCGCCGGCACCCTGGGGCTCGCCCTGGCCTTCCCCGCCCTGGGCGCGGCGCTCGCGATGCCGCTGGCCGGGCGGATCAACCACCGGTTCGGCGCCCGCACCGCGCTGCGGATGCTGCTGGCGCTGTGGACCCTCTCCCTCGTCCTGCCGAGCCTCGCCCCGAACCTGGTGACCCTCTGCTTCGCGCTCTTCGTGTACGGAGCGACCGCCGGGATGTCGGACGTGGCGATGAACGCGCTGGGCGTGGAGACCGAGAACCGGCTGCGCCGCTCGATCATGTCCTCGCTGCACGGCATGTGGAGCGTGGGCGCCCTGCTCGGCTCGGCGGCCGGTACGGTCGCCGCGCACGCCGGGGCCGACGCCCGGCTGCACCACCTGCTCGCCGCGCTCGCCCTCACGGGGGCCGGGCTGATCGCCGTACAGGGGGTGCTGGACCTCAGGAGCGAGCCGGACTCCGAGGCGCCGCCGCATTTCGCGCTGCCCCCGAAGTCCGCGCTGCTCATCGGCGCCATCGGGTTCTGCGCGGTGTTCGCGGAGGGGGCGAGTCTGGACTGGTCGGCGGTGTACCTGCGGGACGTCCTGGACACCGACGCCGGTCTCGCGGCCGCCTCGACCACGGCCTTCGCGCTCACCATGGCCGTCGCCCGGCTGGCCGGGGACCGGGTGGTCGACCGGTTCGGGCCGGTGCGCACGGTCCGGGCGGGTGGCGCGGTGGCCACCGCGGGCGGGCTGCTCGTGGTCCTGGTCCGCCATCCCGCGGCGGCCCTGGCCGGGTTCGGGCTGATCGGGCTCGGCATCGCGGTGGTGGTCCCGCTGGCCTTCGCGGCGGCCGCGCGCAGCGGGCCGGCCCCGGCGCAGGCCATCGCCGGTGTCGCGACGATCACGTACACCTCCGGGCTCATCGCGCCGTCGGCGATCGGCGCGGTGGCCGATGCGACCTCGCTGGTGTGGTCCTTCGGGCTGGTCACCCTGCTGGCCTTCGTGCTGATCGCCGGGGCCGCGGTACTGCGCCAGGGGCCCCGGGTCGGGCAGTCTGATGCGGACACCGCCGAGAAGGCCGCCCGGCCCGATCGGGACGAACCCGCCGGTATCCATCCGTAATATGTCGCCGGGCCGGCAGCGGCACTGGTCTTCCGGAGAAGTGGAGTGAACGACATGGGCCTCGGCGTGCGCTGGACCATGCACGGTGACGGGCGGACCCCCGCCCCCGGCGCGGTGGTACGGCCGGACGAGCGGCTGTCGTGGCCGCGGACCGCCGGCCTGGGCGCCCAGCACGTCGTGGCGATGTTCGGCGCCAGTTTCGTCGCCCCGGTCCTGATGGGCCTGGATCCGAACCTGGCCATCATGATGTCCGGCATCGCGACGGTGATCTTCCTCCTCGCGACCCGCGGCCGGGTCCCCTCCTATCTGGGCTGCTCGCTCTCGTTCGTGGGCGTGGCGGCGGCGATCCGGGCGGGCGGCGGGGACAGTACGGTGGTCACCGGCGCGGTGTTCGTCGTCGGCGCGGCGCTGTTCCTGGCCGGTCTGGCCGTCCAGCGCTTCGGCGCCCGCATCATCCACGCGGCGATGCCGCCGGTGGTGACGGGTGCGGTGGTGATGCTGATCGGCTTCAACCTGGCGCCGGTGACGGCTTCGACGTACTGGCCGCAGGACCAGTGGACGGCGCTGCTGACCATGCTGTTCACCGGGCTGGCCGTGGTCTGCCTTCGGGGCTTCTGGTCCCGCATCGCGATCTTCCTCGGGCTGGTCTTCGGGTACGCGCTCTCCTGGATCCTGGACCGGATCTTCGGCCAGATCCACTCCACGGTGGGCGGGGAGGCGGCCGTGGACCACTGGCGCCTGGACCTCTCCGCGGTCGGCGAGGCCGACTGGATCGGTCTGCCGTCCTTCCACGCCCCGGCCTTCGAGTGGTCGGCGATCCTGATCGCCCTGCCCGTCGTGATCGCGCTGATCGCCGAGAACGCCGGGCACATCAAGGCCGTCGGCGAGATGACCGGCGACCCGCTCGACGACAAGCTCGGCACCGCCATCGCCGCCGACGGCGCCGCGTCGATGCTGTCCACGGCGGTCGGCGGCCCGCCGAACACCACGTACTCCGAGAACATCGGCGTCATGGCCGCCACCCGGGTCTACTCGACGGCCGCCTACTGGGCGGCGGCCGGGTTCGCGCTGCTCTTCGGGCTGTGCCCCAAGTTCGGCGCGGTCGTCGCAGCGATCCCCGGCGGGGTGCTCGGCGGCATCACCGTGATCCTGTACGGCATGATCGGCCTGCTCGGCGCCCAGATCTGGATCAACGGCCGGGTGGACCTGCGCAATCCGCTGAACCTGGTGCCGGCCGCGGCGGGCATCATCATCGGCGTCGGCGGCGTCAAGCTCCAGATCACCGACAGCTTCGAGCTCGGCGGCATCGCGCTGGGCAGCATCGTGGTGATCACCGGCTACCACACGCTGCGGTACTTCGCCCCCGCGCACATGAAGGTCGAGGAGCCCCTGCTCGACGAGGGCACCTCGACGTACGACGAGGACACGACCCGGTACGACAAGCGGGGTTGACGCCGCTTCGCCCGAACCGGGGAAGCGTACGGCCAAGTTCCCCGGATCCGGGTCGCCGACTGGGACGCTGCCCCCATGGAAGCGGTGCTGGCGCGGATGCGCGCCCTGGACGAGCGGCTCCCCGCGCAGGACGGTGTCGCCGTCTTCAACCGGGTGTACCTGACGGTGACGCAGACCCTGTACGAGCGGATCTCCCACGGGGGTTTCCCGGCACCTCGCCAGGCGGCCGCGCTGAGCGCGCGCTTCGCGGAGCGGTACCTGGCTGCTGTGGAAGCGGACCGGCCGCCGGCCTGCTGGCGGCCGCTGCTCCAGTACCGGCGCCACCCGGGGGTGCGTCCGCTCCAGCACGCGCTGGCCGGCATCAACGCGCACATCGGCCACGACCTGGCGCTCGCTGTGGTGTCCACGTGCCGCGCCCTGGACTGCGAACCACGGGCCCTGGAGGCGGACTTCGACCGGGTGGGCGACACGCTGGTCGCCCTGGAGGAGCAGATCCGCGAGGACCTGATGCCGGGTCCGGACCTGCTGGAGATCGCCGACCCGCTGACCCACTTACTCGGCTCGTGGAGCCTGGACCGCGCCCGCTCCGGCGCCTGGGCGGCCGCCCGCCTCCTGTGGACCCTGCGCCGCTCCCCCGAACTGGCGGAGGAGTTCACCGAGTCCCTCGACGCGGGCGTCGGCCTGGTCGGCCGCTGCCTGTTGACTCCGTCGGCCCTTAAACCCCGTGCCGGCTGGGCGTACGCCCCCTAGCCTGGCCGGATGCCCAGCTTCGCCACGCACCGCCTGCGGGTGCACGACGCTTCACGCCCGGCCCACCGGCGGCTGTCGGCGCTGCGCACCTGCCTGACGGAGTTCTGCCCGTACGGCTTCTACGCGACCTACCACCACCTGTGCCGCAGTGCAGGAATCCCGCGCGACCTGGAGCAGGACCCCGAGTCGCTGGTGCGGGCGGTGGAGGAGCTGCACGAGGCGCGGCGGCTGTGGCTGGACGAGCTCGCCGCGTGGCAGGTCGGGCGGCGGGCGCAGAAGCGGGCGGGCGTACGCAGACCGGACCCGCCGCAGCCGTCGGCCCGGCTGCTCTGGCCGGAGCCGGAGTTCCACCCGGGGGGCCGGCTCGTCGACGTGATGCCCGGGGTGATGCGCGGACGGCTGAGCCTCGAAGGCCACCAGGGCAGGGACGGCGTGTGCCCGGTGTGCGGGAGCGACCGGGGATCGGTCGAGTGGGACCGTGACGGCTACGGGACCCACACACTGTGCGCGGGGTGCGGCCTGGGGCTGGGGCGCAGGCCGCACCGGCTGCCGTACGGGCCGGAGCGCGGCGAGGTCCGGGCCGCCTTCCGGGAGCATCTGCGGCTGATCTGGAAGCGCTCCCCGGGCGCATGAGGACGGGCCGCCTCCGCGCTGCTCGTGCGGGGGCGGCCCGTGATCACCGGGTTCGGGGAGGTCAGTCCTCCGGGAGCTCGACCGGGGCGATCTCGTCGTAGACGTCGCCCGGGCCCGGGTTGGTGGCGTCGGTGGAGCCGCCGAGGTGGTGCATGACGCCCCAGACCGCGTTGAGGGCGGTCTGTACGGCGCCCTCGGCCCAGCCGGCCGTCCAGGAGATGTCGTCGCCCGCGAGGAAGATGCCGCGCTTGTCCTCGGGGAGGCGGTCCTGCATGAAGTGGGTGAACAGGCGCCGCTGGTAGCGGTAGTGGCCCGGCAGGTTGGCCTTGAACGCGCCCATGAAGTAGGGCTCGTCCTCCCAGGAGACGGTAACCGGGTTGCCGATGATGTGGCGGCGGATGTCGACCTTGGGGTAGATCTCGCCGAGGGACTTCAGCATGACCTCCATCCGCTCGCTCGCGGACAGCGGCAGCCACTTCAGGCTGTCGTCGCACCAGGTGTACGAGAGGCAGATGACGGCGGGCTTGTCCGGGCCGTTGTCCAGCAGGTAGGTGCCGCGGGTCATCCGGTCGGTGAGCGTCATCGACATGACGTCGCGGCCGGTCTCCTCGTCCTTGTCCAGCCAGAACGGCCGGTCCACGGGGACGAACAGCTTCGACGACTCCATGTAGTGGGTGCGCTCGATCGCCGTCCAGTGGTCGATCGGGAACAGCGTGTCGTCGCACGCGATCTTGGACAGGAGCATCCAGGACTGCGCGGTGAAGATCGCGGCGCGGTACGTGCGGATGTCGCCGGAGGAGTCGGTGACCGTGATGCGGTTGCCGGCCGTGCGGTGCAGGCGGGTGACCGCCGGACGCGGGGTGCCCTCGTGCAGGGTGGACAGGGACGTGCCCTGGGCCCAGTGGACGATCTTCTCGGGCTCGCGCTCCCACAGGCGCAGCGGCAGCTGCTGCGAGCCGCCCACGATGCCGCGGTGGTGGTCGTCGGCCTCGGTGTAGACGACGCGGAGGATCTCCAGGATGGAGTTCGGGAAGTCGGTGTCCCAGCCGCCGGTGCCGAAGCCGACCTGGCCGAAGATCTCGCGCTTGCGGAAGGACTTGAAGGCCTCGGACTTGCAGAGGAACCCGTAGAAGGTCTCGTCGTCGAGCTTCTCGACGAGCTTGGCCCAGATCTCGCGGATGCGCGGGACGTCCCGCTCGCGCATCGCGGTGTTCATGTCGGAGAAGTCGGCGCCCTCGTCGAGGCAGGCGTTCCACGCGTCGGCGACGTCGCGGTAGATCTGCGGGAGGTCGGCGATGGTCTCGGCGTAGTGCGTCTCGCCCTTGAGGTCCACGACCGTCGAGGGGGTGGCCTCGGCGAGCGGGTTCGGGAAGGGCTCGGTGACCAGGCCGACGAGGTCGATGTAGTGCTGGAGGGCCGTGGAGGACGGCGGGAAGCGCATGGCGCCCATCTCCGCGGTGAGCCCCTCGGTGCCCGCGCCCTCGAAGCCGACGGTGCGCAGCCGGCCGCCGATCCGGTCGGCCTCGTAGACGACGGGCTTGAGGCCCATCTTCATCAGCTCGTAGGCGGAGATGATGCCGGAGAGTCCACCGCCGATGACCGCGACCTCGGTGCCGTGCTCGGTCGCCGGTATCTGCCCCAGGCCGGCCGGGTGGGCCAGGAAGTCGTCGTACGCGTACGGGAAGTCCGGGCCGAACATGGTGATCGGCAGCTGTCCGTCGCTGTGCGGGACGGCGGTGGTGGGCACCGTGGACGTCATGGGGTACGGCTCCTTGCGGGGGTGGGGCAGGGGGAGGGCGGCGCGGGCGGGGCGGGCGGGCGGGCGGGGCTCAGACGAGGGAGGCGTAGAGCCCGGGGCGGCGGTCGCGCAGGTACGGGTTGGTCTCGCGCGAGGCGCTCAGCAGCTCGGGGTCGGCCTCGCCGAACACCAGCTCCTCGCCGCGTCCGGCCCGGGTGCGGGTGACCCCGTCGGGGCTCGCCAGGCAGCTGAGTCCGACGAACTCGAACTCGCCTTCCGGGCCGGTGCGGTTGACGTACGCGATGTACATCTGGTTCTCGAAGGCCCGTACGGGGACGAGCTGTTCGGCGACGAACTGGAACGGGTGCATCTGCGCGGTCGGCACCAGGAGGAGGTCGGTGCCGGCGAGCGCGTGCGCCCGGACGTTCTCGGGGAACTCCACGTCGTAGCAGATCATGATGCCGATGCGGAGGCCGCCGAGGTCGGCCTGGACGACGGGGGTGTCGCCCGGGGTGAAGGCCTCCTGCTCGAAGCAGCCGAAAAGGTGGGTCTTGCGGTAGTTCGCGAGCGGGGCGCCGTCGGGGCCGATGAGCTGCGCCGCGTTGTAGACGGTGTCGCCCGAGCGCTCGGGGTAGCCGTACAGGACGGCGATCCCGTGGCGGCGGGCGATCCCGCCGATGGCGTGGGCGGATTCGCCGTCGGCCGGTTCGGCGAGGCCGGCGATGTCCTGGGGGTCCAGGGCGTAGCCGGTGAGGAACATCTCCGAGGTCACGAGGAGCCCGGCCCCGCTCTGTGCGGCGCGCGCCGCGGCCTCGTCGAGCGCCTTCAGGTTCTCGGCGGTGTCGCCGAGCCGTCCGGAGCTCTGGAGGAGGGCGGTGCGCAGCGGGGCCATGGCTAACCTCTGTGGCAGGAGGGGTGGGGGTCGTAAAACGGTACGTTCGGACGTTCGACCCGGACAAGCCGTGACCGTTGCGCTCCGCGCATCGATTCGTTGCGCGTTCCGCTCGATGAGCGGCGATTCGTTGCGCGACCCCCGTGGGTCCTGCCTACGGGGCCGTCCGGAACGCCGGGTGGGCCCCGAGGAGGCGCAGGTCGTCGAGGATGCCGGGGGCGTGGTTGGAGACGACGCGGCCGCTCCAGGTGTCGACGAGGGCGGGGACGGTCAGCGTGCCGTCGAAGTGGTGGCCGGCGGCCTCGTAGGCCAGGCGCAGGGCCGTGTGCGCGCACCCGTCGTGGCCGGCGCCGGCGGGGAGGACGGTGGCGGGGACCGAGCCTTCCAGGCCCAGGGCGGCCAGAGCGGCGGCCACCCGCTGGGAGCGGGGACAGTCGGGGCCGAGGTAGAGGCGGTAGCGGTGCGGGACGGGCGAGAACCCGGCCCCGATGCGGCCGCGCAGCTCGGTGCGGGGCAGGCCGGTGGGCAGGGCGGGCACGGCGAGGGAGGACATGGCGCTCCTGGGCGGGGGACGGCACGGCGTTCTGCCGGGTCGCGCGGCGCGCGCCCGGTCGTCTCCAGGGGGTGCCGGGTGGGGCCGCCCCTGCGGGGTCAGCGGCCGAAGGCGCTGCAGACCCGCAGGAGGTCGATGTGGAGGCGCCGGGTCAGCCACCAGCGGCGGAGGGTCCGGGCCCCCGCGTGCGCCGTTCTGGCCGTATCCACCGGTCCCGCCCCGTCCTGTCATCGGCGGCCTCGCTCGCGGTGGTGGGGCTTCCCGCGGCGGGCACCGTTCCGTGTGGCCGTCTCCCGCAGTCTCGTGGCGGCGCCCGGGGCCGTCAAGAAGGCGGGAGCGGCCGGTTCCCCGCCGTCCGCGGGTCCGTTCCGCGGGGCTCGCCGACGCGGAGGCCCCGCGCGCACGGGCCGATCCGGCGGTGGTGCCCGGCGTGCGGCGGGATGGCCGCGCGTACGGGCCGGGGCGGCTCCCGAGGCGGGGCGGCCAGAGCCGGGCGGCCGGGGCGGAGAGGCCGGCGCCGGTGGGGTCGGCCCGGACGGACTTCGTGGGCCTGCGTGCGCCGGTCAAGGAGGCCTGATCCGGGGGCTGTCGGCGCCACCGGGGTTTCGCGGGGCGCTCAGTGGTCAGACGCGGGGCAACCCACGGAAAGGAACCGCCATGACCGAACTCTCACGTCTTCCCGATGCCGTGCACCACGCCTGGCAGTGGCAGACCCGGGCCGCCTGCCGGGATCTGGGGTCCGGCCGGTTCTTCCATCCCGCAGGCGAGCGGGGTGAGGACCGGGAGGTGCGGGATGCCGCCGCGAAGCGGGTCTGCGGTGGATGTCCGGTGCGGGCCGCCTGCCTCGAGCACGCGCTGCGCACGCGTGAGCCGTACGGCGTCTGGGGCGGCCTGACGGAGGAGGAACGGCACGCCCGGCTCTCCGGGGCTCGCGGGCCCCTCCCCCGGCCTCGGAACCGGCCCCGGACACCCCCTACGCCGGGGCGCCGGAGGTGAAGCGGCGCAGGAGTGGGGAGAGGACCAGGACCGACTTGGTGCGTTCCACGAACGGCTCGCCCGCGATGCGTTCCAGTACGCGTTCGAAGTGCCGCATGTCGGAGGCGAAGATCTGGACGAGGGCGTCCGCGTCGCCGGTGACGGTCGACGCGGACACCACCTCGGGGTACCGCTCCAGGCCCCGCCGGATGTCGTCCGGCGAGGTGTTGTGGCGACAGTAGATCTCGATGAAGCCCTCGGTCTCCCAGCCCATCGCGGCGGGGTCGACGCGGACGGTGAAGCCGGTGATGGCTCCCTCCGCCCTCAGCCGGTCCACGCGGCGCTTCACGGCGGGGGCGGAGAGCCCGACCTCGGAGCCGATGTCCGCGTAGGAACGGCGGGCGTCCTCGGCGAGGGCGTGCACGATGCGTTCGTCGAGATCGTTCAGTCGCACTGCGGGTGGATCACTTCTCTGCTGTGGCCAGGCTGGAGCGGCGGATGCCGTACAGGAAGTAGACCACGAGGCCGACGATCATCCAGCCACCGAAAGCGACCCACGTGGCGACCGGCAGGCTGTACATCATCCAGCCGCAGGCGAGGAAGCCGAGGATCGGCGTGACCGGGAAGAGCGCCACCTTGAAGGTGCGCGGCATGTCCGGCTTGGTGCGGCGCAGGATCACGACCGCCACGTTGACCAGGGCGAAGGCGAAGAGCGTGCCGATGCTGGTGGCGTTGGCGAGCTCGCCCAGGGGGACGAAGGCGGCGAGGGCGCCGCAGAAGAGGGAGACGATCACCACGTTGGCGCGGGGGGCGCCGGTCTTCTCGTCGACCTTGGCGAAGACCTTGGGGACCAGGCCGTCGCGGGACATCGCGAAGAGGATGCGGGTCTGGCCGTAGAGGACGGCGAAGACGACGGAGGCGATCGCGACGACCGCGCCGGCGGCGAGGACGACGCCCCAGAAGCTGTGGCCGGTGACGTCCTTCATGATCTGCGCGAGCGCGGCCTCGGTGCCCTCGAAGTCCTGCCACGGCATGGCGCCGACGGCGACGAAGGCGACGAGGACGTACAGGATCGTGACGATGCCCAGCGAGAGCATGATCGCGCGCGGCAGGTCCTTCTTCGGGTTCTTGGCTTCCTCACCGGCGGTGGAGGCGGCGTCGAAGCCGATGTACGAGAAGAAGAGGGTGGAGGCGGCGGCGCTGATGCCGGTGATGCCGAGCGGGGCGAGCGGGGCGTAGTTGCCGGCCTTGATGCCCATGACGCCGATGCCGATGAAGAGGACCAGGGTGACGATCTTCACGGCGACCATGATCGTGTTGATCCGGGCGCTCTCCTTGGCTCCGCGCATCAGGAAGACCATGGCGAGCAGGACGACGACCAGGGACGGCAGGTTGATCCAGCCGCCGTCGCCCAGCGGGGCGGCGGAGAACTTCTCGGGGAGGGTGATGCCTATCGTCCCGTCGAGCAGCTCGTTGAGGTACTGGCCCCAGCCGACTGCGACGGCGGAGACGGAGACGGCGTACTCCAGGACCAGGCACCAGCCGCAGATCCAGGCGATGAACTCGCCCATCGTGGCGTAGGAGTACGAGTACGAGGACCCGGAGACCGGCACGGTGCCGGCCAGCTCGGCGTAGGACAGGGCCGAGAAGAGGGCGGTCAGGCCCGCGATCACGAAGGCGATCGTCACGGCCGGTCCGGCCTTGGGGGCGGCCTCGCCGAGGACGACGAAGATGCCGGTGCCCAGGGTCGCGCCGATGCTGATCATGGTCAGCTGCCACATGGTGAGCGAGCGGCGCAGCGAGCCGCCCTCCCCCTGGCCGCCCTCGGCGACGAGGCGCTCGACCGGCTTGCGGCGCAGCAGCGGATGGACGGGCTTGGGCCGCTCTGCGGTGAGCGGTGGCGCCTGGCCGTGATCGAGCACGAGGGGACTCCTTTGACGCTGCGGATGGGGGTGAAGGCGACGACCGCAGCGGTCCGGAGCAGGGGCAGGCCGAAGCCTGGGCATGGGGACCGCCGAGCAGGCGGTTCGCGCCACTCCACGTACAGCGAGTGAGCCTACGAGCTGGGTGATACCGCCCGTAATGGGCCATCCTTGCGCATCGGCGCACGATCGTTGCGCGGATCTGTCCTGGATGGTCCTTCGTTGCGCGCGGACGATCGATCGCTGCGCAGCCCGCCCCCGACCCCCTTTCTTGACACTTCGTCAGATCTGCCGCAGCGTGCCGCCATGGATTTGGACGTGCTCTACGAGATCGACGTACCGAAGCCCTGGCACGGGTCCCATCCGCACGGCCAGCGGGCCGCCGAGCAGCGCGCCTACCGGGAGGCCGTCGAGCAGATCCGGCTCGCCGACCGGATGGGGTTCCGGACCGTGTGGGCGGTCGAGCACCACTTCCGCGAGGGCCGCTCGCACTGCCCGGCCCCCGAGGTGCTCCTCGGCCACCTCGCCGGGCTGACCGAGCGGATCCGGCTCGGCTTCGGCGTGACCCTGACCCCCTTCGCCTTCACCCCGCCGCAGCGCATCGCCGAGAAGGTCGCCACCGTGGACGTGCTGTCCGGCGGCCGGGTCGAGTGGGGCACCGGGCGGTCCACCCCCATGGAGCAGGCCGCCTTCGGGGTGGACCGGGAGAGGTCGCGCGAGGACTGGCGCGAGGCGATCGAGATCGTCACCGGGATGTGGCGCGAGGAGTACTTCGCGTACGAGTCCGAGCGGTTCCGCTTCCCGCGCCGCATGGTGACGCCGAAACCCGTGCAGGACCCGCACCCGCCCGCCTGGATGGCGGCCACCTCCCCCGGATCGGCCGAGGTGGCGGGGGCTGCCGGGCTCGGGCTGCTCTCGTTCTCGATCATGCAGCCGCTGGAGGCGATGGCCCGGCAGGTGGCGGCGTACCGGGCGGCCGCCCTCGCACCCTGCCCGCTCACCGACGTCAGTACGAACCGGGTCAGCGCCTACACCCTCGTCCACGCGACCGCCCCGCGCACGGAGCCGGACGCCCGGGTGTGGGACTCGGTGGCCTGGTGGTACTCGAACCTGGCGCGGTTCACGCTGGAGTGGGAGCTGCCGCACCTGGCCCCGGAAGAGCGCGAGCGGGCCTTCCCGCTGCTGAACCCGATCCTCGAAGGGGAGGTGCCCGTACGGGAGTTCAACGACGGGGACATGATCCTGATCGGGGACGCGGAGGCGATCGTCGCCAAGGCGAAGCGGTACGCGGACCTCGGGGTGGACCAGCTGATCTGCTACGTGCAGTGGGGCTACCTCGAGCACCGCGAGATCCTGCGGACGATCGAGATCCTGGGCAAGGAAGTCATCCCGGAGCTGGCCCGGTACGAGCCCCGCAAGGCCGACGCGTGAGCGCCGCCGGGCCCCTCGGCCCCCTGGACACCTCGCCCGTGCCCGACTACACCGCCCTGCACCGACTCGACGGCCGGAACCTGGTCCTGCTCGGCGCGGGCAACGGCATCGGCCGGCAGAGCGCCCACGCCCTGGCCGCCGCCGGGGCCCGGGTGCTGTGCGTGGACGTGGACGGCGAGCGGGCCGCCGCCGTGGCCGCCGAGACCGGCGGGGTCCCGTACGCCTGCGACGTGACCCGCCGGGAGGACGTGCGGACCCTGTTCAAGCGGGCGCCGGGGCTGCTCGGCGGCCCGGTCGGCGGGGTCGTCGACATCGTCGGCATGGCCCGCTACGCGCCGCTGCCCGAGCTGGACGACGCCGGCTGGGACTGGCACTTCGACCTCGTCCTGCGGCACGCCTGGCTCGCCGTCCAGTACGGCGGCGAGGCCGTCGCCGCCGCCGGCGGCGGACCGCTGGTCTTCGTGGCCTCCGTGTCCGGCCTCACCGCGGCCCCGCTGCACGCCGCCTACGGGGCCGCCAAGGCCGGGCTGATGGCATTGGTGCGCTCGGCGGCGGTGGAACTGGGCCCGCGCGGGGTACGGGTGAACGCGGTGGCGCCGGGCGTGGTGTGGACCCCGCGGGTCGCCGCCCTGCTGGGCGCCGAGGGGCGGCGGCGCAACGCGGAGAACGCCCCGCTGGGCCGGGTGGCCGAGACCTCGGACATCGCGGCCGCCCTGTACTTCCTGGCCTCGCCGCTGTCCTCGTACGTGACGGGGCAGACGCTCGTGGTGGACGGCGGGGTCGGTGTGAAGTTCCCGTATCCGACGATCGGAGGCGAACAGTGAGCCCGCACAGCGCCGACAGCACCGATGGGCAGTGGCAGGACCCGGAGCCCTTCCTGCGCGGGGTCGCCTGGCTGGACAAGGGGCGCCCGGTGCGGGCCGACCCGGCGGACACCATGCGGCTGCCCTGGGACACCGGGGAACGGGCCACCCTCCCCATCGGGGTCCGGCTGGAGTTCACCACGGCGACCGCGCGGGCGGTGGAGATCCGCTACCGGGCGACGGTGCCCGGCCCCACCGACGCCCTGCGCGACCTCGCGCACCTCTTCTCGCTCTGGGACCGGCACGGGGTGGTGACCGAGGTGTTCACCGAACCGGCCGCCGAGTCCGTCGTACGCATCGAACTGGGCGGCGGCAACGGCCCGTTCACCATCCACCCGCCCGAGGCCCAGTCACCTCTGATACTCGGCCTGCGCGGGATCGGCGGCCCCCTCGCCCCGCCGCCGCCCGCCCCGCGCTGGGTGGTGCACGGCGACTCGATCACCGAGGGCTGGTGGTCGACCCGGCCCGCGCACGGCTGGCCCGCGGTCACCGGCCGGGCGCTCGGCTGGGACACCGTCAACCTCGGCTACGCGGGCGCCGCGCGCGGTGAACTCGCCACCGCCGAGCAGCTCGCGAGCCTCCCCGCCGACGTCCTCACCCTCGCCTTCGGCACCAACTGCTGGTCGCGCGTGCCGTTTTCGGCGCCGATGCTGTACGAGACCACCCGCGCGTTCCTCGAACTGGTCCGCCAGGGCCACCCGCGAACCCCGCTCCTGCTGGTCTCCCCCGTGCTGCGGCCCGACGCCGAGCGGACCCCGAACCGGCTGGGCGCCACCCTGGGCGCGCTGCGCGACGCGATGGAGCGCGCCGCACGGGACCGGATCGCCGCCGGGGACGAGCGGCTGGCCGTGCTCCCGGGGCGGGACGTGCTCGGTCCGGAGCACCTGGAGGACGGTCTGCACCCCAACGACGCCGGACACCAGGTCCTCGGCCTCGCTGTGGTCACGGCTCTGCGGCGCGCCGGGTTCGCCGCCGGATAGGTGAAACAGCCCACACCGGTCGCCTTGAACAGATCACGGCCCCCGGGGCGTGTCCTGTGCACAGTTGCCGCCGCTGACGGAAGAACGCGGGCGGCGGACACGACGGACACACAGTGGGAGAGATCAAGATGGGCATGAAGCGCGGAACCACCCTGGCCGCGGCCGTGATCGCCGTCGCCCTCGCGGCGACGGCTTGCGGACCGGCGGACGACAAGGCCGCCGACGCGGCCAAGCCGGCCGGCGCCACTTCCGCCCAGACTCCCACGGCGGACGGCGCGGGAGGCCCGGGAGCCGCGGGCGGCGCCAAGGCGGCCGGACAGCTGGCCATCGGCGACAACGCGCAGCTCGGTTCGGTCCTGAGCGACAGCGCCGGGCTCACCCTGTACCGCTTCGACAAGGACACCGCCAAGCCGTCCAAGTCGAACTGCGAGGGGGACTGCGCGAAGACCTGGCCGGTGGTCGCGGCGGGCGACGTCACTGCCGCCGCCGGCATGGACCCGGCACTGCTGGGCGAGGTCGTGCGCAGCGACGGCACGAAGCAGCTGACGGTGGCGGGCTGGCCCGCGTACCGCTTCAACAAGGACACCAAGGCGGGCGACGTCAACGGCCAGGGCGTCGGCGGGACGTGGTTCGCGTTCGCGCCGGACGGGAAGAAGGCCGCGAAGGCGGCGCCGGGCGCGGGCGCGGGCGCTCCGGCCGAGGCGGGCGCGGGCCTGTCGGTGGCGAAGGACCCGAAGCTCGGCGACCACATCGTCGACGGCAAGGGCATGACGGTCTACCGGTTCAAGCCGGACACCGCGTGGCCGATGGTGTCCAAGTGCGTGGGTGACTGCCTGGCGAAGTGGCCGGTGGTCCCGCCGGTGGACAAGGCGAACGCCAAGGGCATCACCGAGCGGAACTACCTGGTCCTGGACCGGCCGGACGGCAAGAAGCAGCAGACCGTCGACTGCTGGCCCGTCTACACCTTCACGGGTGACAAGAAGCCCGGCGACATCAACGGCCAGGGCGTGGGCGGCACCTGGTACGCCGTCGCCCCCGACGGCAAGCTCATCACCGTCCAGTAGTCCACCGCTCCGCTTCCCTCTCCCCCCACATCCCCCATCCGCGCGGCCCTTCGCCCTACATCCCCCGGGGCGGAGGGCCGCGCCCCGTTCCGCCCCGGCGGGCCTCTCTCTACACTCGGCGGCATGCTGCGCGTACTGGCCGTCGACGACGAGAAGCCGCTCCTGGAGGAGCTCCTCTACCTGCTGCGGTCCGATCCCCGGGTGCGCAGCGCGGAGGGCGCCGGCGACGCCACAGAGGCGCTGCGGCGGATCACGCGTGCGCTGGACGCCGGGCCCGACGGAGCCGACGGCATCGACGTGGTCTTCCTCGACATCCACATGGCCGGGCTGACCGGACTGGACATCGCGAAGCTGCTGGCCGGGTTCGCGCGGCCGCCGCTGATCGTGTTCGTCACCGCCCACGAGGGGTTCGCCGTACAGGCCTTCGACCTCAAGGCCGTGGACTACGTACTCAAGCCGGTGCGCCCGGAGCGGCTCGCCGAGGCCGTCCGGCGGGCCTGCGCGCAGCTGGGCCGGGCCGAGGAGCCGCCCCGGCCGGCCGGGGCGCTGGCCGCGGTGCCGGTGCAGCGGCCGTCGGCACCCGAGGTCGCCGTGCCGGAGCGCACCGCGGACCAGATCGCCGTCGAACTGGGCGGGGTCACCCGGTTCGTGGCGATAGCCGACATCGTCCACGTCGAGGCCCAGGGCGACTACGCCCGCCTGCACACCGACGAGGGCAGCCACCTGGTCCGGATCCCGCTGTCCACGCTGGAGGAACGCTGGGCGGCGCGCGGATTCGTCCGCATCCACCGCCGCCACCTGGTGGCACTGGCCCGCATCGACGAGCTGCGGCTCGACGCGGGCGCCACGTCGGTCCGGGTCGGGGCGGCGGAGCTCCAGGTCAGCCGGAGGCACGCGCGGCAGCTGCGGGACCTGCTGATGCGTCAGGCCACGGGCTGAGCCGGACGGCCGCCGCCCGACCGCCGCCCGACCGCCCGGCGGCGCGCACCCGCCGTTCGTCGCACGGCGAATGGCGTACGGCGATCCGGCGGGGTGAACGGCCCGCGTGGCGCACCGGGGGTGCGTATCGTGGATCTTCCGGCGTGGGACGCGGGAGGAGCGAGATGTCCGAGATCCAGGCGCTGCTCGACGCGCTGACCTCGATGTCCCGCACCCGGCCCGCCGGGCCGGCCGAGGCCGAGGCGCTGCTGGCCGGGCTGCGGAGTGCGGCCGCGCGCTGGGCCGATGTCCTGTACGAGGCGCGGGAGGGCGTGCGCGAGCAGGTGCCGCCGCGGGCGGAGGCCGCGTTGACGCTGGCGTTTCGGCGGGCGGAGGAGTCGTACGTGGAACTGGAGATCGCCCTCCGCGACTGCGCGGACCACCGCGACCCCGCCGTCTGACCTGCGGTCCGCTCCTGGCCCACCCCCCTGCGGCGCCGCTGCCGGGGGTGCGCCCCGGACCCCGTACGTGCGCTGCGCGCCCGTGCCCTCAAACGCCGGGCGGGCTGGAGGTGCCGCGCAGCGGCACTATCCAGCCCCGCCGGCGTTTGAGGCGCGGGGTCCGGGGCGGAGCCCCGGTTCGGGAAGGGGCGGGGTGGGGGCAGAGCCGCCCGCAGGGCATCGGCCCAGGCGGGCCGGATCGCGCCTGTTGCCCCGTCTGCGGCCGCGCATAGACTCCCGGCACCCATCCCCGGCCGAAGGAACCGCCCGTGAACCAGACGTACGCGCTGACCGCGGTCACCGTCGTCGTCCTGGTCACGGTCCTGGTGGGGGCCCTGGGGCTGCGGATATCCCGGACCACCTCCGACTTCTACGTGGCCTCCCGCACCGTCGGCCCCCGGCTGAACGCGGCGGCCATCAGCGGGGAGTACCTGTCCGCGGCCTCGTTCCTCGGGGTGGCCGGGCTGGTGCTGCTCCAGGGGCCCGAGATGCTCTGGTACCCCGTCGGGTACACGGCCGGGTACGTGGTGCTCCTCGCACTGGTCGCGGCCCCGCTGCGCCGCTCGGGGGCGTACACGCTGCCCGACTTCGCCGAGGACCGGCTGGAGTCGCAGGCGGTGCGCCGGATCGCGGTGCTCTTCGTGCTCGGGGTCGGCTGGCTGTACCTGCTGCCGCAGTTGCAGGGCGCCGGGCTGACCCTGGAGATCCTGACCGGCGCCCCGCACTGGGTCGGCGGGCTCGTCGTCGCCTTCGTGGTGAGCGCGGCGGTCGCGGCCGGCGGGATGCGCAGCATCACGTTCGTGCAGGCCTTCCAGTACTGGCTGAAGCTCACGGCGCTGCTCGTCCCGGCCTTCTTCCTGGTCGCCGCCTGGGCCGGGGACGGTGCCCCGCGCGCCTCCTTCGACGCCCCGGCGGTCTTCCGCGAGCACACCGCCGTCACCCTGGCCGAGGACGTGCGGCTCTCCCTGGACGCGCCGCTGACGGTGTCGGTGACCGGGCAGCTGGACGGGCGCACCTACGGCGGGGAGCCGGTGACCCTCGCCGCCGGGCCGCATGCGGTACGGGCCCACGCGCGGCTGGAGTTCGCCCCGGGCGCCCCCGTGCCGGACACCCGGGCGGAGGCGGGCATGGGCGTGTCCAGCTGGTCGCAGCCGCTGTCCGGGGACCACTCGGGGTACCGGCTGTACGCGACGTACGGGCTGATCCTGGCCACCTTCCTCGGCACGATGGGCCTGCCGCACGTCGCGGTTCGCTTCTACACGAGCCCCAACGGGCGGGCCGCGCGCCGCACCACGCTGGTGGTGCTCGGGCTGGTCGGGGTCTTCTACCTGCTGCCCCCGGTGTACGGGGCGCTGGGCCGGATCTACGCGCCCGAGCTCGCCCTGACCGGTGCCGCGGACGCGGCGGTGCTGGTGCTGCCGGAGCGGATGCTGGGGGGCGTGCTCGGGGACCTGCTCGGGGCGCTGCTGGCCGGGGGCGCCTTCGCGGCGTTCCTGTCGACGGCCTCGGGGCTGACCATGGCGGTGGCGGGGGTGCTGCACCAGGACCTGCTGCCGTCGCGCGGGGTCCGCAGCTTCCGCATCGCGGTGCTCGTGGCGATCCTCGTGCCGCTGGCCGGGAGCGTGGCGGCCCGGGACGTGCCGGTGGCGGACGCGGTGGGGCTGGCGTTCGCCGTGTCGGCCTCCTCCTTCTGCCCGCTGCTGGTGCTGGGCATCTGGTGGCGCGGGCTGACGCCGCCGGGTGCGGTGGCGGGCCTGGTCACCGGTGGCGGGGCGGCGCTGAGCGCGGTGCTGGCGACCCGGGCCGGGCTGGCGCCCGGGGGCTGGACGCACGCGCTGCTGGCCTGGCCGGCGGCGTGGTCGGTGCCGCTGGGCTTCCTGACGATGGTGGCGGTATCGCTGGCGACGCGCTCGCGGGTCCCGGCCGGGACGGCGGCCACGCTGGCCCGGCTGCACCTGCCGGAGAACGTGGCGGGCGAGCGGGCGGGGGGTGCGCGGTGACCGCGGCCGGGCTCGTCGTCCTCGCGGTGGCCGGCGCCGCCCTGCTGCTGGCCGCGGGCTGGGCGGCGGGCCGCCGGCACGCGCTGCGCGGTGAGCGGGCGGCGGGGCCGGCCCTCGGCACCCCGGTGGAGCGGGCCACGTTCCACACCCTGCACACGGCTTCGCTGGCCGCTCCCCCGTTGCGGGCGGGGCTGACGCAGGACGCCGCCCGCAAGGCGGCGAAGCGGCTGCGCTCCCTGCTCGGCACGGAAGCGCTCTGCCTGACCGACCGGGACGCGGTGCTGGCCTGGGACGGCCCGGGCGCCGACCACCACCAGCGGCGGGCGATGGCCCGGGTGGCGGTGATGCTGGAGTCGGGGCGCAGCCAGAGCGTGCGCACGGAGTGCCAGCGGCCCGACTGTCCGCTGAAGTGGGCGGTGGTGGCGCCGCTGACCGGCGAGGACGGGATGCTGGGCGCGCTGGTGGCCTACGGTTCGCGGGAGTCCGCGGTGCTGGTGCGGGCTGCGACGGAGGTCGCGCGGTGGGTGTCCGTACAGCTGGAGCTGTCGGAGCTGGACCGGTCGCGGACCCGGCTGATGGAGGCGGAGATCAAGGCGCTGCGGGCGCAGATATCCCCGCACTTCATCTTCAACTCCCTCGCCGCGATCGCGTCGTTCGTACGGACCGATCCGGAGCGGGCCCGGGATCTGCTGCTGGAGTTCGCGGACTTCACCCGCTACTCCTTCCGCAGGCACGGCGACTTCACCACGCTGGCAGACGAGTTGCGTTCCATCGAGCAGTATCTGGCGCTGGCCGGGGCCCGGTTCGGGGACCGGCTGAAGGTGACCTTGCAGGTGGCTCCGGAGGTGCTGCCGGTGGCGCTGCCCTTCCTGTGCCTGCAGCCGCTGGTGGAGAACGCCGTCAAGCACGGGCTGGAGGACTCCACCCAGGAGTGCCGGATCACCATCACCGCGCGGGACGCGGGCTCGGAGGCGGTGATCAGCGTCGAGGACAACGGCATCGGCATGGATCCGGCCCTGCTGCGCCGGATCCTGGCCGGGGAGCACGCCGGCGCCTCCTCGGGGATCGGGCTGCCCAACGTGGACGAGCGGATCCGCCAGGTGTACGGGGACGCGTACGGGCCGGTGATGGAAACGGGGGTCGGCGCGGGCATGAAGGTCACCTTGCGGATCCCCAAGTTCCGTGCGGGAGTGCACAGTTCGCCTACGGAACAGCAGCCGCCCCGGCCCTGAGGGAAGCGTTCCGTGTCATCCTGTGACCGGCGCGAACGACCGGAGGGATCGCCGACGTGCGGGTCGGGCGAGAACAGCTTCGCAGCGAGTTGCGGGAATGGGTGCGGGCGGGCGCGGAGGGCGCGGGAGCCTGTCTGATGGTGGAGGGCGAACCCGGCTCCGGCCGGACCGCGTTCGTACGGCAGGCGCTGACCGACGCGGCGGCGCTCGGCCTGCGCACGCGGTACGCGGCGGCCGACGCGCTCGCGGTGGGGCTGCCGCTGCGCGCGGCCCTGGACTGTCTGCACCCCGGCGGGCCCGGCCGGGCGCCGGTGGTCGGCCTGCTGCGGGAGGCCGAGCAGGCGGCGCTGCCGGGCGGTGCGCTGCTCGCCGCGATGGACCTGCTGGCTGCCGGGGTCGAGCGGTGGTGCGCCGAGCGGCCGCTGCTGCTGGTGCTGGACGACGCGCACTGGGCCGATCCGGCCACCCTGCTGCTGTGGCAGCGCCTCGCCGGCTGGGCGGCGGCCGGGCGGCTGCCGCTGCTGCTGGCCGCGACCCGGCGGCCGCTGCCCCGGCGCCCCGAGCTGCATCCGCTGGGCTCGGCTCCGGGCGGGCGCACGGTCCGGCTGGAGCCGCTGTCGGCGGCGGAGGCCGCGGGGCTGGCGCACGAGGTGCTGGGGGCGCGCCCGGGGCCCCGGCTGCGGGAGGCGGCCGGCCTGGCGGCCGGCAACCCCGACCTGCTGCGGCGGCTGCTGGACCACTGGTCCCGCACCGGAGCGCTCCGCGTCGCCGCGGCCGGGCCCTGCGACGGGGGCGGGGTCGCCGAACTCACCGTGCCGGAGGCGGAGCTGTCACCGCCGCCCGGGGCGGCCGCGCGTGCGCTGGACCCGCTCTCCGGGCCGGCGCGTGCCCTCATCCGGCACGCGGCGCTGCTGGGCGCGGTCTTCACGGCGCGCGAGCTGGCCCTCGTACGGTCGCGGCCGGTACGGGAGCTGCTCGCGGAGCTGGAGGAGCCGGTGCTGGCGGGGCTGCTGGAGGACACCGGGGAGGCCCTGCGCTTCCGCCACCCGGCACTGCGGCAGGCCCTGTACGCGGAGACCCCGGGGGCCGTGCGCACCGCCCTGCACCTGGACGCCGCCCGGGCCTTCGCCGGGGCCGGGCTGGACCCGGTGCGGACCGCCGAGCAGCTGCTGGGCGCCGGGCGGCTCTGCCCGTGGGCGGTGCGCTGGCTCGCGGAGTCGGCGCCCGCGCTGATCGCCGGGGCGCCCGGCACCGCGGAGGAACTGCTGGAGCGGGCCCTCGCGCAGGGCGACGCGTGGGAACCGGGGACCCGGGACGCCCTGGAGGAACTCCTCGCGGACGCGGCGCTGATGCTGCGCCGCCCCGAGTCGGTGGAGCTGCTGGCCGCCCTGCGCGCCCGGACCACGGACCCGGACCGGCGGGCGTCGGTGGACTTCAAGCTGGTGTCCGCGCTGATGATCCAGGGGGACATGGCCCGCTCGCTGGAGGTCACCGAGCGGGCGCTCGCGGAGGAGTTCCCCTCGGCCCGGCTGCGGCTGCGGCTGGAGGCCTGCCGGGTGCTGGCCCTGGCCGATCTGCGGCCCCCGGCCGAGGCGTACGCGCTGGCCGGGCCGGTGGTGGAGCGGGCGCGGGCGCTGGGGGATCCGCTGTGCGGGGCGGAGGCCCACCACGCCATGTCCTTCGCCCTGTTCCACCTGGGGCGGGGCCGGGATTCGCTGCGCCACGTCGCGGAGGGGATCGCGTACGCGCGGCGCGCCCCGGAGGCGAACGACATGCGGCTGCTGCTGCTCGCGAACCAGGCCGAGGGCCACATGCGCTTCGACGAGCCGGGGATCGTGGAGGCCGCGCTGCGGGAGGCGCGGGAGCTGGCGGCGCGGACCCGTTCGACGGGGCGGCTGGTGGTGACGCAGGCCCGGCTCGCCGAGTTCCACTACCGGCTCGGCGACTGGGACGAGGCCCTCGCCGGGGTGGCCAGGGCGTGTGCGCTGCCGGTGTCGGACGGCTGGCTGCCGGTGGTGGTGCACGGGCTGCGGGCGCTGGTGCTGGGCCACCGCGACGAGCCCGCGGCGGCGGCCGCCGAACTGGCCTCGCTCCCGGCCGGGGCGTTCGACACCCCTGCCGCGCGCCGCTACGCCTCCCACGTCCTGCTGGCCCGGGCGCTGCTGGCGGAGCGGGACGGCCGCCCGGGCGACGCGCTGCGGGCGCTGCTGCCCGCGCTGGAGGACGGGGTGGAGGAGGCGGTGGCGTACGAGCGCCCCTGGGTGCTGTCGGAGATCGTGCGGCTCGCCCTGGAGAGCGGGGAGCCCGGTACGGCGCGGGCGGCGGTGGCCGCGTGCGAGCGGGCGGCTGCGGCGCTGGCCGAGTATCCGGGCCCGGCGCTGGCCCTGCTGCGCTGCCGGGGCCTGTTCGCGCAGGACCCGGAGCCGCTGGCCGAGGCGGTGGCCCGGGGCGAGCGCGCCGGGTGGCCGCTGCCGCTGGGCCACACCCTGGAGGACCTGGCGGTGGCGCGGGCCTGGCGGGGCGACCTGGCCGGTGCGCGGGCGGCGCTGACCCAGGCGGTGGAGGCGTACGAGGACCTGGGCGCGCGGTGGGACACCGCCCGGGCCGACGCCCGCCTGCGGAGCCTGGGCGTGCGCCGGGGCAGCCGCTCGGCGCGGCGGCGGCCTTCGAACGGCTGGGAGGCGCTGACCCCGGCCGAACTGAAGGTGGCGCTGCTGGTGGCGCAGGGCCGCACGAACCCGGAGATCGCGAGCGCGCTGTTCCTGTCGCGGCGCACGGTCCAGACGCACGTCTCGCACATCCTGGGCAAGCTCCAGGTCCGCTCCCGGGCGGCGGTGGCGGCACAGGCCGCTCAGGCGGCTCAGGCGGCTCAGGCGGCTCAGGCGGCTCAGGCGGCTCAGGCCGCGATGCGGTCGCCGGGGCCGTAGCCGGGCATCGCGGCCCGCAGCGCCCTCAGCGCGTAGTGGGTACGGGACTTCACTGTCCCGGCGGGCACTCCGAGCGCCTCGGCGGCCTCGCCGACGGAGGCCCCGCGGAAGTAGATCTGGTGGAGCACGGCGCGGTGCTCCGGGCTGAGTAATCGCAGGGCGTGGCGGACGTCGAGGACGGCGACGGCCTGCTCGGTGCGGTCGTCGGCGGCCGGGGAGTGCTCCAGGGCGTCGGGGCCGACCTCGGCGGGCCGCACCATGCGGGCCCGCCGGGCGTCGATGGCGAGGCGCCGGGCGACGGTGTACAGCCAGGGCCGCATGGAGGCGTGCGCGCTCTCCAGTGCCTCGGGGTGTTTCCAGGCGCGGAACAGGGTCTCCTGGAGGAGGTCCTCGGCGCGGTGCCGGTCTCCGAAGGTGAGGCCGAGGAGGAAGCCGTAGAGGGCCTTGCCGTGTTCGCTGTGCAGCCGGGCGAGGGCGTGCGCGTCAGTCCTGTCCACGGGGTGTCCCTTCGGGGGTCGGGTCCCCCGAGCGTCCCGCGGCCTCCCTCGGAAGTTATCCGCCGCATGACGTATCCCCCGCCGCCTGCGCCGAACGGTCCCCCGGCACGCCGAACGGTCACCCCGCGCCCGCTGCACGGAACCTCTCCCCGCCCTTCCACCGTTCCCCGGCTCCTCAAACGCCGGAGGGGCTGGAATTGCCCTCCGGGCCATCCAGCCGCGCAGGGCGCACGGCATCAGCCGAAATCCAGCCCCGCCGGCGTTTGAGGCGCGGGGGTCCGGGGGCAGCGCCCCCGGCAACGGCGCCGCACCCGGGTACGGCTGTGGCCCCGGCCCGCCCGGAAAGGGCGCGGCCGGGGCCACAGGAAACGGAGCTAGCTCCAGCTGGCGTGCAGCGGCTTGCCCTCGGCGTAGCCGGCCGCGGACTGGATGCCGACGACCGCCTTCTCCTCGAACTCCGCCAGGGAGCCGGCACCCGCGTAGGTGCAGGAGGAGCGGACACCGGCGATGATCGAGTCGATCAGGTCCTCGACGCCCGGACGCGCCGGGTCCAGGAACATCCGCGAGGTGGAGATGCCCTCCTCGAACAGACCCTTGCGGGCCCGGTCGTACGCAGACTCCTCCGACGTGCGGTTCTGCACCGCACGCGCGGACGCCATGCCGAAGGACTCCTTGTACAGGTGGCCCTCGGCCGACTGCTGGAGGTCGCCCGGGGACTCGTACGTACCGGCGAACCAGGAGCCGATCATCACGTTGGAGGCGCCGGCGGCCAGCGCCATCGCCACGTCGCGCGGGTGGCGGACGCCGCCGTCGGCCCACACGTGCTTGCCGTACTTCTTGGCCTCGGCCGCGCACTCCAGCACCGCGGAGAACTGCGGGCGGCCCACGCCGGTCATCATGCGGGTGGTGCACATGGCACCGGGGCCCACGCCGACCTTGATGATGTCGGCGCCGGCGTCGATCAGGTCCTTGACGCCCTCGGCGGCGACGATGTTGCCGGCCACGATCGGGACCTGCGGGTCCAGCGCGCGGACGGCCTTGATCGCGTTGATCATCGACTCCTGGTGGCCGTGGGCCGTGTCGATGACGAGCGTGTCCACGCCCGCGTCGAGCAGCTGCTTGGCCTTCTGCACGAAGTCGCCGTTGATGCCGACGGCGGCCGCGATGCGCAGCTTGCCGTTGGCGTCGGTCGCCGGGGTGTACAGGGTCGCGCGCAGGGCGCCCTTGCGGGTGAGGAGGCCGACGAGCTTGCCGTCCTTGTCGACGGCGGGGGCCAGCTTGCGGTGGCCGGCGTCGAGCTGGTTGAAGGCCTCGCGCGGGTCGATGTCGGCGTCGATGAGCAGCAGCTCCTTCGACATGACCTCGGAGAGCTGGGTGAACCGGTCGACGCCGGTCAGGTCGTGCTCGGTGACGACGCCGACCGGGCGGCCCTCGGCGTCGACGACGACGCCGGCGCCGTGGGCGCGCTTGGGCAGCAGGGACAGCGCGTCGGCGACGGTCTGGGTGGGCGCCAGCGTGATCGGGGTGTCGAGCACGAGGTGGCGGGTCTTCACCCAGGAGATGACGTCGGTGACGATCTCGATCGGGATGTCCTGCGGGATGACGACGATGCCGCCGCGGCGGGCGACCGTCTCGGCCATCCGGCGGCCGGCGATGGCGGTCATGTTCGCCACGACCAGCGGAATGGTGGTGCCGGTGCCGTCGGGCGAGGACAGGTCCACGCCCTGGCGGGAACCGACCGCGGAGCGGCTCGGCACCATGAACACATCGTCGTACGTCAGGTCGTACGGCGGCTTCAGGTCATTGAGGAAACGCACGTGCTGAACATCCCAGTCGATCGGAGGTACCCCGACCTGTCAGCCGAGGAAACGCACGTACTTCATTCTCCCACGACCTGGCGTTTACGCCGTCCGGGCTTATCGTCCAGGACATTCCGGGCCCTGTGGTGGGTTCCTACGGGACTTTGGCCCTCCGGTGGACGGGGCCGGTGCTCCGGGCCAGCGGGCGGACGGATCCGCCGTGCCGGACCGCGGTGAGTTCGGCGGCGATGGCCAGGGCCGTCTCTTCGGGGGTGGCGCCGCCCAGGTCGAGGCCGATGGGTGAGCGCAGCCGGGCCAGTGCGGCGTCGGGCACCCCTTCCTCCCGCAGCCGGCGGGCCCGCTCGGTGTGGGTGCGGCGCGATCCCATGGCTCCGACGTAGGACAGGGGCAGCCGCAGGGCGAGCTCCAGCAGCGGTACGTCGAACTTCGCGTCGTGGGTCAGGACGCAGACGGCGGTACGCGGGTCCAGCCGGCCCGCGTCCCATTCCGCGGCCAGGTGGCGGTGCGGCCAGTCGACGACCACCTCGTCGGCGTCGGGGAACCGGGCCGGGGTCGCGAAGACGGGCCGGGCGTCGCAGACGGTGACCCGGTGGCCGAGGAAGGCGCCGATGCGGGCCAGGGCGGCGGCGAAGTCGATGGCCCCGTAGACGAGGAGCCGGGGCGGTTCGGCTGCCGATTCGACCAGGAGGGTGAGCGGCTCTCCGCACAGTCCGCCGGCCGTGCCGAGCTCGGCGGTGCCGGTGCGCCCGGCGGCGAGGAGTCCCCGTATCCGCCGGGCGGCGGCCCGGTCCAGTGCGGGGCCGGCGCCGAGTCCGCCCTCGTAGCTGCCGTCGGCGTGGACGGCCAGGGCCCGGCCGAGCTGTTCCTGGGGGCCGGAGACGACCCGGGCGAGCGCGGCTCTGGCGCCGCCGGCGGTGACGTCGAGCACGCGGTGGATGACGGGCCGCACGGGGTCGTCCCCGCGGACCGGGGTGATCAGGACGTCGAGGACTCCTCCGCAGGTCAGGCCCACGGCGAAGGCGTCGTCGTCGCTGTAGCCGAAGCGGTGCAGGCCGCCTTTGCCGGAGGCGATCGCCTCGAGGCAGAGCTCGTGCACCGCGGATTCCACGCAGCCCCCGGAGAGCGAGCCGAGGGCGGTGCCCCGGTGGTCGACGGCGAGGGAGGCGCCGGGGCCGCGCGGGGCGCTCCCGGTGACGGAGACGACGGTGGCGAGGGCGAATTCCCGCTGCGCGGCGTACCACGCGCGTAGCTCGTCGGCGATGTCGAGCATCAGCGGATGTACTCGCGGCGCGGGGTCTGGCCGGGGGTGTAGGCACGCGCGGGCAGGGCGGCCGGCGGCCCGGGCCGGGTGGCGGGGGGCCGGGCCGTGACGGGTCCGGGCGTCCGGTTGGCGGTGGCGCGGGCGGCGGGATGGGTACCGGGCTGGGTGTCGGCGGCACGGCTCCGGGTGCCGAGGAGCTTCGCGGCGTGGGCGACGCTGGCGAGGGTGGCGTGGTGGTGCCAGCCCCGGAAGGAGCGGCCTTCGAAGTCGCGGATGCCGACGGGTTCGCAGGTTTCCGTGAAGTCGAGGGAGACGCGGTCGGTGAGTTTGGCGAGGAGGAAGAGCTGGGCGAGGGGCCGGTCGCCGATGTTGGTGATCCAGAACTCGGTGGGCAGCAGGGCGGCTTCGGTCCAGGCTCCGACGAGCAGCAGCGGTGTGGTCGGGGCGGGCAGGGGCCGGTCCTCGCCGGGGGTGGCGAGGATGGAGGCGGAGGTGAGCAGGGTGACGGCTCCCTCGGCGCGGCCGTGCCGGGTCCATTCGACGACGCGGCGCTGGGAGCGCAGGGAGTCGATGAGTTCGCGGGCGGGTGCGGTGTGCGGTCCGGGTTTGTGCCGGCCGGCGCCGCCGAAGGAGACGGGCAGGGAGCCGTCGACCTTGAAGACGAAGGGGATGTCCTGGAGGGCGAAGGATTCGATGCTCTGCGGGAGGTCGGAGTTGGCGACCTCCATCACCACGGGCCTTCGCTGGAGTTGCCAGGTGGCGGCCATCCGCTGGACGGCGTGCACGGCGTCCTGGGCGGGGGTGAGCGAGCGGGCGGTGTCGGGGATGCCGGCGCGGCGGCGGCGCAGGAGTTCGGTGGTCCAGGGCCCGGGGAGGGTGAGGGTCCATTCGACCGGGAAGCTGGCCTCGCTGGAGGCGAGCCAGATCCCGCTGGCCTGCTGGCAGTTGGCGGTGCGGCCGAGCTGGGGGACGAACTGGCGGCCGACGCCGACCGAGCGGTCGCCGGCCTTCTCTATGACCATGGGCTGGAGCACCCAGGCGAGGGGGCGCTGGGCGGTGCGTTCGAGGTGCTGTGCGAGGGAGCGGCGGACCGGGGTCCAGTCCCAGGGGGACTTGCTGATGAACTGCTGGAGGCTTTGCTCGACGGAACTGGCCCCTGTTCCGGCGATGTTACGGATTGTTTTCTTCCCACTGGTCCGCACGAGGCCGTTCAAATATACGCGGGCCCAGTTTCGCTGGTCCCGCCGGGGTAAGGACTCGAAGAGAAGAGAGATCAGGACGTCGATCAATTCGGAGATTTCCTTCGTGGAATCCTCCGGCAGGACTACGCGAGCCATCTGGGCCTCCCCCGCGACCAGCTAGATCCAATACCCTACTTGACCGCGGAGAACGGCCGTAGGCCCCGGCGGCTACTTCCTGAGGTCGCTGGCAGTTTCGAGCCGCTCGTCCTCTACCACGAGAGGGATGGGGATCTGGTTCGCCGCATAGTAGATGGCGATCAGGAAGTGGGCGACGAGGGTGAGGGGCGCGGAGAAGAAGGCCAGGGCCACGGTGAGCGGGTAGGCGATGGCGCCGAGCCCGAAACGCATCCTGGTGGCGCGGGCGCCTTCCTTGTCCACGTGGTCGTGGAACAGGTGGCCGACCCGGGTGACGTACCACCAGAACACCAGGAACGCCAAGGCGTAGGCCACGGTGACGGCGCTGTAGAGGACCGCGGCCGCGTTGGCGGACCCGCCGTCGTCCATGAGGTGCTCGGCGAGGACGTTGGTGGTGTACGGAATCACCGATACCACCATCAGCACCAGGAGATTCAGGAACAGCAGGGGCCTGTCGACCCTTTTGAGGTGGCTGAAGATGGTGTGGTGGTTCACCCACATCACGCCGATGATGAGAAAGCTCACGATGTAGGCGGCGTAATGCGGCCACTGTTCCCGGACGCCGTGCCAGAAGGCGGACCAACCCTTTTCCTCCGGAGCCTCTAACTCCAGGACGAGGATGGTGATGATGATGGCGAATACGCCGTCACTGAATGCCTCGACCCGCCCGGTTTCGCGTTCCATGACCTCCCCATTTCCACTCCGTGCATATATCTACGCTGTCACACATACGGGGAGGGCGCACATCCCCGCCCTCCCCGCACACGCTACCCAGATTTCGCGGTTCAGCCGCCGAATCCGGCTGTCTGACGCCAGATTCGGCCATCGCGGACGACAAGTGTCCCGAACGCGTGCTCCGGTTCACCGTTCAGGTTCATGATCGCGCGGTAGAAGATGGTGTCCTCCGTCTCGATGTACTCCTGGAGTTCAACCAGCGTCGGCTTCACCGTCAGGTAACCGGTGAACGTCTCGCGTACCGCGTCGATGCCGACCGAGACCCCCTCGAAGCGGAGCAGCACGGCGTCGTCGGTGTAGTTCTTCATCACCGCCTCGATGTCCAGCGCGGCGAGGGCGTCCATCTGCCGGACGAACACCGGGTGCAGCTTGGAGATGTCGTACTTGGCCATGTCGACTCCATTCCTTCAACTGGTGGGGGCAGGTGCGTCGGCGGGCGCCGCGCACCCCTGGGCGCTGCCGGCGAACGGCAGCCGGACGACCATCCGGGTCTCGCCGGGGCGCGAGCGGGCCGTGATGGAGCCGTGGTGGCGCTGGGTCACGATGCGGTAGCTGAGGTGCAGCCCCAGGCCCGTGCCCTTGCCCACGTCCTTGGTGGTGTAGAAGGGTTCGAAGATCCGCGGCAGGGATTCCTCGGGGATGCCGCTGCCGGTGTCGGCGATCTCCACGACCATGCAGACGCCCTCGGCCCGGGCACGCAGGGTGAGCACCCCGGCGCCGTCCATGGCCTCGGCCGCGTTGGCGACCAGGTTCGTCCACACCTGGTTCAACTCGCTCGGGTAGCCCGTCAGTTCGGGCAGGCCGGGTTCGTACGCACGCACGATGCTGATCCCGGCGAGCTTGGCGCGCAACACGACCAGCGTGTTCTCCAGTCCGTCGGTCACCTTGAAGCGCTGTTCGGGCGCCCGGTCGAGATTGGCGTAATCCCGGGTGGCGGACACGAGTTGGGAGATCCGGGGACCCGCGGCCCGAAGCTCCGCCGCCAGCGAGCGGATCTCCAGCAGCGCCGCCAGGTGGTCCAGGGCCGGGGCCAGGGCCGGCTCGCCGATCCCCTCCAGCCGGTCCAGCAGCCAGCCCAGTTCGAGCCCCAGGTCGGAGATCCCCGAGCCGAGCAGGCCGGGCCGTTCCGTGCCGGCCTCCTCGGCCCAGTCGGCGATCTCCTCCTCGGCGTCGGCCTGGGCCAGGGGGTCGGTGGTGGTCGGCGGCGGCAGCTTGTCCAGTTCCTCGGCGAGCCGGTCCAGTACGGTGCGCTCCGCGCCGGTGGCGGCGGCGCCCCACGCCTGGGCGGTGCGGGTCAGCCGGTCCAGGGCCGGGGCCAGTTCCTGGGCGGCGCGGGCCACGGCGGCCGCCGGGTTGTTCAGCTCGTGCGCGAGCCCGGCGGCGAGGGTGCCCAGGGCCTCCACGGTGGCCCGCTTGCGGGCCTGGACCTCGGAGGACTTGATCCGCCAGGCCAGCACCGGGATGAGCACGGCGGCCACCCCGTGGCAGCGGGTCAGCATCTCGAAGAAGACGGGCTTCGTGTACGCCACGACGGTGGTGGCCGGTCCGCTCGCGGCCGCGGTGGCCACGTAGGAGCCCTCGGTGAGCAGGGGCAGCTCTCCGGTGAACCGGTGCGCGGCCGGGGGTTTGCCGTCGTGGTCATCGGCGGCGGCGCTCTCCTCCTCGGTGGAGTGCCGGGTCAGCACCTCCTCGCGGCCGTCGACGACCTTGGTGACGACGAGCCCGCCGGAGAGGAGGACGTGGAAGCGGTCCGCCTCCTCGCCGTCCCGGAAGAGGACCTCCCCGTCGGCGAGGACCTGGGGCTCGGAGACCGAGACCAGCCAGTCCAGCTGCTCGCCGGTCAGTCCGGCGAAGATCTCCAGCCCGTGCAGGGCGGAGCGCAGCTCGTCCGGCTTCATGTCCGCGGGGTTCATGCGGCCCTCCCCTCTTCCCTGGTGCGTGCGGCCAGCCGCAGGGTGGCGAGCAGGGCCAGGGCGCACATTCCGGCGACGGCGGCCATGAAGCCGACGGAGGTGCGGTGCAGCCCGTGGATGTTGGTGAGCATCCCGGCGAGCACCGCCGGCACGCTCATGGCGAGGTACGCGAAGACGTAGACGGCGGCGGTGAGTTCGCCGCGGTGTGCCGGGTCGGCGAGCGCGGACAGCGCCCGGAAGGAGCCGAGGAAGGCGGCCCCCCAGCCGCTGCCGAGCACCGCGGTGGCCACGAGGAACACGGGGGCCGAGCCGATGCCGAGGGAGAGCAGGACCAGGGCCAGTCCGGCGAGCAGGCCGAACAGTCCGAGGACGGCGGTGCGCAGCGCCTCGGTGCGGCCGAGCACCAGCTGGGCGACGGTGGCGGCGCCCGCGAGCAGCGCGACCGTGGCGCCGCCGACGAGGTAGTTGGTGGAGCGGAGCAGGGACAGGGCCAGGTGCGGGCCGAGCGAGAGGTAGAAGCCGCCCACGGACCAGACCGCGACGATGGTCAGGATCAGGATGCCGAAGCGGCGGCGGGCGCCGGCCGGCACGCGGATCCGGTGCGGGACCACCCGGAAGCGGCCGCCCGCGCCGGGAGCGCTCTCCCGCATGCGGACCACGCCCACCAGCGTGACGGCGAAGGCCCCGACGAGCAGCAGGTAGCTCAGGACCGTGGGCGCGGGGGCGTACTGGACGAGCAGTCCGGCCCCGATCCCGCCGAGTCCGATGCCCACGGTCGGCCCGGCGCTGTTGACCTGGGCGCCGAGCGCGGGCCGGGTGCGCGGGCTGAGTTCCAGCAGGGCCGCGCCCATCGCGCCGGTGGCGAGGCCCACGGCGAGCCCCTGCACGGCGCGGGCGGCGAGCAGCAGGCCGAGCCCCTGGGCCCCGGCGAACAGGCCCATCGAGACGATCGCCAGGAGCAGGCCGGCGCCCAGCACGGGGCGCCGGCCGAGGGTGTCGGACAGGGAGCCGAACAGCAGGAGTCCGGCGAGCACGGTGACGGCGTACAGGGCGAAGACCACCGTGATCGTGCCGGAGGACAGCCCCCATTTCTCCTGGTAGAGCACGTACAGGGCGGAGGGCACGGAGGAGGAGAGCATCAGCAGGACGAGGACCGCGCCCACCACCCAGAAGCCGGAGCCTCTGGACGTGCCGGCCGCGGGCGCGGTCGGCCGGCCGGCCGGGTGCGCGGTGGTGCCCGCGGCGGTCCCCGTGGTCGTCTTGGACGGTTCCACTACTCAACTCCCCCGTGACGGGCGGTCAGGCCAGGGCCTGTTCCGCCCTCTGCAAGGCGCGGGCCGTCAGGACCCCCGCGAGATGGCCGAGGTACTCGGCCGAGGTGCCGCGCCCGGGGACGAAGAGCTCCCGGGGCTCGGCACGGAAGGCCGCGAGCACGGCGTCCGTGGTGTACGGGCCGCCGCGCAGCCGGTCTTCGACGCGCCGCAGCCGCAGTGCGCGCGGGGTGGCCCCGGTGACCGCGATGCGCGGCCCGTCGGGGGTGATCCGTACGGCGGTGGCGGCGAGCGGGTAGCGGGTGGCGCGGTCGGCGGTCTTCTCGAAGGCCGCGGCCGGGCCGGTGGCGGGCACCAGCAGGGCGGTGACGACGGTGGCGGCGGGCGCCCCGGTGGCGGCGAACTCCTCGGCGGTCACCGTCCGGCGTCCGCCGCGCCCGGCGAGTTCGACGGACGCGTCGGCGGCGATGGCGGCGACGGGCAGGTCGGTGGGGCGCCCGGCGGCGGCGAGGTTGCCGCCGACGGTGCCGAGGTTGCGGACCTGGGGGTCGCCGTTGGCGCGGGCCGCGGCGGCCAGTTCGGGCGCCCCGGCGAGTACCAGCGGGTGCGCGGAGAGCTCGGCGAGCGTGGTGAGGGCCCCGATCCGCAGCCGCCGGCCGTCGGATCCGCTGCCGATGCCGCGCAGCTCCTCCAGGTGCCGTACGTCGACCAGCAGCCGGGCCCGCTCGGCACCGGTGCGCAGGTCGGGCAGGAGGCTCTGGCCCCCGGCGAGCACGCGGGCGCCGCGGGTCCCGGACAGCAGGGTCAGCGCCTCGTCGAGGCCGACGGGCCGGACGTAGTCGAACGCGGTGAGGATCACCGGGCTTCTCCTCTCAGGGCGCGCCAGACCTTCTCGGGGGTGAGCGGCATGTCGATGTGCTGGACGCCCAGGTCGGAGAGGGCGTCGACGACGGCGTTGACGACGGCCGCGGCGGGCGGCACGGTGGCGATCTCGCCGGCGCCCTTGGCGCCGAGCGGGTTGTGCGGGCTCGGCGTGACGGTCTTGTCGATGGCGAAGAACGGCACGTCGGCGGCGCGCGGCAGGGCGTAGTGGTTCAGGTCGGAGCTGATCAGCCGGCCGTCCTCGGCGTACTCGGCGGCTTCCATGAGGGCCTGGCCGAGGCCGTGCACGATGCTGCCCTCGATCTGGCCGTGCACGATCTTCGGGTTGCCGATGTGTCCGGCGTCGTCGACGGCGGTGTAGGCCACCACCTCGGTCTCGCCCGTAAGTTCGTCGACCTCGACGACCGCGACGTGCGTTCCGAAGGGGTAGTTGAAGTCCGGCGGGTCGAAGTGGGTGGTCTCGTCGAGGGCCGGTTCGATCTCGGGCGGCAGTCCCCAGCCGTACCACATGGCCATCGCCAGCTCGGCGAAGGTCTTGGCGTTCTGTTCGTTGCCCTCTTCGTGGACCTTGCCGCCCTCGTACACGACCTTGTCCTCGGGGACGCCGAGGAAGACGGCCGCGGCGCGGATCAGCTTGGCCTTGATCTTGCGGGCGGTGAGGGCGATGGCGGGCGCGGCCATGCTGTAGGAGCGGGAGCCGTAGGTGCCCTGCCCGTACGGGGCCTTCTGCGTGTCCCCCTCGAAGACCTGGACGCTGTCCGGGTCGATGCCGAGTTCGTCGGCGGCGACCTGCGCGAAGACGGTGGCGTGGCTCTGGCCGGTGGAGGCGGAGCCGACGGTGACGGTGACCTCGCCGGTCGGGTGGACGCGGATGTTCGCGCTCTCCCAGGTGCCGCCGAGCATGCCCTCCTGGGACATCCGGGTGGAGGGGCCGACCCCGCAGATGGCCACGTAGGTGGCGAGGCCGACGCCGAGGCGCTTGCCGCGGGTGCGGGCCTCCGCCTTGCGGGCGGGCATGCCGGCGTAGCCGGCGAGTTCGAGGGCCTTGTCGAAGTTCAGCTGGTAGTTCCCGGAGTCGTAGGTCCAGCCGAGGCCGTTGTCGTACGGGAACTTCTCCTTCGGCACGAGGTTCTTGCGGCGGACGGCCGCCGGGTCCATGCCGATCTCGGAGGCGTACCGGTCGACGAGCCGCTCCATCAGGAAGGCGGCCTCGGCGCGCCCGCTGCCGCGCTGGGCGCCGAGCGGGACGGTGTTGGTGAAGGCGGCGTAGACCTCGCAGAAGGCGGCGGGGATGTCGTACATGCCGCTGATGGAGCGCCCCATCAGGGCGGTGGCGACGCCGGGGCCGATGGTGGAGGGGTACGCGCCGAGGTTGGCGTGGCTGGTGGCGCGCACGGCGGTGATGCGGCCGTCGCGGGTGCCGGCGAGGGTGGCGTGCTGGCGGTGGTCGCGGCCCTGGACGGTGGAGTTCATCAGCCCGGTGCGGGTGTCGACCCATTTCACGGGCCGGCCCAGCGCCTTGGAGAGCAGCAGGACCAGCGCCATGTCGGGGTAGAGGTAGCCCTTGGTGCCGAAGCTGCCGCCGACGGTCGGGGCGATCACCCGCAGTTTGTTGAAGGGGATGCCGAGCACGAGGGCGGAGAGCAGGAACCGGTGGTTGTGCGGGCCCTGGGTGGAGGCGTACAGCGTGTACTCGCCGGTGGCGGCGTTGTAGTCGCCGACCGCGCCGCGGGGCTCGATGGGGCTGTTGATGGTCCGCTGGTTCACCAGGTCGAGCTCTACCGTGACCTCGGCCTCGGCGATGGCCGCGTCGGTGCGGTCCTTGTCGCCGCAGGTCCAGTACGCGTTCAGGTTGCCCGGGACGGCCTCGTGGAGCTGCGGCGCGCCCTCGGCGAGGGCCTCGTCGGCGCGGGTGACCACGGGCAGCGGCTCGTACTCGACGGAGATGGCGGCGAGCGCGGCGTGGGCCTGGCGCGGGGTCTCGGCGACGACCACGGCGATGGGGTCGCCGACGTGGCGCACGGCGTCGCCGGTGAGGACCGGGCGGGCGCCGGGAAGCCCGTAGGGGTGGGGCGGGAAGTGGCTCTCCACGCCGCCGGGGATCCAGATGCAGGGCAGCGGCATCACGTCGGTGAAGTCGGCGGCGGTGGCCACTTTGAGGACGCCGGGCAGCTGCTCGGCCGCTTTGGTCTCGATGGAGAGGATCTTCGCGTGGGCGACCGGGCTGCCCAGGATCGCCATGTGGGCGGTGCCCGGCAGATCGATGTCGGCCACGTACGTCGCCTCGCCGCGCAGCAGCTGCGGATCCTCACGGATGTCCAGCGGCTTGCCGAGCGGGCCGTTTCCGGTCATCGGCGTCTCCCCCGTCACGGCGGTCATGTCCTCACACCTCCTGACCGGCTGCGGCGGCGCAGGCGCGCTGCACGCCGCGGACGACGCTGTGGTAGCCGGTGCAGCGGCAGAGGTTGCCGGTGAGCCACTCGCGGATCTCGGGCTCCGTGGGGGCCTCGCGGCCGGCGGTGGAGTCGACGAGCTCGCCGAGTGCCATGACCATGCCGGGGGTGCAGAACCCGCACTGCGTGCCGTGCTCCTGGCGCAGCGCCTCCTGGAGGCCGGTGAGTTCGCCGCCGGGGGTGGTGACGCCTTCGATGGTGGTGACCTCGGAGCCGGCGGCCGAGGCGGTGAGGACGAGGCAGCTCTTGACGGACTTGCCGTCGAGCCGGACCACGCAGGAGCCGCACTGGCCGGTGTCGCAGCCGACCTTCGTCCCGGTGAGGCCGAGGCCGTCGCGGAGCCGTTCCACGAGCAGTTCGTTCGGCTGGGCCGGGAACTGCTCGGGTCTTCCGTTCACATTCAGTGTGATATCCATGCCAGCGCCTGCGCTTCCGTGAGCGGCCGGTTGAAGAGGGGCCCGCCGGGCTGTTGGAGAATTCCTCCGGAGTGCAGCGGGCCGGTGTCGACGGGTGCGAATCCCAGGTCCGAGATGATTCCCGCGACGATTTCCTTCGCTTTCACGTCGTCGCCCGCTGTGAAATGCGCCAGGCGCTCTCCGGGTGCGGTGCCGGCGACGGCGAGGGTTTCGAAATGCATGGTGTTGAGGGATTTCACGATCTGGGCCCCGGGGTACCACTCGGCGACGAGATCGCTGGAGCCGCGGCCGCCGAGGTCGGCCGGGGCACCGCCGGGACCGCCGAACGCGTTGGTGGCGTCCACGATCACCTTGTCCTGCACGACGTGCGGCGGCAGCAGGCCCCGTACGCCGCCGAAGGGCACCATCAGCACCAGGAGGTCGGCCCGGGCGGCGGCCTCGGCGGGGTGCGCCGCCGAGGCCGCCGGTCCCAGTTCCGCGAGGAGCGGGCCGAGGCTCTGGGGGCCGCGGGCGTTGGCGACCACGACCTCGTGGCCCGCGGCCACGAGGATCCTGGCGAGGGTCGAGCCGATCCGGCCGGTGCCGATGATGCCTGTCCGCATGACGCTCCTCGGGAAGGGGACTCAGTCCACGGCGGTCTCAGTCCATGCCGATCCAGACCGACTTGGTCTGGGTGTAGCTCTCCAGGGATTCCGGGCCGCACTCGCGGCCGTAACCGGAGGCCTTGTAGCCGCCGTAGGGCACGGAGGGGTCGTACTGGTTGTAGCAATTCACCCAGACCGTGCCGGCCTTGATCTGCGAGGCGACCCGGTGGGCCCGGCGCAGGTCCTTGGTGTGGACGCCGGCGGCGAGGCCGTACGCGCTGTCGTTGGCGATGCGCACGGCGTCCTCCTCGGTGTCGAAGGGGATGATCGACAGGACCGGGCCGAAGATCTCCTCCTGGGCGATCCGCATGCCGTTGTCGACGCCGGTGAACACGGTCGGCAGGAAGTACAGGCCCTGACTGGAGGCGCCCTCCGGGGTCCAGCCGGTGCCGCCGGTGCGCAGGACCGCTCCTTCCTTCTCTCCCACCTCGATGTAGGAGCTGACCTTCTCGAACTGGCCGCGGTGGGCCAGCGGCCCGAAGAGGGTGGCCGGGTCGCGCGGGTCGCCGGGCTTGAGGGCGGCGGCCCGCCGGACGAGGCGTTCGACGAGTTCGTCGTGGATGGGGCGCTGGAGCAGCAGGCGGGAGCCGGCGGTGCAGATCTCGCCCTTGTTGTAGTAGATGCCGAAGAAGGCGAGTTCTTCGGCGGCGTCGAGGTCGGCGTCGGCGAAGACGATGTTGGCGGACTTGCCGCCGAGCTCCATCGTGACCTTCTTCAGGGTGCCGGCGGCCTTGCGGATGATGGACTGGCCGACCGCGGTGGATCCGGTGAACGCGATCTTGTCGATGTCCGGGTGGTCCGTGAGGGTCTCACCCAGTTCCACGCCCGGACCGGTGATGACGTTCAGCACGCCGTCCGGTATTTCCGCCTCCTGGAACAGCTCGGCGATCTTCAAGGCGGTGAGCGGGGTCGCCGGGGAGGGCTTGTGGACGACCGTGTTGCCGGCCGCGAGGGCCGGCGCGATCTTCGTCATCGACAGCAGCAGCGGGAAGTTGAACGGGGTGATGGCGCAGACCACGCCCAGCGGTTCGCGCAGGGTGTAGGCGAGCTGTCCGCCGGCCGGGGCCCGCGAGGAGCCGTCGACGCGGGTCACGGCGCCGGCGTAGTAGTGCATGAGCTGGGCCGCCATGGGTGCGTCGACCGTGCTGGAGAACGCGAAGGGCTTGCCCATGTCCACGGTCTCCAGGAGGGCGATCTCCTCCAGGTCGCGCTCGATGAGCTCGCCGACCCGGTTCAGCCGCAGCGCGCGCTCCTGGGCCGACAGTCTGCTCCACGGACCTTCCTCGTACGCCTTGCGGGCGGCGGCCACCGCCGCGTCCGCGTCGGCGGCGGCGGCCTGGGCCACCGGCACGATCTCCTGGCCGTCCACGGGGCTGATGTCCGGCTCGGTACGGCCGTCCTGGGCCTCGACCCATTTGCCGCCGATGAACAACTTCCCGGGGTTGGCCAGGGGCTGGTCGCTGAGCGCGCGCTGTGTCATGGCTGCCTTCCGGATTCGTGTGCGGGGGGCTGCTGTCAGCCCTGCGCGAGCTGCTCTAAGAACGTCTCGGCGAGGGCCTTGGAGGAGTACGGGTTCTGGCCTGTCGTCAGCTTGCGGTCGACGACGACGTGCGAGTCCCAGATCGCTTCGGCCTTCTCGTAGCGGGCGCCGAGCCGGGTGAGTTCGACCTCGAGGATCAGCGGGAGCCGGCCGGCCATGTTGGTGACCAGTTCCTCGCTGTGCGAGAAGGCCGTCATCCGGTAGCCCTCGAAGGGCCAGCGGCCTTCGCCGTCGCGCAGGGCGAGCAGCGAGGTGTGGCCGTGGCAGACGGTGGCGAGCGGCTTGTCCTGGGCGATGACCCAGCGCAGGATCTGGGCGAGTTCGTCGGACTTGGGCAGGTCGCCGATGGCGCCGTGGCCGCCGCTCACGTACACGCCGTCGTAGTCGGCGATGTCCTTCTCGGTGAGGGACTCCAGCGCGATCGGGGTCTTCAGCTGGGGGGTGTTCTCGATGACCCGGACGTACTCGGCGGCGTTGGCCGCGTCCTCGTCGGGCGAACCCTGGGGGCGGACCCACTGCAGGAACTGGGGGTCGATGCTCGTCTGGTCGACCGTGGGCGCCCGGCCCCCGATCGTCGCGACGTCCACGACGTGCCCGGCGGCCTTGAACAGCTGGAAGGGGACGACGAATTCCTCGGCCCAGAATCCCGAGGGGTGCTGTTCGCCGTCCAGCAGGTGGAGGGTGGCCTTGGCCGTCATGACGACGAGAATCTTCATGATTCTCTCCTTGTTCTGGATTCGCTGCCGATTCAACACGCCCCTCGCAAGGGGCGTAAGGGGGCGACGTCAGGCCCGCGATACTTCGTCACGTGCGTCCAACGCCGAGATGATGGTGCGGAATTCATCGACCAGGGGGTGGTCGGGATGGGCTTCTGCGAATATGCGTTCCCCGTACAGAGCCGCCATTTCCGGCGAGTACGGAAGGATTCCGGCCAAGGGCGCTCCGTAGACCTCCTGGGCCCGCCGTCGCGCCGCTTCCCGGTCGACGCCGGCCGGGGCCATGCTCAGCACCAGGGTCCGCCGGCAGGGCAGGCGCCCGGCCAGCGCGATGGTCTCCTCGACGCCGGAGAGATCGATCCGGTCGGCCCGCGCCATGATCATCAGTACGTCGGCGCTGGCCATGGCGGTCACCGACTCGTTGTTGAGCCCGGCATGGGTGTCGAGCAGCAGCATGTCGAGGGCGAGGTGGCCGGCCAGCCGGTCGAAGCCCTCCGGGAGCAGCCCCACGTCGTACCCGCTGGTCATGATCTCCCGCAGGGCGGCCGTCCCGGTCCTGGCCGGTACGACGTACAGCCCGGGCAGGGCCACCTGCTGGGCCGCGGCCTCGATCTCGCAGCGGCCGAGCAGGTAGTCGGCCAGCGAGAAGCCGGGCCCGAGCCGGAACAGCAGGTCGAGGGTGGGTGACTGGATGTCGGTGTCCACCACTCCGACCCGGCGCCCCTCGGCCGCCAGGAGCAGCGCGAGGTTCGCGAGCACCGAGGACTTGCCCGTGCCGCCGCGGTGCGAGTGCACCACGATGGTGCGGGTCATCAGGCCACCACCTGGTAGCCGGTGCCGTCCGCGTGCGGCCCCCGCGCCGCACGTGGATCGGGCCGGTGCAGGGCCAGCATGGTGACGTCGTCGTGCTGTTCGGCGGTGCCGGTGTGTTCGCGCACCGCCCAGTCCATGCGGTCGACGACCTCCTTGCCGCTGGCCGGGGGGCCGGCGAGCAGTTCCAGCATGCGTTCGTCGCCGAGGAAGCGGCCTTGCGGGCAGCGGGCCTCGGGTACTCCGTCGGTGAACACGAAGAGGGTGTCGCCCGGGTTCAGCTGGGCGTAGCCGAGGGTGTAGACGCAGTCGGGGAGGACCCCGACGGCCGGTCCGGTGATCTCCAGTGCGCGGGGCGGGCTGCCGTCGGCGTGCAGCATCAGGGGCGGGTTGTGGCCGCCGTTGATGTAGACGAGGCTGCCGGTGAGCGGGTCCAGCACCCCGAAGAACAGGGTGGCGAAGTAGCCCTGCCGCAGGTGGTTGCGGGTGAGGTAGCCGTTGGTGGCGGTGACCGCGTTGAGCAGCGGGGTGGCGCCGACCACCGGGATGCGGCGGCTGCCGCCGCCGCGCCCGGCGACGAGGTGCTGCAGTCCGCTGTTCTCGGCGGTGTGCCGCAGCAGGGAGCGGATCAGGGCCATGAAGAGCGCGGCGCCGACCCCCTTGTCGCAGACGTCGGCGACGACGAAGGCGAGCCTGCGGCCGCGGGAGATCTCGAAGACGTCGTAGAAGTCCCCGGCGACCTGGCGGGCCGGCCGGAACCGTACGTCGATCTCCCAGCCGTCCGGGACGGGCAGCCGTTCGGGCAGGAAGCCCGCCTGGATCTCCCGGCCGATCTCCAGCTCCTTCTCGTAGCCCATGAGCTCGGCGCGGGCGTCCGCTTCGCGCAGGGTGCGGCCGAGTCCGGCGCGCTCCGAGCAGCTGTGCAGGCGGGCTCCGACGAGGGCGGGCAGGAAGGGCGGGACGAGGTAGTCGTGCCCGATCCGGACGTGTTCCTCCAGTGCGGCGAACTCCGTCACGGTCCAGGCGACCACGATGGGTGCCCCGGCCCAGCGGCGCAGCCGGCGCACGGCCATCCGTACGGACTCCCCGTCGGCCTCGGCCGGGGCGAGCAGCACGTCGGCGACGGGCAGCTGCTCCAGCGGGCCTTCGCGGAGCTCCGTGAGGGAGCGGGTGACGAGTTCCGCGTCCATCGTCCGCAGCGCGTCGAGCAGCTCGGGCGTCGGCGGCGGGTACTCGTCGAGGATGATCACGGTCGTGGAGGGCATGGGTCCGTCCCCTCAGCCTTCACGGTCAGCGTGCTGATGTTGCGGCCGTCCGTGTGTCGGTAGCTGAACTCGTCCACGCTGGTCAGCGCCAGGTGGATGCCGAGGCCGCCGATCCGCCGCTCCTCGGGGCGGACCCCGGGGGCGGGCGGCAGGCGGCCTTCGACGGGGTCGAAGGCGGGTGCGGTGTCCTCGATGACGATCTGTACCCCGCCCGGGCCGGAGCGGCCGCGGACGGTGATCCGCCCGTCGCCGCCCCGGTACCCGTGCATCACGATGTTCGTGGCCAGCTCGTCCACGGCCAGCCGGATCCGGTACGTGGCGCCCTTGTCCAGGCCCGCCCGTCCGGCCAGCCGCAGGACGAACGAGGCGATCTCGCCCAGTGCCCCCAACGTCGCGGGCACCTCCAGTACGGCGGGCTTCCTCGCCAGTTCGACCATGTCGGTCACGGTCGTCACTCGTCGGCGAGGACGATGCTCCGGTCGAGGCCGGCCGTCCGGATGGTCCGGGACACGGGCTCGATGGCACCGACCACCTTGATGGTGACGTTGTCGGCGACCTTCTGCTGGGCGAAGACCAGCGAGCGCAGTCCGGCGCTGGCCATGTAGCCGACGCCGGCCATCCGGATCTCCACGGTGGTCGTGCCGTGCCCGGCGGCCTTCTCGATGGTCTGGTGGAAGTCCGGCGCGGTCTTGGCGTCCAGCTCGCCCGTCAGCTCGATCACGGTGGTGTCGCCCTCGATGCTCAGGGACACGGAAAGGGGCATCTCAGGTCTCCTTCTACTCTTCGGGATCGTTCGTACGGCCGACCAGGATCACGACCGAGCGCGGCCCGATCAGGTACTTCCCGGCGTTGTCGAGTTCCTGCTCGGTGCCCGGGGTGCGGATGTCGTGCGGTGCCCCGGCCCCGGTGTCGGCGAACAGGTGCCAGCTGCGCCCGCCGGGAAGGGCGGGCAGTTCCAGGTCGTGCGCTTCCCAGTGCGCGTTCATGGCCACGTACACCACGTCGTCGTCACCGGTGCCGCAGCGGGCCACCGCCAGGAGCCGGCTCTCGGCCGACCAGTCGGGCTGCCAGGCCCGCTCCCCGTGCCAGCTGATGTCGGGCAGACCCAGGCTGTCCCGGATCCGGCCGGTGGGGTGCGTGGTCGCCCGCAGTTCCCGGTGGTGCTTGCGGAAGGCGATCATCTCCCGTGTGAAGCGGAGCAGTTCGGCGTTGTCGTCGACCTGGTCCCAGTCGAACCAGGACAGTTCGTTGTCCTGGCAGTACGTGTTGTTGTTGCCCTGCTGGGTCCGCGCGACCTCGTCCCCGGCCAGCAGCATCGGGATGCCCTGGCTGGTGAAGAGGATGGCGAGGGCGTTCTTCATCTGCCGGGTGCGCAGCTCGTTGATCCCGGGGTCGTCGGTGGGCCCCTCGGCTCCGCAGTTCCAGCTGTTGTTGTCGTTGGCGCCGTCGTTGTTCCCTTCGCCGTTGGCCTCGTTGTGCTTGTCGTTGTACGAGACCAGGTCGGCGAGGGTGAAACCGTCGTGCGCGGTCAGGAAGTTGACCGAGGCGGCGGTTCCGCGGCTGGAGTAGAGGTCGGGCGAGCCGGCGAGGCGGGTGGCGAGTTCCCCGGTGACGCCCGGGTCGCCCTTGAGGAAGCTGCGCACGGTGTCGCGGTACTTCCCGTTCCACTCCGCCCAGCGGCCGTACGCCGGGAAGTTGCCGACCTCGTAGAGGCCGCCGGCGTCCCAGGCCTCGGCGATGAGCTTGGTGTGCCGCAGCACCGGGTCGTAGGCGAGCAGCTCCAGCAGCGGCGGGTTGGGCAGCGGGGTGCCGTCCAGGGCCCGGCCGAGGATGGCGGCGAGGTCGAAGCGGAAGCCGTCGATGTGGTAGTCGGCGACCCAGTGGCGCAGGCAGTCGAGCACGTAGTTGCGCACGACGGGGTGGTTGCAGTTGACGGTGTTGCCGGTGCCGCTGAAGTTGAAGTAGTACCCCTCGGGCGTGAGCATGTAGTACGTGGCGTTGTCGAGCCCCTTGAAGGAGATCGTCGGGCCCTGCTCGTTGCCCTCGGCGGTGTGGTTGAAGACGACGTCGAGGATGACCTCGATGCCGGCCGCGTGCAGGTCCTTGATGAGGGTGCGGAACTCGTCGCCCTGCATCCCGTAGCGTCCGGTGGCCGCGTAGCCGGCCTTGGGCGCGAAGAAGGAGACGGTGTTGTAGCCCCAGTAGTCGAAGAGCCGCTCGCCCGTCTCCGGGTTGGTGCGCGGGTTGTCGCTCTCGTCGAACTCGAACACGGGCAGGAGCTCGATGCAGTTCACGCCGAGTTCCTTGAGGTACGGGATCTTCTCGCGCAGTCCCGCGAAGGTGCCGGGCGCGGTGACCTGCGAGTTGGGGTGCCGGGTGAAGCCGCGCACGTGGGCCTCGTAGACGACGAGGTCTTCGGCGGGGATGCCCAGCGGGGTGTCGTCGCCCCAGTCGAAGTCCTGGAGGCAGACCCGGGAGCGGTACTGGTAGCCGCGGCTGCGGTCCGGTTCCACGCCCCACACGTCGCGGCCGGCGATCAGCCGGGCGTAGGGGTCGGAGAGGACCTGGCGGGCGTCGAAGCGGTGGCCGGTGACCGGGTCGTAGGGGCCGTCGGCCCGGTACCCGTACTCGATGTTCTCGTGGTCGAGGCCGAAGACCGTCATGGCGAAGACGCTGCCGGTGCGGAATTCCTCGGGGAACTCCAGTTCGGCCATCGGCTCGGGCTCTCCGCGCTTGTAGATGACCAGGGTCATGGAGGTGGCCTGGTCGGAGAAGACGGAGAAACTGACCCCGCCGGGGACCACGTTGGCCCCGAAGGGGAACGGCTTGCCGGCGCGGACGCGGTACCCGCCCACTTCGTGGGTCGGGTACGCGTCGACGCGCAGGACCTGCTCGGACTGGGCCTCGCTCATCGCGCGGCCCTGGCCTTGGCCTTGGCTTCCGCGGCGGCCGCCTCGCCGGTCTCGAAGAAGTCGAGGAAGCCGGTGGCCGACATGACGAACCGGACTTCCTCGCTCACCCCGTAGAGGGTGACGGCGACGCCGGCGTGCTGGGCCTCGCGGTACACGACGAGCAGGGTGCGCAGGCCGGCGCTGGAGACGTAGGTGACCGCCGTGAGGTCGATCCGCAGCGGCCTGCCCTCGCGGACCAGCGGCAGCAGCGCCTGGAGCAGCGAGCCGGAGGTCTCGCTGTTGATCTCACCGGTGGCGACGAGCACGGTGCCCGTCTTGTTGCGGCGTTCCTTGACGTTGAGACTCATTGCTTGCTTTCCCCTCTGGATGGGGCGCCCCCGTTGAGCGCGCGTGGCCCCCTGGCGATCTACTTGGTCACCGGCCGGAGCCGGACCTTGACCTTGACCCGCCCCTGGACGTCGGGGAGGTGGACGGTCAGCGCGTCCGCGTCGAACTCCTCGTACGGCTTCTCGTCGATCTCCACGGAGGCGATCCGCACCGAGCCCGCCGGGAGCAGGTCGGGCGAGACGCGCAGGATCCGGTCGGGCAGGTTGGTCGGGTCGGGCTGGAAGTGGAAGTCCATCTCCCGGCCGTTGATGAGCAGGTTGTTGTAGACGGCGGCGAGGTAGCACAGCTCCGCCGAGTGGTACATGGACATCGAGTGGCTGCCCTTGAGCCGCTCGGTGCCGAGCAGGTACGGCGTGCCGCTGGCGAGCACGTTGAAGTAGACGGCTCCCTCGTCGTGGTCGAGGAAGAAGGTGTTGTAGAAGGCCTGGGCCTGCCGGGCCTCGCGCAGGTTCGCGTCGCCGCCGACGGTGCCGTTCAGGATGAGGTAGGCGAGGATCGCCTGCTCCTGCTGCCACCAGGCCTTGCGGTCGTGCCAGGCGAAACGATACGTCTCCTGGTCCCCGGACTTGAGCCGCTCGACGACGTCGTACCAGCCGCCGCGCTGCACGTCGCTGCCGACGGCCGGCATGATCTCGCCGATCTTCTTGGCGAGCTCCTCGTACGCCGGCTTGGCCTTCAGCGAGTTCATCCGCATCAGGTTCCAGGCGATCTTCAGGTTGTGGCCGACGACCGCGCGGTCCTGCTGCCAGCTGTGCGCCTTGTCGTGCGACCAGTCGCGCATGAAGCGCTCCTGGACGAAGGGGCTGTTCTTGTAGTCCGGGAAGCGGTCCGCGATGGTGTCGAAGGTGTACTCGAGGAAGTCGGCGTACTTCTGGTCGCCGGTCGCCAGGTACAGGTTGATCAGGTACGCGGGCGCGTGGTCGCCGACCGAGTTCCAGTTCTTGCGCTCGGCGTTCTCGCCGAGGGACTCGTGGTCGGCGCTGAAGAGGATCGGGTCGATGTGCGAGTAGTAGCCGCCCTGCTCCGGGTCGAAGAAGAACTTGTCGAACAGCCGGATGGTGGCGTCCGCGTCGTTCTTGATCCGGACGTCACCGGTGACCCGGTAGGTCTGGATGGGGCCGGCCAGCGCGTAGATCTGCTCGTACATCGGGATCGCGTCGTAGTCGTCGGAGAACTCCGAGGTGAACAGCTTGCGTTCGGTGTCCCCGTCGACGCTGATGCCGTGGTACCAGAAGACGACGTCCTCCTCGCCGTCCACGACGCGCATGTGCTTGCGCAGGTACTCGGTGCCGCGCTCGGCGACCTCCAGGTACTCGTCCTTGCCGGTCAGCAGGTAGGCCGAGGCCATGCCGTAGACCAGGCGGGAGATCGTGTCGGTCTCCTGGACGTGGCTGGCGGTCTTGTCGCCGCCGAGGCGGATCTCGGTGCGGTACTGGGTGAAGTCCACCGGCCCGTCGCCGAACTGGGCCCGCTTGTAGAAGTCGGCCAGCGATTCGATCTGCTTGATCCACCAGCTGGATTCCTCGAAGCGGTAGTCCTCGGCGCCGCGGCCCAGGAACACCAGGCGCTTGGCGTCGAACCGCCCGCCGTGCTCCGGGTAGTGGACGCCGTAGGCGAAGAGGAACCGGCCCGGCGAGAGCATCTCGTCGATGTGCCCGGAGGCGTCGATGTAGGGCTCGTCCAGGTTGCGGACCAGTTCGGCGCTCGGGTCGCCGGCCAGCGAGACGTCGAACTCGCGGCCGTCGGACGTCTTCAGGCGCAGGACGCGCGATCCGGAGTCGAAGCGGACGACGTAGCCCGCGATGGTGTCGGAGAAGGAGAAGCTCACGGCGTCCGCCATGTCATGCACCGTCCTTGTCGTGAGAGCCCTCGTGAGAGCGGTCGTCCTCGTATCCCTGGCTGACCTCGACGATCACGCCGTCGGGGTCGCGGAGCCATACGGTGCGCCAGCCGCAGATGAAGTCGTCGAAGTCCAGCGGTCCGAGCGTCACGTCGGCCGCGTCCCCGATCTCGGCGAGGAAGGCGTCGACGCTTTCGGTCTGGAAGGCCAGGTGGCGCATCCGGCCGGGGGCCTGGGGCCCGTCGTCGTGCGCGGTGCGCGCCGGTTCGTTGGTGCCGGCCGCGAAGAGCTCCAGGTACGCGTCCCCCTTGCGCAGGAACACGATCTCGGAGTCGCCCAGGTTCACCACCCGGGCCCGGGAGAACCCGAAGTACCGGGTGTAGAACTCCTCGGTGGTCTTCTGGTCCAGGCAGTTCAGTCCCACGTGCGACCACCGCAGCCCGGCCATCAGGCGGCGCCCCGGCCCCGCCCGGCCGCGATCAGCTCGATGATCCGGCGGGCGAAGAGGTGGTGGTGGGCGCCGGTGCGGCCGGTGACCAGGTCGCCGTCGACGACCACGTCCTCGTCCACGTACTGGGCGCCCATGTTGCGTACGTCGCCGATGAGGTTGTTGTGGCAGACGACCTTGCGGCCGCGGATCTTGCCCGGGATCGAGGAGGCCAGCCACATCCCGTGGCAGATGATCCCCTTGAGCACGGTCGGCTCCTCGAACGCCCGGCGCAGCAGCTCGGTGGCGGGCGCGAGCACGTCCACGTCCTCGGTGTAGCGCAGCCGGTCGGCCACCATGCCCGAGGGCACGATGACCGCCGCGTACCGGCGCAGCTCCTCGTCGCTCAGCCCCTCCAGGGACTGGCTCGCGGTGAAGGGCGCCCGGTACTCGTGCCCGGAGAAGGTGATGGAGTCGTTGCCCCACAGCCGGGTCAGGAAGTCGACCTCGGCGCCCTCCTCCGCGAACCGGTGCTGGTAGTAGAAGATCTCCGGCTCGTAGAAGTCGCTCTCGACCAGGACCGCGATCCGCGTCCCGGTCAGCGCGCCCTCGCGCAGGACGGCGTCAGGCACGGGACACCCCCTTCAGGAAGTCCGCCGCGCGCTCGGCGATCATCGCGATGGCGGTGTGGCAGTTGCCCGACGGGACGGCGGGCATCACGCTGGCGTCGACGACGCGCAGGTTCCGTACGCCGTGCACCCGCAGCTCGGGGTCGACGACGGAGAGGTCGTCGATGCCCATGCGGCAGGAGCCGGCCTGGTGGTGGTAGCTCTCCGACTTCTGCCGGACGAAGTCGCGCAGCTCGTCGTCGCTCACGTAGCCCGGACCGGGCTGGAGCTCCTGCTTGTACCAGGGCGAGAAGGCGGAGGTCGCGAAGATCTCCCGGGCGGTCTTGACGCCCTGCACCATCCGCTCCAGGTCCCACCGGTCGCCCAGGTAGTTCGGGTTGATCAGCGGGTGGGCCAGCGGGTCGGCGCTCGCCAGCCTGATCCAGCCGCGCGAGACGGGGCGTACGACGCCGGGCAGGATGGACACGGTGTTCGGGTGGTCCTGGCCGACGATCACGTCGAACGGGACGTGGACGAAGGCGATCTGCAGGTCCGGCGCGGGCAGCCCCGGCCGGGAGGACAGGAACAGAGCGCTCTCCGACAGGTTCTGCGCGGGCGGCGGGAGTTCCTGGGTGACCTCGGCCATCAGCCCGGTCAGTACGTGGTTGTGGAAGTTCTCGCCGACGCCGGGCAGGGCCGCGGTGACCGGGATGCCGTGCTCGCGCAGCTGCCCGGGCTGTCCGATGCCGGAGAGCAGCAGCAGCTTCGGGGACTCGATCGCCCCCGCGGCCACGATCACCTCCCGGCGGGCCCGTACGGTGTGCAGCCCGGGCTCGGCGGCGCTGCCGTGGGTGTCCGCCACCGTCCGGCCCGGGAACTCCGAGGGGGCCTGGAGCTGGACGTATTCGACTCCCGTGCAGGTGTCCCCGTCGAAGAGCAGCCGGGTGGACTGCGCGCTGGTGCGCAGGGTCAGGTTCGGGCGGCCGAGCGCGGGCTCCAGATAGGAGGCGAGGACGCCCTGCCGCTTGCCGTCGGCCACGTCGATGTGGTGCCAGCCGGTGCCGAAGAGGCCGCGCCGGGGCCCGTCGGTGTTGAAGTCGGCGATCTCCTGGTGGCCCAGCTCGACGGCCGCGTCGATGAAGGCGCGGGAGACCGGGTTGGGGCCGTGCCGGCCGGCGTTGGTGATGCGCTGCGGGCCGCGGGTGCCGGTGGTGGCGGCGGTGGCGTCCTCCTGGTCCTCCAGCAGGGCGAAGTAGGGCAGCACGTCCTCGTACGCCCAGCCGGCCGCGCCCTGGTAGGCCCAGTTGTCGAAGTCCGAGGCGTGGCCCCGGATGTGCATCATGATGTAGAGGTTGCTGCTGCCGCCGGGGGCCTTGCCGCGCGGTTCGTAGGTGCGGCGGCCGCCCAGGCCGGGCTGCGGGGTGCTGGTGTAGCCCCAGTCGACGGGCCCGCCGAGCAGCTTGTACCAGGAGGACGGGTCGTCCACCTCGGGCGGGATCCGGGAGCCGCCCGCCTCCAGGACGAGGACGGAGGTGTCCGGGTCCTCGGAGAGCCGGTTGGCCAGCACGCTGCCGGCGGTGCCGGATCCCACGACGATGTAGTCGTACTCCTCGACGCTCACGGGTCCCCCCTCAGTCCTGGCTCAGGACCTGGAAGGGGACCGTGTCGTGGTAGTTCGCCATGTAGGCGATCTTTCCGTCCACGATCCGGAAGAAGTTCATGACCTCGGCCTCGATGGCCTCGCCGGAGGCGCTGACCGCCGTCAGGTGCGAGACGGCCGCGGCCTTCTCCCCGCCGCCGTCGACGATGAAGTGCACGGGCTCGTTCCGGAAGACCCGGTACATGTCGCCCATGCCCTTCATCATCGAGCGCAGCACGTCCAGGCCCTCGATGTGCCCGGCGAGCTGCTCGTCCATGACCTGGTCGTCGGCGAACAGGTCGCACCAGCGGTCCCAGTCCCCGGCGTTGGCGTACTGGTAGTACTTCGTGAGGATCTCTCGCGGTTCCATGAAGTCGCTCCCCCTATCGGTCCCGTCGGGTTCCGTCCGGCGCGAAGGGCGCCCAGAACTGGCTGAAGGCGGAGGCCGTGTCGCCGAAGAGGCCGTCTCGGCCCTCGACGATCCGGCCGTCCCGCCACCGCATGAAGTGGAAGACCGGGTAGTCCATCCGCTCGTACGGCGACCGGCTCGCGCCGTCGGCGCCGTCCCGCAGGGCGACGTTGCGGCACACGTCCGCGCTGCAGTCCTCGCCGACGAGGACCGCTTCCAGGTCCATCCGGAAGGTGCCGCCCGTGAGCTTGTGGGTCTGCCCCATCAGCTCGAGGAAGGCGTCGAGGCTCTCGTACCAGCCGGCCAGCGGGTGGTTGCCCGGCACGAGCCAGCGCAGGTCCTCTGAGTAGTACTCGAGGATGCGCGCCCGGTCGCCGGAGCCGAGGGCGGCGTAGGCCGCCTGGACCCGCTCCCGCGTCACTTCGGTCATCGTCGCTTCTCCTTCGCCGGCGGTCAGAGGGAGCCGGAACCGGGCATCGGAGCCAGGTCGTTGACGGTGTACTGCTTGATCAGCGGCCCGTAGGGCCCGGCCACCACCGTCCAGGTCTGGTCGGCGTCGAAGCCGAGCCACTCGCTGCGGGCGGCCGGCGGGTCCCAGATCTTGGCCTGCCAGTTGACGAGGACCCGGACGATCGCCCGGTCGCCCTCGATGACCGGCTCCACCTTCGTGACCGTGTGCACCTCGTCGAAGAACCGGTTGGTGACGGCCTCGTACCAGCGGCCGAAGCCCTGGTGGCCGAGGAAGGTGTCCTCGGGGACCTTGAACTCCAGGTCCTCGGTGATCAGGGCGAGCACCTGGTCCAGCGCGACGTGCCGGTCCAGTGCCACGTACCAGTCCTCGGCGAACCTGCGGATCGCGTCCTCGGTCAACTGCCGCTCGGCGGGCATGCGGTCTCCTCCTGTCCGGTGGGTTGTATCGGCTCAGATCTGGATGTCGACGAGGAACGGGCCCGGGTGGGCCAGCATCCGGTTCACGGCGGCGACCGCCTCGTCGGGCTTCTCCACCCGCATTCCGCCGGCGCCGAGGCTCCGGGCCAGCCCGGCGAAGTCGATCTCGGGGTGGGAGAGGTCGAAGGAGCCCGGGAAGCCGTGCTCGGGGATGGAGCGCTCCCGCCAGTACTGGGCGATGTTGTCGTCGAGCAGCCGGTACTTGCGGTTGTTGCAGACCACGAACTTGGCGTCGATGCCGTGCCGGACCGCCGTCCAGAGCGCCTGGTAGGTGTACATCGACCCGCCGTCCCCGGCGAAGCCGACGACGAGCCGCTCCGGCCGGGCCAGCTTGGCGCCGACCGCCCCGGGGAAGCCCACGCCCAGCGAGCCGCCCCGGGTGAGGTGGTAGTCGCCCGGGCGCTCCGCGGGCAGGTACCGGGTGACCAGCGGGGAGGTGGTCAGCGCCTCGTCGAAGACGATCAGGTCCCCGCCGGTGCGCTCGGCCAGGGTCCGCAGGAAGACGGCCATCGGGGTGCCGTCGTCCGCCGCGGCCCGCTCCCGGTCCTCGCGGGCCCGTTCCCGGGTCCGTACGTCGAGCCGGGCGGCCGCGGCGGCCCGCCGCTGCGGGACCAGCCGCCGCTCCAGTACGCCGGCCAGCGCGCGCAGCGCCTGCCGCGGGTCGGCGGCCAGGCCCAGGTCGACGGGGTGGTTCTTGGCGATCTCGTAGGCGTTGAGGTCGATGTGGACGATCTTCGCGCCCGCCCGGAAGGGGCTCTCCAGCTCCGGGAACACCTCCGGGAAGACGTAGGTGCCGACGATGAGGACCCCGTCGGCGTCCCCGATCAGCTCCTTGCTGTGCGGGCCGAACATGTGGCCCGTCTGGCCGCGCCGCAGCGGGTGCGAGGCCGCGATGTTGACCTCGGAGGAGTCGACCTCGTACACGTCGGCGCCCAGCAGCTCGGCGACGGCGGCGAGTTCCCGCTGCGCCCCGGAGAGCGAGACCCCGTCACCGACGAGGAGGACCGGGCGCTCGGCGGAGGCGAGCAGCTCGGCCGCCCGCCCCACCGAGGCGGGCGAGGGCGCCACGTCCGTGAGCGGCACCGTGGCGGGCAGTACGGGCTCGGAGTTGAGCTCGTCCAGCACGTCCATGGGCAGCGCCACGAACACGGGACCGCGGGGCGGGGTGAGCGCGATCTTCACGGCCCGCCGGATGGTGCGCAGTACGGACCGGGGGTCGGTGACCCGGGTCGCGTACTTGGTCACCGGCTTCGCCATGGCCACCAGGTCGCAGGCCATCTGCGCGTCCATGGCGTCGTAGCGGACTCCGGCGTCGCCGGCGACCACGACGAGCGGGGTGTGGCCGCGCAGCGACTGGTAGAGCATGCCGATGCCGTTGCCCAGCCCGACCCCGGAGTGCAGCTGGAGCAGTGCCGCGCCGCCGGTCGCCCGGGCGTACCCGTCGGCGATGCCGGCGGCCACGGTCTCCTGGAGGGCGAGGACGTAGGTGAAGTCCTCGGCCGCGTCCACCGCGTCGAGGAATCCTTGTTCCACCGTCCCCGGATTTCCGAACATCACATTCAGGCCGTCGGCCTTGAACTGCTCGATCAGCCTTTCCCGGCCCGGACGTGCCGGAGTCGCCTCGCCATTCATCGAACTCCCCCTGAAATTACCAGCCGTACCGGATGAGACCGTCCTCCAGGACTTCCACGATCTTCTGCCCCGTGAGGTACGAGTCGGGGGTCGAGCGGCCGGTGACGAACGGGAAGTCGACGATCACCGAGACCGGCTTTCCGAAATTGCCGTGGTACGCGCCGCGCGGGCCGGTGGCATCGCGCAGGATGTACTCCAGCGGATACGGCGGCGGCCCCATGTTGAAGTCGGTGCCGAGGAATCCGGTGCCGTCCTTGTAGTCGTACTCCTTGCAGTGGCCGGTCACGTGCTTGCCCCAGATGATGCTCTTGCGGTCGCTCCAGTCCCGGGCGAAGGCGAGGCAGGCGACGCCGTAGCACTCGGCGGCGACGACTTTGCCGGCCTTCTCGAAGGCCAGGATCAGGGCGTGCACGCGCTCGTTGTTGGCGAGGTCGGCGATGGGGCCGCTGCCGCCGACGATGAGGATCGCGTCGTACCCGGCGATGTCGGCGTCGAGTTTGTCCAGATCGCGGTGGTACTGCTCCAGCTTCCGCAGGTAGCCCTCGTCGCTCGTGTACGGGCGCTCGGGGACCCATGCCTCGATGTCGAGCGGGGAGTCCAGCCGGCTGGACTGCTCGAACTCCCGGCCCAGCCGGGCGTTCTCCTCGGTGGTGACCGAGCGTCCCAGCGGGGGGTCGATGTAGTTCGCGTCGAGGCTCGGCGGAAGAGCGTGCGCACGCTTTCCGGTCGGCGTGGCGAATATGACCTCGTAGCCCCGCTCGTCGAACTTCGATACGGGGCCTATCAGTTCCTCGGCCCAGTAACCGTGTTCGGAGACAATGACCAGAATCTTTCTGCTCACGTATTCCTCCAGGCGCCGCCTGTTGTCGTTGGCGTCCACCACACTGGCCGCGCCCGGGGCCTGCGTCAAAGCGTCGGCGTGCGACTTGGTGAGGTAGCCGCACAGGTCGTGGCGGCACCTCAGGAAGTCGCCTCCGGACATCATGAAGTAGCTTCAGGACTACCTGACTTCGGCCGAATCCCTGAACCATTGCGAGCACCGCGCCCTATGGTCTGGACGCGCGGTGATTGACGGGCGCGAGGACGCGACGAGAGGGACGGGGACGATGACGATGGACCTGTTGTGCACACACATCGATCAGATACGTCCGGTGAAACCAGGCACCGGTGGCTGCGAGGAGTGCCTCGTCTCCGGCGACACCTGGGTGCACCTGCGGATGTGCCTGAGCTGCGGGCACGTCGGGTGCTGCGACTCCTCGAAGAACCGTCACGCCACCCGCCACTACCGGGCGACCGCCCACCCCATCGCCGCCTCGCACGAGCCCGGCGAGGACTGGGCCTGGTGCTACGCCGACAAGCTCATGCTGGACCCGGCGTGAGCGCGGCCCCGGAGAGCGCGGCCGCCGTCACGTCCGACGCCGCCATGTCCGGCGCCGTCGCGTCCGGCGCCGCCGCGGCCGAGCGCGTCGAGAACAGGAAGCCGGTCATCCTGGCCGTGGACGACGATCCGCAGGTGCTCCGCGCCGTCCGCCGCGACCTGCGCAGCGCCTACGGAGACCGCTACCGGGTGCTCGGCGCCTCCTCGGCCGCCGACGCCCTGAAGATCCTGGACTCCCTCGACGAACGCGGCCACGACCCGGCCCTGTTCCTCGTCGACCAGCGGATGCCCGACGTGACCGGGGTGGAGTTCCTCCTAGAAGCCGTCAGCCGGTTCCCGGACGCCCGCCGGGTCCTGCTGACCGCCTACGCGGAGACCGACGCGGCGATCACCGCCATCAACCGGGTCCGGCTGGACTACTACCTGCTCAAGCCGTGGGACCCGCCCCACGAGCGGCTCTTCCCGGTCCTGGACGACCTGCTGTCGGACTGGCTGGCCACCTACCGCCCGGCGTACGACGGCATCATCGTCGCCGGCCACCTGGTCTCCCCGGGCACCCACGCCGTCCGGGACTTCTTCACCCGCAACGGCCAGCCGTTCCGCTTCCTCAACGTCGAACGGGACCCCGAGGCCCTGACCCTGATCGCCGCCCAGCCCGACGGCGCCCTCCCCCTGGTCCGCTTCCCGGACGGATCGGTGCTCTCCGCCCCCACCGACACCGAGCTCGCCCAGCGCCTGGGCCTCGCGACCACCGCCTCCCGGCCGCACTACGAATGCGTCATCGTCGGCGCCGGACCCGCGGGCCTGGCGGCCGGGGTCTACTCGGCCTCGGAGGGCCTCTCCACGCTGATGCTGGACTCCCGCGCACCGGGCGGCCAGGCCGGCACCTCCAGCCTGATCGAGAACTACCTCGGCTTCCCCTCGGGCCTCTCCGGCGGCGACCTGACCCGCCGCGCCACCATCCAGGCCTCCCGCTTCGGCGCCGAGATCCTGCACCCGGTGGAGGTGGTCTCGCTGACCCGCGACGACCCGGCGAAGATCCTCACCCTGGCCGACGGCACGGAGATCAGCGCGGAGACGGTCCTGCTCGCGACCGGGGTCTCGTACAACCGGCTGGAAGCCCCGGGCGCGGACCGCTTCGAGGGCGCCGGGCTCTACTACGGCGCGGCCACCACCGAGAGCTCGGCGTGCATCTCGCAGCACGTGTTCATCGTGGGCGGCGCCAACTCGGCGGGCCAGGCCGCGGTCCACTTCGCCAAGTACGCGGCGCGCGTGACGATCCTCGTACGCGCGGGCTCGCTGGACGCGAGCATGTCCCGCTACCTCATCGACGAGATCGACCGCACCCCGAACATCGAGGTCAAGGTCCGCACCACGGTCGTCTCCCTGTCCGGCGAGGAACACCTGGAGCGCATCACCCTCCACGACGGGGAGTCGGGCACGGACACCGAGGTCCCGGCCCGCTTCATGTTCACCTTCATCGGCGCCCGCCCGCACACCGAGTGGCTCTCGGGCGTCGTCGAACGGGACGAGTACGGCTTCGTCCTCACCGGCTCGGACCTGATCGCGAACGGCGGCGAGCTCCCGGCCGAGTGGAGCCTGGAACGGGCCCCCTACCCCCTCGAAACCAGCGTCCCCGGCGTCTTCGCGGCCGGCGACGTCCGCGCCCACTCGGTGAAACGGGTCGCCTCGGGCGTCGGCGAGGGCGCGATGGCGGTCTCCCTCATCCACCGCTACCGCTCGATGGGCTGAGAGCGAACGCCTAAGCCCTTGCGATCAAGCAGGGACCCGGCGCAACGTTGATTACATGATTACAGCCGAACAGAGCGAACAGCTCCGCACGTGGTTCGCCGAGCGCCTGCCGGTGGACGTGTACGAGTCCCTCGTGTCGGTCACGGTCGACCGCGAGGAGATCACGGTCGTCGGCACCGTCCCGGCGAACGAATCGGTCAGGGAGTTCCGCGAGCGCACCCGCGAGCAGCGCATCGAGGTGGCGCGCGAGGCCGAGGAGCTCTACCGCCGCAAGGTGGCCTGGGGCGTGCGGTCGGGCGAGGAGACGGCCCTCTTCACGCACCTGGCCGTCCCCGTCATGACCCGGCTGCGCCAGTCCGAGCGCCAGGTCCTCGACACCCTGGTCGCCGGCGGCGTGGCCCGCAGCCGGGCGGACGCCCTGGCCTGGTGCGTCCGCCTGGTCGGGCGCAACACCGACGAGTGGCTCACCGACCTGCGCGAATCCCTCGACAAGGTCCAGCAGGTCCGCGCGCAGGGCCCGGACGTCGCCGGGTCCGGCGACACGGACTCCAGGAAGTCCGACTCCGAATGACGAAATCACCCCACAACCGCACATGATCGCGTAAGGCTGGCCGGGACCAACATCGAGGGGAAGGCACCGCACCATGACCACGACCGTCGAATACATCCGCTACCGGATCGCATTGGACGACCAGCAAGCCTTCGAGGCGTCGTACGCGCGGGCGGCCGAAGCCCTGTCCGCCTCGCCCGAGTGCATCGACTACGAACTGGCCCGCTGCGAGGAGGAGAAGGAGCGCTACATCCTCCGCATCCGCTGGACCTCGGTCGACGCCCACCTGAACGGCTTCCGCAAGGGCGAGCACTTCCCGGCCTTCTTCAGCGCGATCCGGCCGTACGTGACGGCGATCGAGGAGATGCAGCACTACACGGTGACCGATGTCGCGGGCACCGGAAAGGCCGCCGAAGACTCATGAGCACCACACCCCCGACCCCCACCATCTACGAGTGGATGGGCGGAGCGGAGGCGATGAACCGCCTCACGGACGCCTTCTACGCACACGCCCTGCGGGACGAGATCCTGGCCCCGGTCTTCGAGGGCATGGACTCCGAGCACCCCCGGCACGTCGCGGTCTGGCTGTCGGAGGTCTTCGGCGGCCCGTCGGAGTACACCGACCGCCACGGCGGCCACCAGCACATGGCCACCAAGCACCTGGGCCGCGCCATCACCGAGAAGCAGCGCCGCCGCTGGGTGGACCTGCTGATGGACACGGCCGACGAGGTCGGCCTCCCGACGGACCCGGAGTTCCGCGGGGTGTTCGCGTACTACATCGAGTGGGGCACCCGCATGGCCCTGATCTACTCGGGCCCCAACCCACCCCCGGTGGACGCGGCCAAGATCCCGGTCTGGTCCTGGGGCCAGACCCCGCCGTGGATCCCCAAGACCCCGACGAACTGACCCGGGTTCCGCCCCTGATCGCCGCACAATCCAGCCAACGCCGGCAAGATCCAGCCCCTCCGGCGTTTGAGGAGCGGGGTCTGGGGCGGAGCCCCAGGGTCTTTCACCCCCGCCGGGGCACTTCAGCCCCGCCGGCGTTTGAGGCGCGGGGGCTGGGGCGGCGCCCCGGCTGCCGGGCCGGGCCCGGACTCGGCGAGCAACACCGCAAACGGCGGCGCATCCTCCTCGGCCCGCCAGAACTCGACGGCCTCCTCGAGGATCTCGCTGAAGGTCTCCCAATCCGCGGGCCGAGCATCGGCATAGCCGCGCCAAGAGGTCACGGCGACCAGCCGCCCCGCATCCGGCAACCACGACAGGTCACGCAGGCAATCCGCGAGCGCGTCCCAGTTCCCCCCGAACCACTCCGGCAACCGCAGCGCAGCGTCCACGCGCCGCATCAGCTCCGCCTTGGTCTGTACGCCGTCCAAGTCCAGCAGTACGGCCGTCCAGCCGGAGGCCTTCGCGGCTTCGAGGGCGGGGGCGAGCGGCTGTGGGTCCAGGCTCATGTCGTTCCTTAGATATCCGTGGCGAGTCTGTTGTGTTCGGGTGGTGGTGTTCGTCCTGTTTGGGTGCCAGATATGAGTTCGCGGATCGAATGGGTGACCTTTCGCGTGGGGTGTCGTTGATCGGATGACAGCATCGGTGGCAGGGAGGATGAGCGTTGAGCCGGAAGCTGCTGCTCACCGAGGGCGAGATGTCCCGCACCGCGTGTGCCCGTGGCGTGCTGCGCGGCGGTGTGGATGAGAAGTCCGGCGAGATGGCGTCTCCGGCTGTGCTGACGGAACGGGTCAGCTGGTGTGCTGATCTGGTGTCCGCATTGGCCTCGGGGTTGCCGGCCGCGCACTGGAATGCTGCCGATGTGTCGATGCCGGCCTCGGGCAAGGACTGCGGTGGTCGTACGTTGCCGTCGAACGCGTGGATGGCATTGCGGCGTCTGGGCTGGTCTGCCGCCGCGCTCGAGGGTGTCAAGGTCAATGACCGGATCGTGCGTATGGCGCAGGAACACGCCGGGCGAGCTCTTCGATCTGCGGGGTGGCGGGCCGAACTCACTGTCGGTGTGCTCGCGTCTTGGCCTGCTGACCCTGCCAGGCGCACCGAGGCCGAGTGGGATCAGGTACGTGCCGCTGTGCCCGGCGGGCAGCATCTTCCGTCCAGTGTCATCAGGGGGCGCACCCGGCAGATCGTCTCGTTCGACAAGGCCAACGGCCGTATGCCTGCCGATGTGTTCGAGCTGGAGAGCGCCCCGGCTGTAGCGCGGATGCTGCTGCTTGCCGCGTGTGACGGGCAGCAGGCCACCATCGAGCGCTGTGTGGACGAGCCGGACCGGGTGGTGCTGCGGCTGCAACTGCCCATCCGTCCCGATCCCGCCTCCTACCGGGACTGGACCTGGGTGGCCTGCCCCATCACCCTGCCGCCGACTGTCCCGGCCGGGGCAGTGGTGCATTTGCCCACCCTGCGTGTCCACCGGGGCAGGGTGCGCGCTGATCTCGCCTACAGTCACGGCGTCCCGAAGGCCTCCCGTACCGGGCACAAGGTCGCGCTCGGCGTGGACTGGGGCCTGAACACACTGTTGTCCGCCGGAGCCGTCCGACTCCACGAGGACGGGCGGATCACCGCCCTCGGCTCGGGTGCCCAGTTCCGGGCCGCCGGCGTCATGGCCAAGCAGCACCGGCTCCGCCGTCACGGCGAACGCCTGCACGCCAAAGCCGACCAGCACCAGCGGCTCACCGACGGCCGCGCACGAAAAGGCCTGGCCCCGAGCGTCCCGCTGGAGGACAGGCAGACGCTCGTTCGCGACGAGATCAACCACATGTCCGAGCGCCGCAGCAACCTCAACGACGCCCTCGCCTGGGCTGCCGCCCGCTGGGCCGCCGATCAGGCCATCGCCGCCGGGGCGAGCGTCATCTACCTCGAAGACCTGCGGTCGATGGAAGCCCGCGGCATGGGCCGCACAATGAACACCCGTCTCTCTCAGGCCGTGCGCGGACAGATCGCCGAACGGTTGCGGCACCTCGCCGCCGAGACCGGTATCGCCGTGGTCACCGTCCCAGCCCGAGGCACCTCGAAGCAATGCCCGAACTGCCTCACCCCGCTCAGGCACCGCAAAACCCCCAACCAACCCACCACCCCCGGCTGGAAATGGGCCCTGTGCCCCGGCTGCGGCCGGCAGGGCGACCGCGACCAGGGCGCGTGGAAGCGCATCGCCGCACGCGGACTGACCCACCAGGCCAAGACCGTGGCCGACCGCACCACCGCCGCCTTGGTCATCCGCGCAACCATCGACCAGCTCAAAGCCCGCGCGGTCATCACACCGACCACGCCCAAGGCCAGCCGGGACCGGTCCAAGACCGGACCCACCCGGCGACACACCGCACGCCCCGCGCCCAGGCGACGCAGGGCACCCTCCCCGGCACGGCCCACCAGGCGTGCCGGCAAGCGTCCGGAGGGACACGCTCACACGGACCGGCCCCGGCTGCCCCGCGCAGCCCACCGACACCAGGGCGCGCACACGATCAGCACACCCACCACCAGCCGACACAGGCCACAAGGGGCAGCACTGGGCGCCGGATTCCACCTCCACGCCCACGCCACCCCACCACGGTGGGCAACGATCCCAGACACCACGTCTGACACAGGATCGCTAAGCCGATCAGAGACGCTCATCGGAGAACCGCCTTGAAGGTGTCGTAGTGGTCGTCCGTGTAGAAGAACTCCCCACCCTCACCCGTCACGATCCGCCGGGCGCCGCGGTCCCGCTCCCCCGGTGTCTTCACCGTGAATTCGTGGTAATAGCCGCGCTTCTGCTTCGGCAGGGCCTTCTCGAAGTTCCCGAAGACCGTGCCGTCCTGCCGGTAGGGGTACGGCCCGCCCTTGTCGATGAGCGCAAGGACCTCACGGGCCTGCTGCGGCAGCCCGTCGGCCCGTACGGTGGCCATCCCCTTCGCCCAAGAGGGCGCGGGCACGGGTGCGGTGGCCGGAATGCTCGCCCCGGCACTGCCGCTGGCGGCGGTGGGCGCGGCCTTCTGCCCGCCACAGCCCACCGCACCGCCGACCAGCGCGACGCAGAGAAACACGGCCCCCAGCACGCGCAGCAATGATCGGGGCACGTTCCGAAAGATCATGCACCGATCGTGCCAAATATCCGATTCGCTCGCGAATCGCCCGGTGGCGTCAGAGAGCGGACATCTTCGTGTACGGGCTCAGAACCCGCTTCTGGACCGAACCGAAGTCGACGAGAACAGCGATCCCCTCCTCGATTCCGACGACACGGCCGAGGCCGTGCTCGTCGTGAGAGACCCGGTCGCCGACGGAGAACTGCCGGATCGGCTGCTCCACGGGGGCCTTGAACGGGCTGGACGGCAAATGGCGGCGAGGTACTGCTGACTTAGTCATCGGGACCAGTATGCGCCCAGTAACCCGCCCCGCGGTCCGCCGTTCGGATCTCAATTGCGGCACCATCCGCACCACGGCCCGCACCAGCAGCCCCGCCCGAGGCCCTGTCAGTCGTCCGGGTCGGCCCGCTCCAGCGCCGGCCGCAGCCCCGGCTGCGATTCGGTCAGCAGGTAATCCGCGACAGCAGTGTCCGTAACGAGGCTGGTCACCAGCCCTGACCTCAGCACCGCCCCGATCGCGGAGGCCTTGCGCAGTCCGCCCGCGATCGCCACGACCTCGGGGATCCGCCGCAGCCGGTCGGCCTCCACCGTGATGCACCGCTCGCCGAGGTCCCGGCCGACCCGCCGCCCCTCGGAGTCGAACAGGTGCGCCGACATCTCGGCCGCGACGCCGAGCGAGGCGTAGTGGGCCCGCTCCTCGTCGGTGAGCATGTCGTGGACGGTCGAGATGCCCGGTTCCCACGAACCGATGGAGACGGCCGCGACCGTCACCTTGTCGAAGTACTCGAAGGCGCGTGCGATCCCGGTCTGGCTGCGCAGCGCCGCCGCGGTCGCCGGGTCGGGCAGCAGCATCGGCGCGTAGATCGGGTGCGCGTCCCCGCCGGAGACCTGCGCGGCCCGCCGCACGGCCTCCACGGAGCCGCGCTCGGCGGTCCCCGCGTCGTACACGCCGGTCAGCTGCACCACGGTGCACGGGGGCAGCCGGTGCAGGGAGGCGGCCATGTGGATGGTCGAGCGCCCCCAGGCCAGGCCGAGCACGTCGCCCTCGTTGACGAGCTCGCCGAGCAGGTCGGCGGCGACGGCGCCCAGGTTCTCCGGGTCGGGCGCGTCCTCGGTCGCGTCGGCCGGGGACTCCACGACAACCGCGTGCCGCAGCCCGTACCGGGCGCGGAGCGCGTCGGAGCGCTCCGCGTCCAGTTCGGCGGGCACCCGGATCTCGATGCGTACGAGATCACGTTCGAGGGCGGTCTCCAGGACCCGGGCCACCTTGAAGCGGCTCACGCCGAACTCCTCGGCGATCTGGATCTTGGACTTGCCCTCCAGGTAGAAGCGGCGCGCCATGGCCGCAGCCTGCACCAGCTCCGCGGGTCCCATCCGCAGGGCTGACCGTCCCGCCGACATTGCAGACACCGCGTTCTCCTCACTGCTGTTCACACTCTCGACTCGCCGTTCATCCTGTCAGATCCGACGGCCGCTGATCAGCCTGGACAGCTCCCGTTCACCGAGCCGTCCTCCAACCCTTTTGTTCAGTGGTCGCAAGCCCACGGCGCCGCCGCGATGGCCGCACCCGCCTGCTCACGCAGCGTGCGCACGGCAGCGCCCGGGTCGACCGCTCCGTAGACCGCGCTGCCGGCGACGAAGACGTCGGCGCCGGCCTCGGCGCAGCGTTCGATGGTGGAGGCCGAGACCCCGCCGTCCACCTGGAGCCAGATCTCCAGGCCGTGCTTGGAGATCAGCTCACGGGTGCGGCGGATCTTGGGCAGCATGATGTCCAGAAAGGGCTGGCCGCCGAAGCCCGGCTCGACCGTCATGATCAGCAGCATGTCGAGCTCGGGGAGGATGTCCTCGTACTGCTCGATCGGCGTCGCCGGCTTGAGCGCCATGGACGCCCGGGCCCCCTTGGCGCGGATCTCCCGCGCGAGCCGCACCGGGGCGGCCGCGGCCTCGGCGTGGAAGGTCACCGAACCCGCGCCGGCCTCCACGTACTGCGGGGCCCAGCGGTCGGGGTTCTGGATCATCAGGTGGAGGTCGAGCGGGGTGTCCGTGGCCCGGCTCAGGGATTCCACGACGGGGACGCCGAGGGTGAGGTTCGGGACGAAGTGGTTGTCCATGACGTCGACATGCAGCCAGTCGGCCCCCTCGACGGCCTTCGCCTCCTCGGCGAGTCTGGCGAAGTCGGCGGACAGGATGCTGGGAAAAATCTGAGCGGCCATGACCCAAGCGTGCCATGCCACCAAGCGGTTCCGGCCACGACCCCGGAAGTCAGCGGCCCTCCGGCGGGAGCCCAGGTGATCATGGAGCCCGGCCGGGCCGGGGCGGCGTGGCGGCCGGTCGGTCGGTCGGTCGGCCTCAGTGAGGGTCGGGGGTTTCCCGTCAGTCTCATCGTCCTTCCGCGTCGGGCCGGTCCCTCAAGGGCGCTCACTTCGTTCGCGTCGCTGCGCGACGGCCTTCGGCCGCCCTTGACCGACCGTCCCGCCACGGAAAAACGAAGACTGCCGGGAACCCCCCGAAGGAACGGGCCGGTCAGAGGGAAACGGACGGGCATGTCAGTGATGTCCGAGCCCGCCCGGTAGAGGGCAGGCCCCGCCTCGGGCCCCCGAAGCCGGTTCCAGCCGCCGACAGGCGCGTCACATCGCTACGCGCTCCTCGAAGACGGCGTCTGCGGGCGGTTCGGGGCTGGACATAGGCCGCCCACGATCGCTACACAGCTGAGGCGATCCGGCGGCGATCAGCCCGTCCTGGCCGGGCACGACCACACCAGGCGGTCGGCCAGGCAAATCCGCTGGCATCCACGGCGCTCGGAAGACGAGACTGCGCTGGTGAACACCGTGCCGCCCGCCCCGCTTCCACTGCCGGACCCCCGCGGCCGCCACCTCGTCCTCGACTACGCGGGCATGCACGACCTCGTCGCCGACCTGGTCCTGCCCCACGGCGCGTCGATGCACGTCATGAGTGCCATGGAAACCTCCCGCGAACTCATCCGGCACTCCTACTTCCGGTACGAGTTCGCCACCGTCGCGGTCACACATTCGCTGTTCGCCCTGGAGCTCGTCCTGGTCGAGCGACTGGCCCTCGACGAGCCGCTCCGGGAGCTGATCGAGCGGGCCACCGGCGCAGGACTCATCACGGCCGAACTCGCGGCCGAACTCGACCGCAGCCGCCTGGTGCGCGACAAGCTCGTGCAGGGCGCCGTGACGAGCGCCACCGTCGGACCGGAACTGGCGATCGGCATGGTGCGCGCCGTCTTCGATGCGGTTTCCCTGCTCCTCCACCCACCGGCTGCCGCCGAGCGTGAAGACCCACTCGTGCGGCTGTGGGACGAACATCTGCGCGCCCTGTTCCCCGCAAGCTTCCGGGGCGTGGACGTTGAGGGCGTGGAGCTGATCCTCGTGGACGCCGACATCGCCGGCCTCGTCCAGCGTGAGCTGAAAGGCGGACTGGACAGCCACCACATCGCCGTCCTCTGGGCGTGCATCGCCGGCCTCGACAAGGCCGTGCCACTGATCAACGAGGAGTACTGCGCCTCCTATTTCGCAGGGCTGCGCACGATGGCCAAGCTCGTGGCGGCGCGCTACATCCCCAGCGCGACCTGACCATCAGCCACAGACCGGCGTCGGACGCCGCGACGGGCGAAGCGCGTAGCGATCTGCCGCGCGGGGCCGTCTGACGTGTGCTGATGCCCATCCCTGACTGGCCCGTCCGTTTCCCTCTGACCGGCCCGTTCCTTCGGGGGGTTCCCGGCAGTCTTCGTTTTTCCGTGGCGGGACGGTCGGTCAAGGGCGGCCGAAGGCCGTCGCGAAGCGACGCGAACGAAGTGAGCGCCCTTGAGGGACCGGCCCGACGCGGAAGGACGATGAGACTGACGGGAAACCCCCGACCCTCACTGAGACCGACCGGCCATCACGCCGCCCCTACGCAGTCCGCCTCAGCAGCGCCAAGTACATCGCGTCCGTGCCGTGCAGGTGCGGCCACAGCTGGACGTCCGGGCCGTCGCCCAGCCCCGGGACGCCCGCCATGAACGGGCGCGCGTCGATGAATTCGGCGGCGACCGGCGAGGCGCCCGCGCCGCGGCCCTTCAGTACGTCGTCCACGACGATCCGGGTCTCCGCCAGGTGCGGGGAGCACGTCGCGTAGCCCACGACACCGCCGACGCGCACGGCCGACAGCGCCTCCCGCAGCAGCGCACGCTGGAGCGGCGCGAAGCCCTCCAGGTCCTCCGGGCGCCGGCGCCAGCGGGCCTCCGGGCGGCGGCGCAGCGCGCCCAGGCCCGAGCAGGGCACGTCCATCAGCACCCGGTCGAAGGAGCCCGGCAGCCACGCCGGCCGCGTCCCGTCGGCGGCGATCACCTGGTACGGCCCCGGGTTGCCCGCCAGCGCGCGCTCCACCAGCCGGGCGCGGTGCGGCTGCTTCTCGGAGGCCAGCAGGAACGCCCCGCGCTGCGCCGCCAGCGCGGCCAGCAGCGCCGCCTTGCCGCCGGGGCCCGCGCAGCCGTCCAGCCAGCGCTCGTCGCGGCCCTCGACCGGCACCGCCGCGAGGGCCATCGCCACGAGCTGGCTGCCCTCGTCCTGCACGCCCGCGCGTCCCTCGCGCACCGCCTCCAGCGCGCCCGGTTCGCCGCCCTCGGCCATCCGGACCGCGTACGGGGACCAGCGGCCCGGCAGCGCGGAGTCCTCGCCGACCGCCTCCAGCAGCTCCTCGGGCGTGGACCGCCCAGGACGCGCGACCAGCGTGACCTCGGGCCGCTCGTTGTCGGCCTCCAGCAGGTCCTCGATCCCGGCACGCCCGCCGCCCAGCGCGTCCCACAGCGCGCTGACGACCCACCGCGGGTGCGAGTGGTACACCGCGAGGTGTTCCTCCGCATCCTCCTCGTACGGAGGGGCGACGATCTCCAGCCACCCCTCCAGGTCGTGCGCGGCGATCTTGCGCAGCACGGCGTTGACGAACTTCGCCCGGCCGTCGCCGAGCACCACCCGGGCCAGCTCGACGCTCGCCGAGACGGCCGCGTGCGTGGGGATGCGGGTGCCGAGCAGCTGGTGCGCGCCGAGCGACAGCACGTCCAGCACCGGCGGGTCCACCTCGCGCAGCGGTCGGTCGATGCACGCCTTGATGACGGCGTCGTAGGTGCCCTGCCGGCGCAGCGTCCCGTACACCAGCTCGGTGGCCAGCGCCGCGTCACGCGCCTGGAAGTTCTCGTCCTGGCGGGCCTTGCGCAGCAGCGGCGGCAGCACGAGGTTCGCGTACGCGTCCCGCTCGTCCACCGCCCGCAGCACCTCGAAGGCCAGCATCCGCACGGGGTCCTTCTGGGGCCGCCGGTAGGGCTTGGCCTGCTTGTTCGGCTTGCCGCCCGCGCCTGCGGCGGGACGACGACGGGGCTGTTCGCTCACGTGAAAAGTGCTCCGGATTTACGAGGTGCTGGCGGTACGGGGTGGATCGGTGCGTGCCGTGCTTCGGCTGAACTCAGCCTACGTCGGCCCCGCCGAGCCGCTCGCCGGGCGCGATCCGCACCCCGCGCGCCCAGTCGGCGCCGCGCATCGGCTTCTTGCCCTGCGGCTGCACCCAGAGCAGCTCCACGGCGTGCGAGCCGGTGCCGACGTAGACGTTGTTCTTGGCCGGGGCCAGCACGCCGGGCTCCAGGTCGGTGCGGTCGGCGACCAGGCCGACCGAGATCAGCTTGAGCCGCTCCCCGCGGAAAACGGTCCACGCGCCCGGCGCCGGGGTGCAGCCGCGCACCACGCGGTCGGCGCGCATCGCGGGGGCCGTCCAGTCGATCCGGGCGTCCTCCACGGTGATCTTCGGCGCGAGCGAGATCCCGTCGGCGGGCTGGGCGACGGCGCGCAGGGTGCCGTCCTCGATGCCGTCCATCGTGGCGGCCAGCAGCCCGGAGCCGGCGAAGGCGAGGCGGGTCAGGAGGTCGCCGCTGGTGTCGGTCGGGCGGATCTCCTCGGTGAGGATCCCGTAGACCGGCCCGGAGTCGAGGCCCTCCTCGATCAGGAAGGTGGAGGCGCCGGTGACCTGGTCCCCACCCATGATCGAGTGCTGCACGGGCGCGGCTCCGCGCCAGGCGGGCAGCAGCGAGAAGTGCAGGTTGACCCACCCGTGCTTGGGGATGTCCAGCGCGCTCTTGGGGATCAGGGCCCCGTAGGCGACGACCGGACAGCAGTCCGGGGCGATCTCGCGCAGCCGGGCCTGGAAGTCGGGGTCGCGCGGCCGGGCGGGCTTGAGGACCTCGATGCCGGCCTCCTCCGCGCGCTCGGCGACCGGGCTGGCGACGAGCCGCCGCCCGCGCCCGGCGGGGGCGTCGGGCCGGGTGACGACGGCGGCGACCTCGTGGCGCCCGGAGGCGATCAGGGCGTCCAGGGCGGGCACGGCGACCTCGGGGGTGCCTGCGAAGACGAGCTTCACTGGGGTCCTACCTCGCTATCTCGGCTGTCAGCAGCGCACCAGTCTATGGGGCCCGGGTCCCACGGCCCACCTGTGCCGTCGAGGGGGCGTACGCACACACGCGCGCCTCTCGCATATGCCGACACGCCCCCAATGCGTGACCTGGGCGCCTGCTGGCGCGTTGGTCAAAGGAGATTGACCACAACGGGCCGCTTCGTGAACGGTGTCTGCGGCCCGATCCGCCCTTCAGCACCGGTTCGAGAGGCTTCTTCATGGCCGACCACGCCACCCACGACGCCCAAGCCCGGGCCAGCCTGCACCTGCTGGTGCGGGACATCGAGCGGGTTCGCCGGCAGGTGGATGCCCTGCGTACGCTCACCGCCCAGCTCGGCAACGTGTACCGCCCGCGCCGCTCCGGCCCCTCCACGGGATTCGTCGTCTACGGCCGGGCGCCCGCGCCCACCGTCCGCCTCGCGCAGGAGCTGCGGGACAGCGTCGAGACGCTGGTCACCGCCGCGGTGGACTTCGACCGCTCGCTCGGTTTCTCGTGGGACGCGGTCGGCTCGGCGCTCGGCGTCACCAAGCAGGCCGTGCACCGCCGCTACGGTGCCAGGCGCGCGCAGAGCGCGGAGTCCGCGGAGCCGCTGGCCGAGGGCGCGACCACCCGGACCATGGGCCCGCTCCCCACGATCCCGGCCGCCCGCTCGGTCCCCCCGCAGCCCCTCCGCGAAAACTCCCCGGCCTTCCCGGGCCCCCGCAACGGCTGACCCCCGCCGCCGGGACGCCGACCCCCGACGGCCACCACCGGGGCCCTGCGGGCGGCTCTCTCCCCGCCCCGCCCTTTCTCCGTTTCAAACGCCGGGCGGGCTGGAGGTGCCGCGCAGCGGCACTATCCAGCCTCGCCGGCGTTTGAGGCGCGGGGGTCTGGGGGCGGAGCCCCCAGTTACGGGAAGGGGCGGGGTGGGGGAAGGCCCCGCGCAGCGTCAGCCGATGTCCGGCGGATCGATCCGCACCCGCACCGCATCCGCAGCCGGCACCCCCCGAGCCATCCGCGCCGCCTGCGCCGACTTCAACGCGGCGGCAAGGGCCGCCCCACTGCCCGGCGGCACTCGGACCAGCGCCCGCTCCCCGGGCGACCGCTCCCCCCGCCGCCCCGGCATCGGCACCGGACCCAGGATCTCCGCGTCCGGCGGCAGCCCGGCCCCGGCCAGGAAGGCCTCCACCGACTCCCCCCGCCCGGCGACCGCCGCCATCCGGGACACCGGCGGGAACCCGAGCTGCGCCCGCTCCGCGAGCTCCCGCACCGCATGGCCCACCGGGTCCCACCGCACGAGCGCCTGCACGGGCCGCAGCGTCGGCTCCGCGACCACGACGACCTGCCCGTCCCCCCGCACCAGCGAGGCCGCGGCGATCCAGCGCCGCAGCGCGTCCTCCCCCGCCCGCAGGTCGGGCCGGGTCAGCATCGCCCAGCCGTCCAGCAGCAGGGCCGCCGCGTACCCGGCGCCCTCCGCGACGGGCTCGGCCCCGGGGGTGCACACCACCAGCGCGGGCCGCTCCGGCACCTCGTCCAGGACGTGGTCGCGCCCGGAAGTCCGTACGGGAACCGCCGGAAACGCCCGACCCAGCTCCTCGGCCGTGCGCCGCGCACCGACCACCTGGGCCCGCAGCCGGAAGGAGCCGCACTCCTCGCAGTGCCAGGAGGGCTCGGCCCGCCCGCACCACCCGCACTGCAGGTCCCGCTCGTCGGGGGCCTCCAGCGGCCCGGCGCAGACCGTGCAGCGGGCGGGCGTCCGGCACCGCTCGCAGGCCAGCCGGGGCACGTAGCCGCGCCGGGGCACCTGGACGAGTACGGGCCCGGTCTTGAGCCCCTCCCGCACGGTCTCCCACGCCAGGCTCGGCAGCCGCGCGGCCCGGGCGGCCTCGTCGCGGGCCAGCAGCTCGTCGCCGACGGTCCGGATCCGGGGGGCGGTGGCCCGTACGGTCTCGCGGTCCGCGACCAGCGGCCGGGCCCACCCGGACTCGACCAGCTGGGCGGCCTCCACGGTGCAGCTGGTGCTCCCGGCGAGGAACCCGCAGCCGTCGGTGACCGCTCGCAGCTCCAGCACCTCGCGCACGTGCGGGAAGGGGGCGCGGTCGTCGCTGTGGCTGGAGTCCCCGTCGTCCCAGATCACCACCAGCCCGAGGTCCCGTACGGGGGCGAACATCGCCGCCCGGGTGCCGACGACGGCGCGTACGGAGCCCCGGCTCACCGCGAGCCACTGCCGGTAGCGCTTCTCGGGGCCGGACTCGGCGGTCAGCAGCGCGTGCCGCCCCTCGCCCAGCAGGGCGGTGAGGGCCGCGTCGACCCGGGCGGCGGTGCGGCCGTCGGGCACCACCGCGAGTGCCCCCCGGCCGGAGGCCAGGGTGGCGGCCATGGCGCGGGCCAGCTCGTCGGCCCAGCCGGGGCCGGGCAGCGCGGTCCACACCGCGCGGGGGGTGCCTCCGGCGGCCAGGGCCCGCAGGAAGCCGGGGCCGGCGCCGTAGCGCGCCCAGCCCCCGGGCTCCGGCGCGGCGGGCGGGGGCAGCGGTTCCGGGGAGGGCTTGGCCTCGGCGCGGGCACTGCGCGGGGGCAGGGCGAGCTGGAGTACGTCGGCCAGGCTGCCCGCGTACCGGTCGGCGACGGCCCGGGCGAGGGCGAGCATGCGCGGGCTGAGCACGACCTCCGGCGAGACCACTTGGGCGAGCGCGGCCAGGGCGCCGTCGTATTCGGACTCGGCGCGCCGTTCCACGATGAAGCCGTCGATGAGCCCGCCGCCCTCGCGGCGGCCGCCGTGCACGCGGTGGCCGCCGGCCCCGAAACGGACCCGGACGCGGACGCCGGGCTGGGCGGCCTCGGCCAGCTCGGCGGGGACGGCGTAGTCGAAGAGCCGGTCGAGGTGGAGCACTCCCTTGTTCACGAGGACCCGGGCGACGGGCAGTTCCTCGGCCACGGCGGCGCCGCGCCAGGTACGCGGTTTCGCCTTGGGCGCCTTGGCCTTCGCCTCGGCGACCATCTCCCGGATCAGCGCGAGCTGCTCCGGCGGGGAATCGTTCGAGCTGCTCACACCTGCATTCTTACCAAACCCCACTGACAGCGGTGGGGTTCGGTGGTGCTCCCGAGATCACCATCGGCGACGGTGGGGTTTCCTTCGACACGGGGACGACTCACCCGCTCCAGATGTATCCGTAGCCTTCGCACCGGGAAGCGGCACCAGCATGGACGAACGGCCCCGGACCTCAAGGTCCGGGGCCGTTCGTCGCGTTCGGTGGTGCTTACAGGCCGGCGGCCGCGCGCAGCGCGTCCACGCGGTCGGTGCGCTCCCAGGTGAAGTCCGGCAGCTCGCGGCCGAAGTGGCCGTAGGCGGCGGTCTGGGCGTAGATCGGGCGGAGCAGGTCCAGGTCGCGGATGATCGCGGCCGGACGCAGGTCGAAGACCTCGCCGATCGCGTCCTCGATCTTCTGGACGTCGACCTTGGCGGTGCCGAAGGTCTCCACGAACAGACCCACCGGCTCGGCCTTGCCGATCGCGTACGCGACCTGGACCTCGCAGCGCGAGGCGAGGCCGGCGGCGACCACGTTCTTCGCGACCCAGCGCATCGCGTAGGCGGCCGAGCGGTCGACCTTCGACGGGTCCTTGCCGGAGAAGGCGCCGCCGCCGTGGCGGGCCATGCCGCCGTACGTGTCGATGATGATCTTGCGGCCGGTGAGGCCGGCGTCGCCCATCGGGCCGCCGATCTCGAAGCGGCCGGTCGGGTTCACCAGGAGGCGGTAGCCCTCGGTGTCGAGCTTGATGCCGTCCTCGATGAGCTGCGCCAGGACGTGCTCGACGACGAACTCGCGGATGTCGGGAGCGAGCAGCGAGTCCAGGTCGATGTCGGAGGCGTGCTGCGAGGAGACCACCACGGTGTCCAGGCGCACGGCCTTGTCGCCGTCGTACTCGATGGTGACCTGGGTCTTGCCGTCGGGACGCAGGTACGGGATGGTCCCGTTCTTGCGGACCTCGGACAGCCGGCGGGAGAGCCGGTGCGCCAGGTGGATCGGGAGCGGCATCAGCTCGGGGGTCTCGTCGCAGGCGTAGCCGAACATCAGGCCCTGGTCGCCGGCGCCCTGCTTGTCGAGCTCGTCCTCATCACCCTCGACACGCGTCTCGTACGCCGTGTCGACACCCTGCGCGATGTCCGGGGACTGCGCACCGATGGACACCGACACGCCGCAGGAGGCGCCGTCGAAGCCCTTCTTCGAGGAGTCGTAGCCGATCTCGAGGATCTTGTCCCGGACGAGCTGCGCGATCGGCGCGTAGGCCTTCGTCGTCACCTCGCCCGCGATGTGCACGAGACCGGTGGTGATGAGGGTTTCCACGGCGACGCGCGAGGTCGGGTCCTCGGTGAGGAGCGCGTCGAGGATCGTGTCGCTGATCTGGTCAGCGATCTTGTCGGGGTGGCCCTCGGTCACAGACTCCGAGGTGAACAGACGACGGGACACAACGCTCCCTGGGGTTGCAGCGGCTGCTGGCTGATCATTTGGCGGAACCACACCAGGGGCTGCGCCCGATCACGTTCCGAATGCAGTTTATCGGTTGTCATCCTCCGGCTGGGCACCCGTCTCGCCCTATGGGAGCCGTGTGACCTGCGGCACTCCATTCTTGCCTACCGGCGGGTCGAGGAGAAGCGAATGACTCAAGCGCGTCGGGCGGGAAGTCTGCGAGCGACCTGGTCCCAAATCACATCGGCCAAAGCCTCCTTGGGGCCATAGGGAACCTGGAGCTCAGAGCCATCGGAGGCCAGGACGACCGCCTCGTTCTCCTCCGAACCGAAGGTCTTGGCCTCTCCGACCTCGTTGACGACGAGAAGGTCGCACCCCTTGCGCCGGAGCTTGGCCCGTCCGTTGGCGAGGACGTCGTCGGTCTCGGCGGCGAAGCCCACCACGACCTGTCCGTCCCGGGCACGGTCGGCCGAGATCTCCGCGAGTACGTCGGGGTTGCGGACGAGGGCGACGGGCGCGGGGTCCTGCCCGTCCTTCTTCTTGATCTTTCCGCCGGCGTATTCGGCGGGCCGGAAGTCGGCCACGGCCGCGGCCATCACCACCGCGTCGGCGTCCGCGGCCGCCTTGAGCACCGCTTCCCGCAGCTGGACGGCCGTCCCCACGCGTACGACGTCCACCCCGGCGGGGTCGGCGAGCGCGGTGTTCGCGGCGACGAGGGTGACCCGGGCCCCGCGGGCGACGGCGGTGCGGGCGAGGGCGTAGCCCTGCTTGCCGGAGGAGCGGTTGCCGAGGAAGCGCACGGGGTCGAGGGGCTCCCGCGTGCCGCCGGCGCTGATCAGCACGTGGCGTCCGACGAGGTCCGGCTCGACGACCCCGCGCGCCAGGACCCTGAGGCAGACCTCGAAGATCTCCTCGGGGTCGGGCAGCCGGCCCTTGCCGGTGTCCTTGCCGGTGAGCCGGCCGACGGCGGGCTCGATGACGACGGCTCCTCGCCGCCGCAGCGTGGCCACGTTCTCCTGGGTGGCGGGGTGCTCCCACATCTCGGTGTGCATGGCGGGGGCGAAGACCACCGGGCAGCGGGCGGTGAGCAGCGTGTTCGTGAGCAGGTCGTCGGCGAGCCCGTGCGCGGCCTTGGCCAGCATGTCGGCGGTGGCCGGGGCGACGACCACGAGGTCGGCGGTCTGCCCGATGCGCACGTGGGGCACCTCGTGGACGGTCTCCCACACCTCGCTGGAGGCCGGGTTCCCGGACAGCGCGGCCCAGGTGGCCTCGCCGACGAAGTTCAGGGACGCCGCCGTCGGCACCACGCGCACGTCGTGCCCGGACTCGGTCAGCCGGCGGAGCAGTTCGCACGCCTTGTAGGCGGCGATCCCGCCGCTGACTCCCAGCACGACCTTCGGCTTAGCCACCGCACTCTCCTCTTCGACCGTCGTATCCACCCATGACACACCACAGGCCCGGCAGATGTTCTGCCGGGCCTGTGGTGAAAGGAATTCTCGTGCCTTACTGGGCCGGGGCCTCGATGGCCTCGGAGGTCAGCAGACCCGCGTTGATCTCGCGCAGCGCGATCGACAGCGGCTTCTCGTGGACGTGGGTGTCCACCAGCGGGCCGACGTACTCCAGCAGGCCCTCGCCGAGCTGCGAGTAGTACGCGTTGATCTGACGCGCGCGCTTGGCCGCGTAGATCACGAGGCTGTACTTCGAGTCAGTGGCCTCGAGCAGCTCGTCGATCGGCGGGTTGATGATGCCCTCGGGCGCGGTGATGGAAGAGGACACGCTCTACCTTCCGAAGAATGGGTGAAAGATCAAACATTAGCCGATTTTGAATAATCGACCAACGATCAGACAACTTCCATCAAGGCTAGCAGCTCGCGCGCCACGTCCTCGACGGAGGTGTTGACCAGGGTGGTGTCGAACTCGGATTCGGCAGCCAGTTCGATCTTGGCGGTGTCGAGCCGGCGCTCGATGACCGCCGGGGATTCGGTGCCCCGTCCGGTCAGTCGGCGGACCAGCTCGTCCCAGCTCGGCGGGGCCAGGAAAACGAGTTGGGCTTCGGGCATCGACTCGCGGACGAGCCGGGCGCCCTGGAGGTCGATCTCCAGCAGTACCGGCTCGCCGTTGTCGAGGCGTTCCAGCACCGCGCCGCGCGGTGTGCCGTAGCGGTTGCCCGCGAACTCGGCCCACTCCAGCAGCTCGCCGTTGGCGATCAGCTTGTCGAACTCGTCGTCGTTGACGAAGAAGTACTGGACTCCGTGTCGCTCACCGGGCCGCGGCTTGCGGGTGGTGGCCGACACCGAGAGCCAGACCTCGGGGTGGACCTTGCGCATATGCGCGACGACCGTGCTCTTGCCGACCCCCGAAGGGCCGGAGAGCACGGTCAGCCGCGGACGAACCTCTGCTGCCATAGAGCGATTATCCAGGTTCCCAGGACTGCCTGAGAACGCCGGAAGAACTTCAGGCGACGCGTCAGCCGGCGGGAGTGCCGAACTCACGCTCCAGAGAAGCGATCTGGTTGGAGCCGAGACCTCGGACACGCCGGGACTCGGAGATGCCGAGGCGCTCCATGATCTGCTTGGCGCGCACCTTGCCCACGCCAGGCAGGGACTCCAGCAGGGCGGAGACCTTCATCTTGCCGATGACGTCGTTCTCCTGGCCCGTCTTGATGACCTCCTGGAGGGAGGCGCCGGAGTGCTTGAGTCGATTCTTGACCTCGGCCCGCTCCCGGCGAGCCGCGGCGGCCTTTTCGAGCGCGGCTGCGCGCTGTTCAGGGGTAAGGGGCGGAAGAGCCACGCCTACGTCACCTCGGATGTCGAACTGTCGGATACGGACCAGTGGGCTACCCGAGGGCACCACACCAGGCGAGCTCCCGAACAGCGGTATTACTCGTTCGCTGCACGTTCACTCTGCTCGGAGACTAGCGGCCAAGGCCGCTCCAGTCAGCGAGAACGGACGAAAAGTCCTGGTCAGCCTCCACTGAACCGTACATCACGGACATAACACCCCGGTTTTGTCCGATGAAAGCCGTTCGATTTTCGTCAAGAAGTGCGATGGGCGTGCCCGACGGCATCTCCGAAGGCGCCGAATCCGCGTTCCGCGAGGGCCGCGCGGAGCTCGTCGTGGATGCGCAGCGGCACGGAGGGGTCGTTGAACAGGGCGGTCCCGACGGCGATGCCGGAGGCACCCGCGAGGACGAACTCCAGGGCGTCCCGGCCGGAGGCGATCCCGCCCATCCCGAGGATCGGGACCGGCCGGACGGCGCCGCCGAGCATGGCTCCGTACACCTGGAACACACAGCGCACGGCGACGGGCCGGACGGCGGGGCCCGAGAGCCCGCCGGTGACCCCCGCGAGGGCCGGGCGCATGGTCTCGGTGTCGATGGCCATCCCCAGCAGGGTGTTGATCACCGAGAGGCCGTCGGCCCCGGCGTCGGTGCAGGCGGCCGCGTTGTCGGTGATGCGCGTCACGTCGGGGGTGAGCTTGGCGTAGACGGGCAGCGCGGGGTCGGCGGCGGCCTTGACCGCCTTGACCGCGGCGTGGGAGGCGTCCGGGTCGCAGGCGAAGACGAGGCCGCGGTCCTCCACGTTGGGACAGGAGATGTTGGCCTCGATGCCGACCACGCCGGGCCGCCCGGTGAGCCGGGCCGCGGCCTCGGCGAACTCCTCCGTCCGCTCCCCCGCGATCGATACGAGGACCCGCGCGCCCCGCTCCGCCAGCCAGGGCAGCTCCTCCTCGACGAAGCGGTCGATGCCGCAGCCCTGGAGGCCGATGGAGTTCAGCATGCCGCTGGGGGTCTCCGCCATGCGGGGCGTGGGCCGGCCGGAGCGCGGGTGCGGCATCACCGTCTTGGTGGTGACGGTGCCGAGCCGGTCGAGCGGGGTGAACCGGTCGAGCTCCCGGCCGTAGCCGGCACAGCCGGAGGCGGTGGAGAGGGGGGTGGGGAGGGTGACGTGGGCGCCCAGGGGTGCCGACATGTCGACATCGCGGGGATTCACCGGGTTCATGCGGCGTGACTGCCTTCCGTCTCGTCCCAGCGGACGGTCGTTCCGTCGAAGACGGGCCCGGAGGTGCAGAAGCGCAGGAGCCGGGTGGCCCCGTCCGGGCCTGTCACGGGGAGCACGCATGTCATGCAGATCCCGATGCCGCAGGCCATGGCCTCCTCGACGGCTGTGTGGCTGGCCGCTCCGGCTGCGGTGGCGATGCCGGTGACGGCCCGCAGCATGGGCATCGGCCCGCAGGAGTACACCTCGGCGGCGCCGACGGCCGCGATGGCGGCGGGGAGCGGATCGGTGACCCGCCCGGGCTCCCCGGCGGAGCCGTCGTCGGTGACCACGTGCACGTGGGAGGTCAGGGCGCGGGCCCGGGTCACGCCGAACAGCCGGTCCGCGGTGGCGGCACCGAGCACGAAGGCGACCCGGCCGCCGCGGGCGGTGATCGCCTCGGCGAGGGAGAAGAGCGGCGCGCTGCCGTAGCCGCCGGCGACGAGGACCGCGGCGACGGGTGCGTCCGGGAGCGGGAAGGGGGTGCCGAGGGGGGCGATCAGGTCGACGGTGTCCCCGGCCCGGTGCCGGGCCAGGGCGCGGGTGCCGCGGCCGGCTTCGGCGAAGACGAACTCGACGGTGCCGGCAGTGGGGTCGGTGCGGTGGATGGAGAAGGCCCGGCGCAGGAGCATCGCGGAGTGCGGTCCCCCGATGGCCAGCGCGCCGAAGTGGCCGGGGCGCACCCCTGTCACGCCGGGGGCGTCGAGGACGAGGCGGTGGTAGGCCCCGACGGGTTCGATCCGCCGGATGGTGGCGGTGGTCTGCACAGGGGGCACGGTTTCGCTCCGCTCGGGCTGGGTTCCGCCCCCATGCTCCCGCCGGCCGCGCCGTCCGCGGGCCGCCGTAAGCCCCCTCCACCGGGGCCGTCCGCCCCCAATCCCCCGGCCCCGTGGCCCCCCGGGCAGGCCGGGCGGGGCCGCTGCGCGGCAACCCAGCCCGCCGGGCAAACGACGGGAGCGAAATCCAGCCCCGCCGGCGTTTGAGGCGCGGGGGTCCGGGGGCAGCGCCCCCGGCAACGGCGCCGCACCCGGACCGCCCGGCGGGGTAGGCGCTACGCCGCCACGGCCTCGCGGATCTCGTCCGCAAAGGCGGCCGCGCTCGCGCGGAGCGCGGCAACGTCCGGCCCGTGCTTCAGCACGCCCCGGGACACGTTCGGAACGACGTTGCGCACGGCCTTGCCGAACACGGCCGGAAGGTCCGCCGCGGTCGCGCCCTGCGCGCCGATGCCGGGCGCCAGCAGCGGCCCGTTGATGTCCAGGTCGAAGGAGGACAGGTCCCCCAGCGTGGCCCCCACGACCGCTCCGAAGGAGCCCATCGGTACCGCGCCCGCGTTCTCCGCCGCCAGGTGCGCCAGCATCGTCGCGCCGATGGAGCGGCCGTCCTCGCGTACCGCCCGCTGGACCTCCGCACCCTCCGGGTTGGAGGTCAGGGCCAGGACGAAGAGGCCGGCCCCGGACTCCCGCGCCAGCTCCACGGCCGGGGCGAGGGAGCCGTAGCCGAGGTACGGGGAGACCGTCAGCGCGTCGGAGAAGAGCGGCGAGGCCGGGTCCAGGAAGGCCGAGGCGTAGGCCGCCATGGTCGAGCCGATGTCGCCCCGCTTGGCGTCCATCACCACGAGGGCGCCCGCCGCGCGCGCGTCGGCCACGGTCTGCTCCAGCACCGCGACGCCCTTGGAGCCGAACCGCTCGAAGAAGGCGGCCTGCGGCTTGAAGACCGCCACCGTTTCGGCCAGCGCCTCCACGACCGTGCGGGAGAAGCGCTCCAGGCCCGCGATGTCGTCGGCCAGGCCCCACTGTGCGAGCAGCGCGGCGTGCGGGTCGATGCCCACGCAGAGCGGGCCGCGGGTGTCCATCGCCTCGCGGAGGCGGGTGCCGAACGGGGTGATGACAGGGCTCACTTCGCTGCCTTTCGGGCCTTGGTCTCGGCGCCCACCGCTTCGGCGAGCGTCGCGTACGGGCTGGTGGCCAGGCGCGCGGCCAGGCCCTTGTGGATGGCGCGGGCGTAGAACGGGCCCTCGTAGATGAAGGCGCTGTAGCCCTGGATGAGGGTGGCGCCGGCCAGGATCCGCTGCCAGGCGTCCTCGGCGTTCTCGATGCCCCCGACGCCCACCAGCACGATCCGGTCGCCCACACGGGCGTACAGGCGGCGCAGAACCTCCAGGGAGCGCTCCTTGACGGGGGCGCCGGACAGGCCGCCGGTCTCCTTGACCAGGGAGGGGTCGGAGCGCAGGCCCAGGCCCTCGCGCGCGATGGTGGTGTTCGTCGCGATGATGCCGTCCAGGCCGAGCTCCAGGGCGAGGTCGGCGACGGCGTCGACGTCCTCGTCCGCGAGGTCCGGGGCGATCTTGACCAGGAGCGGCACCCGCCGGTCGGTGACCACGCGGTCCGCTGCTTCCCGTACGGCGGTCAGCAGCGGGCGCAGCGACTCCGTGGCCTGGAGGTTGCGCAGGCCGGGCGTGTTGGGCGAGGAGACGTTGACGACGAGGTAGTCGGCGTGGCGGGCCAGGCGCTCGGTGGAGGTGACGTAGTCGCCGACGGCCTCCTCCTCGGGGACGACCTTGGTCTTGCCGATGTTGACGCCGACGACGGTGTTGAAGACGGGGTTGCGGGTCGCCAGGCGCTCCGCGACGGCCGCCGAGCCCTCGTTGTTGAAGCCCATCCGGTTGATCAGCGCGCGGTCGGGGACCAGGCGGAAGAGGCGCTTCTTGGGGTTGCCCGGCTGCGCCTCGGCCGTGACGGTGCCGATCTCGATGTGGTCGAAGCCGAGCATCGACATGCCGTCGATGGCGACGGCGTTCTTGTCGAAGCCGGCCGCGAGACCGAAGGGGCCGTGCATCCGCAGGCCGAGGGCCTCGGTGCGCAGTTCCTTGTAGCGGGGCGCGAGCGCGGCCGCGACGAAGGTGCGCAGCACGGGGGTGCGGGCGGCGAGGCGGATCCAGCGGAAGGCCATGTAGTGGGCCTGCTCGGGGTCCATCCGCTTGAAGACCAGGTTGAAGAACAGCTTGTACATCGTCCGAAATATCCCTTGTGCGCTCAAGAAAGGGGGGACACCGGGCGTTGTCGCCGGTGCCCCCCTTTCGTACGGGCTGCTAGTCGCGGGCCGCGGTCAGGTGCTCCGCGTGCTCCTGGAGGGAGCGGACGCCCACGTCGCCGTGGTTCAGCGCGTCGATGCCCTGGACGGCCGCGGCGAGCGCCTGGACCGTGGTCAGGCACGGGACGCTGCGCGCCACGGCCGCCGTGCGGATCTCGTAGCCGTCGAGGCGGCCGCCGGTGCCGTACGGGGTGTTGACGATCAGGTCGACCTGGCCGTCGTGGATGAGCTGGACGATGGTCTTCTCGCCGTTCGGGCCCTCACCCTCGCTGAGCTTGCGCACCACGGTGGCGTTGATGCCGTTGCGGCGCAGCACCTCGGCGGTGCCCGAGGTGGCGAGCAGCTCGAAGCCGTGGGCGACGAGCTCGCGCGCCGGGAAGATCATCGAGCGCTTGTCGCGGTTGGCGACGGAGATGAAGGCGCGGCCCTTGGTGGGCAGCGGGCCGTAGGCGCCCGCCTGCGACTTCGCGTACGCCGTGCCGAAGACGGCGTCGATGCCCATGACCTCGCCGGTGGAGCGCATCTCCGGGCCGAGGACGGTGTCCACGCCGCGGCCGTGGATGTCGCGGAAGCGCGACCACGGCATGACGGCCTCCTTGACGGAGATCGGCGCGTCGATCGGCAGGGTGCCGCCGTCGCCGGTCTTGGGCAGCAGGCCCTCGGCGCGCAGCTCGGCGATGGTGGTGCCGAGCGAGATGCGCGCGGCGGCCTTCGCGAGCGGGACGGCGGTCGCCTTCGAGGTGAAGGGGACGGTCCGGGAGGCGCGCGGGTTGGCCTCCAGGACGTAGAGGATGTCACCCGCCATCGCGAACTGGATGTTGATCAGGCCGCGCACGCCGACGCCCTTGGCGATGGCCTCGGTGGAGGCGCGCAGGCGCTTGATGTCGTAGCCGCCGAGGGTGATCGGGGGCAGGGCGCAGGCCGAGTCGCCGGAGTGGATGCCGGCTTCCTCGATGTGCTCCATGACGCCGCCGAGGTAGAGCTCGTGGCCGTCGTAGAGGGCGTCGACGTCGATCTCGATGGCGTCGTCGAGGAAGCGGTCGACCAGGACCGGCCGGGTGGGGCTGATCTCGGTGGACTCGGCGATGTACGACTCGAGGCGGGCCTCGTCGTAGACGATCTCCATGCCACGGCCGCCGAGCACGTAGGACGGGCGGACGAGGACCGGGTAGCCGATCTCGTCGGCGATCGCCTTGGCGCCGGGGAAGGTGGTGGCGGTGCCGTGCTTGGGGGCGGGCAGGCCGGCGTCGGCGAGGACCTGGCCGAAGGCGCCGCGGTCCTCGGCGGCGTGGATGGCCTCCGGGGAGGTGCCGACGACGGGGACGCCGTTGTCCTTGAGCGCCTGGGCGAGACCGAGGGGGGTCTGGCCGCCGAGCTGGACGATGACACCGGCGATCGGGCCCGCGAGGGACTCCGCGTGGACGATCTCCAGCACGTCCTCGAGCGTCAGCGGCTCGAAGTACAGGCGGTCGGAGGTGTCGTAGTCCGTGGAGACGGTCTCCGGGTTGCAGTTGACCATCACGGTCTCGTAGCCCGCGTCGCTGAGCGCGAAGGAGGCGTGGACGCAGGAGTAGTCGAACTCGATGCCCTGGCCGATGCGGTTCGGGCCGGAGCCCAGGATGATGACCGCGGGCTTCTCGCGCGGGGCGACCTCGGACTCCTCGTCGTAGGACGAGTAGAAGTACGGGGTCTTCGCGGCGAACTCGGCTGCGCAGGTGTCGACCGTCTTGTAGACCGGGCGGACGCCGAGGGCGTGGCGGACCTCGCGGACGACGTCCTCGCGCAGGCCGCGGATCTCGGCGATCTGGGCGTCGGAGAAGCCGTGGCGCTTGGCCTCGGCGAGCAGCTCGGGGTCGAGCTTCTCGGCGGCGGCCAGCTCGTCGGCGATCTCCTTGATGAGGAAGAGCTGGTCGACGAACCAGGGGTCGATCTTCGTGGACTCGAAGACCTCTTCCTGGGTAGCGCCGGCGCGGATGGCCTGCATGACGGTGTTGATGCGGCCGTCGGTCGGGCGGACCGCGGTGGCGAGCAGCTCCGCCTTGTCGCCGACGGGGCCGACGAAGGTGAACTGCGAGCCCTTCTTCTCCAGGGAGCGCAGGGCCTTCTGGAGGGCCTCGGTGAAGTTGCGGCCGATGGCCATGGCCTCGCCCACCGACTTCATGGTGGTGGTGAGGGTGGCGTCGGCGAGCGGGAACTTCTCGAAGGCGAAGCGCGGGGCCTTGACGACGACGTAGTCGAGGGTCGGCTCGAAGGAGGCCGGGGTCTTCTCGGTGATGTCGTTGGGGACCTCGTCGAGCGTGTAGCCGATGGCCAGCTTGGCGGCGATCTTGGCGATCGGGAAGCCGGTGGCCTTCGAGGCGAGCGCCGAGGAGCGGGAGACGCGCGGGTTCATCTCGATGACGATGACGCGGCCGTCGGTCGGGTCGATCGCGAACTGGATGTTGCAGCCGCCGGTGTCGACGCCGACCTCGCGGATGATCGCGATGCCGATGTCGCGCAGCCGCTGGTACTCGCGGTCGGTCAGCGTCATCGCCGGGGCGACGGTGATCGAGTCACCGGTGTGGACGCCCATCGGGTCGAAGTTCTCGATGGAGCAGACGACGACCACGTTGTCCTTGGTGTCGCGCATCAGCTCCAGCTCGTACTCCTTCCAGCCGAGGATGGACTCCTCCAGGAGCACCTCGGTGGTCGGGGAGAGCGTGAGGCCCTGGCCGGCGATGCGGCGCAGTTCTTCCTCGTCGTGCGCGAAGCCGGAGCCGGCGCCGCCCATGGTGAAGGAGGGGCGCACGACGACGGGGTAGCCGCCGAGCGTGTCCACGCCCGCGATGACGTCGTCCATGGAGTGGCAGATGACCGAGCGGGCGGACTCGCCGTACCCGATCTTGGCCTTGACGGCCTCGACGACGCCCTTGAAGAGGTCGCGGTCCTCGCCCTTGTTGATGGCCTCGACGTTGGCGCCGATGAGCTCGACGCCGTACTTCTCCAGCACGCCCTGCTCGTGCATGGAGATCGCGGTGTTGAGCGCGGTCTGGCCGCCGAGGGTCGGGAGCAGCGCGTCGGGGCGCTCCTTCGCGATGATCTTCTCGACGAACTCGGGGGTGATCGGCTCGACGTACGTGGCGTCGGCGATCTCCGGGTCGGTCATGATCGTCGCCGGGTTGGAGTTCACCAGGATGACGCGCAGGCCCTCGGCCTTGAGGACGCGGCAGGCCTGGGTGCCGGAGTAGTCGAACTCGGCGGCCTGGCCGATGACGATCGGGCCGGAGCCGATGACCAGGACGGACTGGATATCGGAGCGCTTAGGCACGATCGGCCTCCATCTGGGCGGTGCTCATCAAAGACGTGAAACGGTCGAAGAGGTACGCGGCGTCGTGCGGGCCGGCAGCCGCCTCGGGGTGGTACTGGACGGAGAAGGCCGGCTGGTCGAGCAGCTGGAGGCCTTCCACGACGTTGTCGTTCAGGCAGACGTGAGAGACCTCGGCGCGGCCGTAGGGGGTCTCGGAGACCTTGTCGAGGGGCGCGTCGACGGCGAAGCCGTGGTTGTGCGCGGTGATCTCGACCTTGCCGGTGGTCCGGTCCTGGACGGGCTGGTTGATGCCGCGGTGGCCGTACTTCAGCTTGTAGGTGCCGAAGCCGAGGGCGCGCCCGAGGATCTGGTTGCCGAAGCAGATGCCGAAGAGCGGCGTCTTGCGGGCGAGGACGCCCTGCATGACGGAGACCGCGTGGTCGGCGGTGGCCGGGTCGCCCGGGCCGTTGGAGAAGAAGACGCCGTCCGGGTTGACCGCGTACACGTCCTCGACGGTGGCGGTGGCGGGCAGCACGTGCACCTCGATGCCGCGCTCGGCCATCCGGTGCGGGGTCATGCCCTTGATGCCCAGGTCGACGGCGGCCACGGTGAACTTCTTCTCACCGATGGCGGGGACCACGTAGGTCTCCTTGGTGGCGACCTCGGCGGAGAGGTTCGCGCCCTCCATCTCGGGGGCCTGGCGGACCTTCGCGAGGAGCGTGCCGTCGTCGGCGACCGCGTTGCCGGAGAAGATGCCGACGCGCATGGCGCCGCGCTCGCGCAGGTGGCGGGTCAGCGCCCGGGTGTCGACGCCGCTGATGCCGACGACGCCCTGGTGGACCAGCTCCTCGTCCAGCGAGCGCCGGGAGCGCCAGTTGGAGGGGACGCGCGCGGGGTCGCGCACGACGTAGCCGGACACCCAGATGCGGGAGGACTCGGGGTCCTCGTCGTTGACGCCGGTGTTGCCCACGTGCGGGGCGGTCATCACGACGACCTGCCGGTGGTACGACGGGTCGGTGAGGGTCTCCTGGTAGCCGGTCATGCCGGTGGAGAACACGGCCTCACCGAAGGTCTCCCCGTGGGCGCCGTAGGCGCGGCCGCGGAAGATCCGACCGTCCTCCAGGACGAGTACGGCGGGAGTTTTGTCTGCTCCCCTGGTGGAGGTCGTCATCGTTCGGCGCCTTCCGTCGTGATGGATTGGTTCATGTGATTGAGGGCTTCGACCCAGGCGGCGTGTTCGGCCGCGCGGTCGGAGCGGAATCCGGAGTCGATCAGCTTGTCGCCGTGCGCCCATGTGACGACGAGCAGACCGCCCTCGGTGAGTACCTTGCCCGCGATTCCCTTGTCGAGGCGGGCGCCGCGCAGCTGCGCGGCCGGTACGAAGAAATCGGTGGCACCCGGTCGGACCACGTCGAGGCCCGCGTCGGTGAGCGTGAGCTCCACCCGGCTGCGGACGCCCAGGCCGTGGGCGACGATCCGGTCGAGCCACTGTCCGGCGGTGGTGGACCCGTGGTAGCGGCCGGTCAGGGCCAGCCGGTGTGCGGGGAGACCGTCGGGGGTGGCGGGCAGCTCCGGCAGATCGTTCTGCAGAGCGCCTCGCCACTTCCAGCCTTGCCGCATCAGCCAGTACACGAACGCGACGAAGACGGCCAGGCCGACGACCCACGCCATGCGGGCGCCGAAGCTGGTCACCTCCGCCGACTGTCGTTCGGCGGCCTCGGCGGCCAGTTGGATTACTGCAGGTGTCACGCCAGCGTCCCGTCCACGACCGTTGCCCGGCCCCGCAGGAAGGTGTGAGTGACGCGCCCCGGCAGCTCACGGCCCTCGTAAGGCGTGTTGCGGCTGCGGGAGGCGAAGTGTGCGGGGTCCACGACACCACGGTACGAGGTATCGACCAAGGTCAGGTTCGCGGGTTCACCTGCCGAGACGGGACGGCCGTGGTTCCCCAGGCCGCCGATCCGCGCCGGAGCGAACGACATCCGCTCGGCGACGCCCGCCCAGTCGAGCAGTCCGGTCTCCACCATCGTCTGCTGGACGACGGAGAGCGCGGTCTCCAGGCCCACCATGCCCATGGCGGCGGCGGCCCACTCGCAGTCCTTGTCCTCGTGCGGGTGCGGGGCGTGGTCGGTGGCGACGATGTCGATCGTGCCGTCGGCGAGCGCCTCGCGCAGGGCCAGCACGTCCTTCTCGGTGCGCAGCGGCGGGTTGACCTTGTAGACCGCGTTGTACGAGCGGACGAGCTCGTCGGTGAGGAGGAGGTGGTGCGGGGTGACCTCGGCGGTGACGTCGATGCCGCGGGACTTGGCCCAGCGGACGATCTCGACGGAGCCGGCCGTGGAGAGGTGGCAGATGTGGACGCGGGAGCCGACGTGCTCGGCGAGCAGCACGTCGCGGGCGATGATCGACTCCTCGGCGACGGCCGGCCAGCCGCCCAGGCCCAGCTCGGCGGAGACGACGCCCTCGTTCATCTGGGCGCCCTCGGTCAGGCGGGGCTCCTGGGCGTGCTGGGCGACGACGCCGCCGAAGGCCTTCACGTACTCCAGGGCGCGGCGCATGATCACGGCGTCGTCGACGCACTTGCCGTCGTCGGAGAAGACTGTGACGCGGGCGGCGGAGTCGTGCATGGCGCCCAGCTCGGAGAGCTGCTTGCCCTCCAGGCCGACGGTGACGGCGCCGATGGGCTGCACGTCGCAGTAGCCGGACTCCTTGCCCAGGCGCCAGACCTGCTCGACGACACCGGCGGTGTCGGCGACCGGGAAGGTGTTCGCCATGGCGAAGACGGCGGTGTAGCCGCCGGAGGCGGCGGCGCGGGTGCCGGTCAGGACGGTCTCGGAGTCCTCGCGGCCGGGCTCGCGCAGGTGGGTGTGCAGGTCGACGAGGCCGGGGAGGAGGACCTGGCCCTCGGCCTCGATGACGGTCGCGCCCTCGGCGGACAGGCCGGTGCCGACCTCGGCGATGGTCTCGCCGTCGATCAGGACGTCCTGCGCCTCGCCACCGAGTACCTTCGCGCCACGGATAAGGATCTTGCTCATGGTTACTTGGTCTCCTCGGTACGGGCGGCGTTGGTGCTGGTGGTGACGGCGGGCTCGGAGCCTCCGAGCAGCAGGTACAGGACGGCCATCCGGGTGGACACGCCGTTGGCGACCTGCTCTACGGCCGTGCAGCGGTCGGAGTCGGCGACCTCGGCGGTGATCTCCATGCCGCGGTTCATCGGGCCGGGGTGCATGACGATGGCGTGCTCGGGCATCTTCGCCATGCGGTCACCGTCGAGCCCGTACCGGCGGGAGTACTCGCGCTCGGTCGGGAAGAAGGCGGCGTTCATGCGTTCGCGCTGCACACGCAGCATCATCACAGCGTCGGACTTCGGCAGCACCTCGTCGAGGTTGTACGAGACCTCGCACGGCCAGCTCTCGACGCCGATCGGGACCAGGGTCGGCGGGGCCACGACGGTGACCTCGGCGCCGAGGGTGTGCAGCAGCTGGACGTTGGAGCGGGCCACCCGGCTGTGCAGGACGTCGCCGACGATGGTGATGCGGCGGCCGTTAAGGTCCTTGCCGAGGCCGGCGTCGCGGCCTACGAGGCGGCGGCGCATGGTGAAGGCGTCCAGCAGGGCCTGGGTGGGGTGCTCGTGGGTGCCGTCGCCGGCGTTGACCACGGCGGAGTCGATCCAGCCGGAGGTCGCGAGCCGGTAGGGGGCGCCGGAGGCGTGGTGGCGGATGACGACCGCGTCGGCGCCCATGGCCTCCAGGGTCAGCGCGGTGTCCTTCAGGGATTCGCCCTTGGAAACCGAGGAACCCTTGGCGGAGAAGTTGATGACGTCGGCGGAGAGCCGCTTGGCGGCCGCCTCGAAGGAGATCCGGGTGCGGGTCGAGTCCTCGAAGAAGAGGTTGACGACGGTGAGGCCGCGCAGGGTGGGCAGCTTCTTGATCGGCCGGTCCGCGACGCGGGCCATCTCCTCGGCGGTGTCGAGGATCAGGACGGCGTCGTCGCGCGTGAGATCGGCGGCCGAGATGAGGTGGCGCTTCATCTTGGATGGCTCCGTAGGTCGGGAGGGCAGGCTGGGTTCGGGCAGGGCAGGCCGCGGCCGCGGGCCCGGGCCGACCCGGGCTCGTCCGTCAGTTCGTACGGGCTACTGCCCGGCTGCCTGGGCGGTCCGCTGGCCGAGCAGCACGGCGTCACGGCCGTCCTCCTCCTGGAGCTGGACCTTGACGATCTCCCGCAGCGACGTGGGGAGGTTCTTGCCGACGTAGTCGGCGCGGATCGGCAGTTCGCGGTGGCCGCGGTCGACGAGGACGGCGAGCTGTACGGCGCGGGGGCGGCCGAGGTCGCCGAGGGCGTCGAGGGCGGCGCGGATGGTGCGGCCGGAGAAGAGCACGTCGTCGACGAGGACGACGAGGCGGCCGTCGAGGTCGTCGCCGGGGATCTCGGTGCGGCCGATCGCGCGGGCGGGCTTCATCCGCAGGTCGTCGCGGTACATGGTGATGTCGAGGGAGCCGACCGGGATCTTCGTACCGGTGATCTCTTCGAGCTTGGCGGCCAGCCGGCGGGCGAGGAAGACACCGCGGGTGGGGATGCCGAGGAGCACCACGTCGTCGGCGCCCTTGGCGCGTTCGACGATCTCGTGGGCGATGCGGGTCAGCACCCGGGCGATGTCCTGCGCCTCCAGCACGGGGCGCACCACATCGGCGCTGTGATCGGGCTGCGCCTGCGTGTTCTGAGCGTCCATGAAAAGGACCTCCTTCTCCGCCTCACGGGACGGACCTTAAAGGACGTCTGATGTACGTCTCACACGGTACCAGGAGCGTGGTGGTGATACCCGCACGGGGCTGGTGCGCGAGGGCGCGCACGGGGCGCGTGGGGCTCCTCTTAAGGGGGCGATGGAGACCATTCGGCTTGACGCACCCAAGTAACGCTGCGTAACCTCACAGTGAGTTACCAGCCGCGTTGCGGAGCCGCACGTGGTCACGTTGTCCATATCGTCACAGCGTCACAGCGTCCGGGAGCGTTATGTCCAGCGAATACGCCAAACAGCTCGGGGCCAAGCTCCGCGCCATCCGCACCCAGCAGGGCCTCTCCCTCCACGGTGTCGAGGAGAAGTCCCAGGGCCGGTGGAAGGCCGTGGTGGTCGGTTCCTACGAGCGCGGGGACCGCGCCGTGACCGTCCAGCGCCTGGCCGAGCTGGCGGACTTCTACGGGGTTCCGGTGCAGGAGCTGCTGCCCGGCACCACTCCCGGCGGGGCTGCCGAGCCGCCGCCGAAGCTGCGTCTGGACCTGGAGCGCCTGGCGGGCGTGCCCGCCGAGAAGGCAGGCCCGCTCCAGCGTTACGCGGCGACCATCCAGAGCCAGCGCGGCGACTACAACGGCAAGGTGCTGTCGATCCGCCAGGACGACCTGCGCACGCTGGCCGTCATCTACGACCAGTCCCCCTCGGTCCTGACCGAGCAGCTGATCAGCTGGGGCGTCCTGGACGCGGACGCGCGTCGTGCGGTGGCCCACGAGGACATCTAGTCCCGGCCAGTCCCAGCAGAAACGTTTACCGGCGGGTGCCGGGAGTCCCATCGGACTCCCGGCACCCGCCGTTTTGCGTCTGCACCGCCCAACCCATGGCCAAAGCAGCACAGCGGAGGGGCCGCAGCATGCGCTGCGGCCCCTCCGCTCGACTACCGGCCCGCCGGAGGCTACTCGCCTCGGCGCAGGCTCGGCTTCAGGTCCTTGAAACGGGCCAGCAGCCCGTTCACGAACGAGGGGGACTCGTCCGTCGAGAACTCCTTGGCCAGCTGGACGGCCTCGTCGATGGCCACGGCGTCCGGGGTGTCGTCCACCCAGATCAGCTCGTACGCACCGAGCCGCAGGATGTTCCGGTCAGCGACCGGCATGCGGTCGAGCTCCCAGTCCACGGCGTAGGTGACGATCAGGTCGTCGATGCGGTTCACCTTGTCGGCGTAACCCTCGACGAGATCCATCGTGAAGGCGCTGACCGGCGGCTGCCGGTCGTCCGACCGCGCGTGGCGGATCCAGTCCGCGAGGACCTCGCGCACGGGTACCCCGCGCTGGTCGGCCTCGAACAGGATCTGGAAAGCACGCTTGCGCGCGTTGCTCCGGGCAGCCACGGTTAGCTGTTCACCCGGCCGAGGTAGGAGCTGTTGCGGGTGTCGACCTTGATCTTCTCGCCCGTGGTGACGAAGAGCGGGACCTGGATCTCGTGACCGGTCTCCAGCGTCGCCGGCTTGGTGCCACCGGTGGAGCGGTCGCCCTGGACGCCCGGGTCGGTGTGCTGGATGGTCAGCTCGACGGCGGCCGGGAGCTCGACGTAGAGCACCTCGCCCTCGTGCTGCGCCACGGAGGCGGTGAAGCCCTCGATGAGGAAGTTGGCGGCGTCGCCGACGGCCTTCTTGTCGACCATCAGCTGGTCGTAGGTGTCCATGTCCATGAAGACGAAGTAGTCGCCGTCCATGTACGAGAACTGCATGTCGCGGCGGTCGATGGTGGCCGTCTCGACCTTCGTGCCGGCGTTGAACGTCTTGTCGACGACCTTGCCGGAGAGCACGTGCTTGAGCTTGGTGCGCACGAAGGCCGGGCCCTTGCCGGGCTTGACGTGCTGGAACTCGACGACGGACCAGAGCTGGTCACCGTCGAGCTTGAGCACCATGCCGTTCTTGAGGTCGTTCGTGGAAGCCACGGTTGCGGAATCTCCTGCACTGGAAGACCAGGGAGGCGCGCACGGCCCGGCGGTGCGGGCTAGAGCGCGAGCAGCTCCTTGGTCGTAATGGTGAGTAGCTCGGGACCGCCGTCCGCCTCGGGGCGTACGACGAGCGTGTCATCGATCCGGACACCTCCCCGGCCCGGGAGGTGAACCCCCGGTTCGACGGTGACCGGCACGCAAGCGTCCAGTTTACCCATTGCCGTAGGTGCAAGCTGCGGGTCCTCGTCGATTTCGAGGCCGACGCCGTGCCCGGTCCACGGAGCGAGGGCTTCCCCGTAGCCCGCGGAGTCCAGTACGGAGCGCGCCGCGTGGTCCACGTCGCGGTACGCGGCCCCGGGCAGCAGGGCCTCCCGCCCGGCCCGCTGGGCGCTGAAGACGAGGTCGTACAGCTCGATCTGCCAGTCGGCGGGGGTGGTGCCGATCACGAAGGTGCGGCCGATCTCGCACCGGTAGCCGCGGTAGTTCGCGCCGAGGCAGACGGACAGGAAGTCCCCCTCCTCCACCCTGCGGTCGGAGGGCCGGTGCCGGGAGCGGCCCGAGTGCGGGCCGGTGCCGACGGAGGTGGGGAAGGCGGGGCCGTCGGCGCCGTGGTCGACGAGCCGCCGTTCCAGCTCCAGGGCGAGGTGGCGTTCGGTACGGCCGACCAGGATGGACTCCAGCAGCTCGCCGAGGGCCTGGTCGGCGATCTCCGCGGCGATGCGCAGGCAGGCGATCTCCTCCTCGTCCTTGACAAGGCGCTGCTGCTCCACGGCGGTCCCGAGGTCGGCGAGACGCAGTTTGGGTGCCACGGAGCGCAGGGCGCGGTGGCGGCCGACGGTGAGGTGGTGCTCCTCCACCGCGAGCGAGTCGGCGTGGACGGCGGCCGCCATGTCGGCGGCGGCGACGGCGGGGTCCCCGCCGGGGCTCGCCAGGACGGAGAGTCTGAGCCGCTCGTCGAGTCGGCCCTCGTCGGCCTCGCCGGTGGGCGGGGCCGCGCAGAACAGCACGTCCTCGGAGGGCCCGACGAACAGGACTGCGCCCCGTGGGGACGCCCCGGAGAGGTAGCGGACGTTCGCCGGACGCGTGACCAGCGCGGCGGCGTTCCCCGCGGCGGCGCAGCGTTCGCGAAGCGTGCCGCGGCGGGCGGCGTACACGTCTGACATGTCTCCGAGCCTACGAGCGCCGCCCGCCTCCGGCCTGGTGAGCGCGTCCGTATGCGCGGCCCCGCCGCTGGGGGGGCCTGCCCCGGACCCGCGCCTCGATCGCCGGCGGGGCTGGATTTTGCTGCGGCCGCATGCTCGGTGCGGCTGGATTGCCCGCAGGGCAATTTCAGCCTCGCCGGCGTTTGAGGCGCGGGGTCCGGGGCGGAGCCCCAGCAGCGGCGCCGCACCCGTACGGCTTAGGCCAGCGCCCGCGCCAAGGCTTCGTCGAGGGCGCGGGCGGTGCCCTCCACGTCCAGGTGCGAGTTGTCGATGATCGGCAGGCCGGAGCCGTACCAGCCCGCCATCCGCCCGTGGATCCGCGCGACCTCCTCGTCGGAGAGCCGCCGGTTGCCGGAGCGCGCCGCATTGCGCTCCAGGACGATCTCCAGCCCGGGCAGCAGCACCACCGGCAGCAGCGCCGGGCCGACGTGCCGCTTCCAGCCGCCGAGGCCGACCACGGGCCGGTCGGGGAAGACGGCGTCGTCGAGGATGCAGGAGATCCCGTTGGCGAGGTAGTTGCGGGCGGCGAAGCCGCAGGTGCGGCGGGCGAGGCGGTACTGGGCCTCGGAGTGCTCGTTCCAGCCCGCCTGCGGATCGGCGAAGCCCGAGCACACCCACTCGCGGACGTCGTCCAGGCTGATGTGGGCGGTGGCCACCGGGCGCGTGCTCGCCCAGTGCCGGGCGACCGTGGTCTTGCCCGCGCCGGCCGGGCCGATCAGCAGCACGGCGAGGACGGCCCCGCCGGTGCCCGCCGCCGCGGGCGGGAGCGGGATGTGCCCGGTGGCCTCCGGCACGGCCGGCGGCGGCGGTGCCTGCGGGTGCGGGGGCAGCCCCGGGTGCGGGGGCGGGGGCGAGCCCGGCCAGCCGTGCGCCCGAGGTATCGGCGGCTGCGGGGGCGTCGGCGGGGGGTGCCCCGCCTGCCCCCAGCTCGCGCCGCCGCCCGTTCCCTGGTGCATCCCCTGCCACTCCGTCTCGTTCAGGCGACTGATGCGAGAACGTTATATGACCCCGGAGGCCGGGACTCCCACCCGCACCGTCAGAGCGAAACTTCGTCCGCCAGGGCGCGCAGCGCCAGCCGGTACGACCCGAGGCCGAAGCCCGCCACCGTACCCGTCGCCACGGCCGCGATGACCGAGGTGTGCCGGAACTCCTCGCGGGCGTACGGGTTCGAGATGTGCACCTCGATCAGCGGCGCGGTGCGCTGCGCCGCGGCGTCCCGCATGGCGTACGAGTAGTGCGTGAAGGCACCCGGATTGATCACGACCGGGATCTTGCCGTCCGCCGCCTCGTGGAGCCACCGCACGATCTCGCCCTCGTCGTTGGTCTCGCGGACCTCGACGTCGAAGCCGAGCTCCTCGCCCAGCGTCCGGCAGCTCTCCACCAGCCCGGCGTACGAGGTGGCCCCGTACACGTCGGGCTCGCGCGAGCCGAGCCGGCCCAGGTTCGGCCCGTTCAGGACGAACACGCGCCGGCTCACGCGGACACCTCTCCGTACGCGGCGATCAGGTGCGCCGGGTCGGGGCCCTCCAGGACGGTCGGCTTGCCGAGGCCGTCGAGGACGATGAAGCGCAGCAGGTTGCCGCGGGACTTCTTGTCGACCTGCATGGTCTGGAGCAGCTTGGGCCACTGGTCGCCGCGGTAGGTCAGCGGCAGGCCGACCGAGGCGAGGACCGCCTTGTGCCGGTCGGCCGTCGCGTCGTCGAGCCGGCCCGCGAGCCGCCCCAGTTCGGCCGCGAAGACCATGCCGACGGACACGGCCGCGCCGTGCCGCCACTTGTAGCGCTCGTTCTTCTCGATGGCGTGCGCGAGGGTGTGGCCGTAGTTGAGGATCTCGCGCAGCCCCGACTCCTTGAGGTCGCTGGAGACCACATCGGCCTTGACCTGGATCGAGCGCACGATGAGCTCGGCGGTGTGCGGGCCGGCAGGCGTACGGGCCGCCTCGGGGTCCGCCTCGATCAGGTCGAGGATCTTCGGGTCGGAGATGAATCCGGCCTTGATGATCTCGGCGAGGCCGCTGACGTAGTCGTTGACCGGCAGCGAGTCCAGCGCCGCCAGGTCGCACAGCACGCCGGCCGGCGGGTGGAAGGAGCCCACCAGGTTCTTGCCCTCGGCGGTGTTGATGCCGGTCTTGCCGCCGACGGCCGCGTCCACCATCGCGAGGACGGTGGTCGGCACGGCGATCCAGCGCACCCCGCGCAGCCAGGTGGCCGCGACGAAGCCCGCGAGGTCGGTGGTGGCTCCGCCGCCGACGCCGACGATGACGTCGGTGCGGGTGAAGCCGGACTGGCCGAGCGCCTTCCAGCAGTACGCGGCCACCTCGGCGGTCTTGGCCTCTTCGGCGTTCGGCACCTGGATGGCGACCGCCTCGTAGCCCTGCTCGGCGAGGTCGTCGCGCAGTGCCTCACCGGTCGAGGCCAGCGCCTCGGGGTGGATCACGGCGACCCGCTGGGCCTTCGTACCGACGAGGGTGCCGAGCTCGCCGAGCAGCTGGTGCCCGACCAGCACCTCGTACGCGTCGTGGCCCGCGCTCGCGCCGACCTGGATCCGCGTCACCTGGTCCGTCATACGTCCTTCAACTCCAGAGCGTCGAGGACCGCCTGGGCGACCTCTTCGGGGGTGCGGTCGTCGGTGGCCACCACGACACGCGCGACTTCGGTGTACAGGGGGCGCCGCGCCTCCATCAGCTCGCGCCACTGGCGGCGCGGGTTGACGGCGAGCAGCGGGCGCGCGGCGCCGAGGCCCACGCGCCGTACGGCTTCCTCGACGTCCATCGACAGGTAGGCGACGGGCAGGCCGGCCAACAGCCCGCGGGTGCCCTCGTCGAGGACGGCGCCGCCGCCGAGGGCGAGCACTCCGGTGTGCTCGGCGACGGCGGTGGCGACCGCCTGCCGCTCCAGCTCACGGAAGTACGGCTCGCCCTCGTCGACGAAGATGTCGGAGATCTCGCGGCCCTGGGCGGCCACGATGTCCGCGTCGGTGTCCCGGTAGGGGACGCCGAGCCGGTCGGCGAGCAGGCCGCCGACCGTGGACTTGCCGGACCCCATGGGTCCGACAAGTACGACGATCGGTCCGCCCGTCACCGGATCTGCAGGTTGTCGAGGTAGGACTGCACGTTGCGGCGGGTCTCGGGGACCGAGTCGCCGCCGAACTTCTCGACGACCGCGTCGGCCAGCACGAGGGCGACCATCGCCTCGGCGACGATGCCGGCGGCCGGGACGGCGCACACGTCGGAGCGCTGGTGGTGGGCCACCGTCGCCTCACCGGTGGCGACGTCCACGGTGGCGAGCGCGCGGGGCACGGTCGCGATGGGCTTCATCGCGGCGCGGACGCGCAGCAGCTCGCCGGTGGTCAGACCGCCCTCGGTGCCGCCGGCGCGGCCGGAGGTGCGCTTGAGGCCCTCGGGGGTGGAGACGATCTCGTCGTGCGCCTTGGAGCCGGGCACGCGGGCGAGTTCGAAGCCGTCGCCGACCTCGACGCCCTTGATCGCCTGGATGCCCATGAGCGCGCCGGCGAGGCGGGCGTCGAGGCGGCGGTCCCAGTGGACGTGCGAGCCGAGGCCGACCGGCACTCCGTACGCCAGGACCTCGACCACGCCACCGAGGGTGTCGCCGTCCTTGTGGGCCTGGTCGATCTCGGCGACCATCGCCTTGCTCGCGTCCGCATCGAGGCAGCGCACCGGGTCGGCGTCGAGCTTCTCGACGTCGGCGGGGGTCGGGTAGACGCCGTACGGGGCCTTGGCCGCGGCCAGTTCCACCACGTGCGAGACGATCTCGATGCCCGCGACCTCCTTGAGGAAGGACCGGGCGATCGCGCCGAGGGCGACGCGGGCGGCCGTCTCACGGGCGCTGGCGCGCTCCAGGATCGGCCGGGCCTCGTCGAAGCCGTACTTCTGCATGCCGGCGAGGTCGGCGTGACCGGGGCGCGGGCGCGTCAGCGCCGCGTTGCGACCGGTGTCCTTGAGCAGCGACGGGTCGACCGGGTCGGCCGACATCACCGTCTCCCACTTGGGCCATTCGCTGTTGCCGACCATGACCGCGACGGGGGAACCCAGCGACAGCCCGTGCCGGACACCGCCGAGGAAGGTGATCTCGTCCTGTTCGAACTTCATACGGGCGCCGCGCCCGTAACCGAGCCGGCGACGGGCCAGGTGGTCGGCCACCAGCTCGGTGGTGACCGGAACGCCGGCGGGAAGCCCCTCCAGCGTCGCTACCAGCGCCGGTCCGTGCGACTCCCCGGCGGTCAGCCAACGCAACCTGCTCAACGATGCTCCTCATGCTCGCGCCTGGTACAGCGATGGCGCGATCGGGTGCGCGGCCCGGACCCGCCGTACCCGATCCTCCCACGTCCGAGGGGGTATCAGGGGCCTCGGTCCAGCTATCGGACGCCTTGTCCGTCAGGTGGCCCGGGCGGAGCGGTCGCGGAGCCAGGTGATCGCCGTCCACACAGCGACGGAACCGATGATTCCGAAGAGCGTGAGCTTGACCCAGAGGGGCATGGTGCCGAACAGCGCCCTGAGCATCCAGAAGACTGCCAGGGGGATGTCCCACTTCGAGGCGAGTAGTACCTGGCCGTCGCTCGTCTGTTCCATGCCGCCCCCGTGATCGAATCCGCAGGCGGAAGCCTAACGCGCGGCCAGCGCCCGTTCTCCGGCGGCCCGCATGGCCGCGAGCGGGCCCGGGGTGCGGCCCGTCATCTGCTCGACCTGGAGCACGGCCTGGTGGACCAGCAGGTCCAGACCGCCGACGATCTTGCCGCCCCCGCGCTCCCAGGCCGCCGCGAGAGCGGTCGGCCACGGGTCGTACAGGACGTCGAAGAGGGTGCCCGCCCCGTCCGGCACGGAGGCGGCCAGGGCGTCCGTCGTACCGGCCGGGGTGGTCGCGATCACCAGCGGCGCCGACAGCGCTTCGGCGGCCTCGGACCAGTCGGCCGTGCGGACGGCGACGCCGAGCCGCTCGCCCCACCCGCGCATCTCGTCGGCCCGCGCGCGCGAGCGGACGTACGCCGTGACCTCGCCGGTGCAGATCCGCGAGAGGGCGGCGAGCGCCGAGGAGGCGGTGGCGCCGGCGCCGAGGACGGCGGCGGACGGCACCTTCTCGATGCCCCGCTCGTGGAGGGCGGCGACGATGCCGGGGATGTCGGTGTTGTCGCCGAGCCGGCGGCCGTCCTCGGTGAGGACGACCGTGTTGACCGCCTCGACGGAGGCGGCCGTGTCGCTGATCCCGTCGAGCAGCGGGATGATCGCCCGCTTGAGCGGCATGGTCAGCGACAGCCCGGCCCACTCGGGGCCGAGTCCGGCGACGAACCCCGGGAGCGCGGCCTCGTCGATCTCGAAGCGGTCGTACGACCAGTCGTCGAGGCCGAGCTCCTGGTAGGCGGCGCGGTGCAGCACCGGTGAGAGGGAGTGCTCGATGGGCGAACCCAGCACCGCGGCCCTTATGCGTGACATGTCCTGCTATCCACCGTTCTTCTGCTTCTGCCGTTCCTGGAACTCGGCGACCAGCTTCAGGTGTTCGTCGTAGGTCTTGGTGAAGGTCGTCTTGTCTCCGTCGACCGACACGAAGAACATCCAGCCGCCGTGATCGGGGTTGAGCGTAGCGGTCAGCGCGTCGGCTCCGGGGTTCCCGATCGGGCCGGGGGGCAGGCCCCTGACGTTGTGCGTGTTGTAGGCGTGCTCGAACTTCCTCGCCTCGTTGATGTTGAAGTTGATCTCGCTCGTACCCTTGATGTAGTTGTACGTCGAGTCGAACTCGATCTTCTGGTTCGTGACGTCGTTGGTCTTCTTGAGGCGGTTGTAGACCACCTCGGACATCTTCCGGAAGTCGTCGTGGTTCTTGCCCTCGGCGTTGACGAGGCTGGCCACCGTGATGACCTGGAGCGGGTTCTCCAGCCCCAGCTCCTTGGCCTTGGACTCGACGCCCAGCTCCGAGTACTTGACGGTCGCGTTCTTGACCATCTCCTTGAGCAGGGACTCGGGGGTGCTGTCCTTCTTCAGGTCGTAGCGCATCGGGTACAGGAAGCCCTCGAGCGGGTCCATGAGCTTCGGGTGGTTGCCGGCCCAGGCCGGCAGTCCGAGGTTCTTGGCCTCGCGGAAGGCGATCTCCTTGGTGGTGCCCTCCGGCTTGCCCAGCTTCTTGTCGATCGCCGTGTACACCTTGGCGTTGCGCATGCCTTCGGTGACGGTGATGACGTTCAGCTTGCTGGGGTCGATCATCAGCGCGACGGCGGCCGCACCCGACATCTTCTTCTGCATCGGGTAGATGCCGGGCTGGATGGACTTGCCCTTCGGGTTGGCGCCCGCCGCGTCGACGAAGGCCTGGGCGCTGGCGACCACGCCGGCTTCCTTGAGGATCCGGCCCATCTGGCCCAGGCCCGCACCCGCGGGGATCTCCACGTCGACGATCTCGTCCGTGCCCTCGCCCGCGAAGTCCTCGGCCGCGCCGAACCTCGCCTCGAGGTACGTGTAGCCGTAGTAGCCGCCACCGCCGAGCACGCCGACGATGACGAGGGTGGCGATCAGGCAGGCCATGCCGCTGCGCTTCTTGGGCTGGCCGCCCTTGGACCGTCCGCCGCGGCGTCCGCCGCCGCCTTCGTCGCCGTCCTCGTCATCGCCGCCGCCCGCGAAGAAGGAGTCGGGCTCCTCGTCCTGCTGCTCGGGGAGCTGCGGCTCCAAGTGGCGCCGGCCCGGGGGCTGCGGCGGCGGGTAGGCCTCGTCCGTGGTGTACAGGTCGGGGCTCTCGCCCGGATAGCCGCCCGGTGCCTGCTGGACGTACGGGTCCACGCCTGCGTAGGGGTCGGCGGGCGCGGTGGCCAGGTACTGGTGCTGCCCGGTGTCCCAGCCCTGGGTGTCGTACACGGGCTGCTGCGGGTGCTGGACCTGCTGCTGGTACTGGGCCTGCTGCGCGTACTGCTGGGCCTGGTCCTGCTGGTGCCCGGGGTACTGCTCGGGCTGCGGGTAGTGCGGGTGCTGCGGGTACTGGACCTGCTGCGGGTACGGCTGCTGGTACTGCGGATCCTGCGCGTACTGCTGCTGCTGGTCTCCGCCGTAGGGCACCTGTCCCTGCTGGGTCTGGTGCCCCGCCCATCCCTGGTCCCCGTACAGGGGATCCTCGGGATGCCACGGTTCGGAGCCGTGGCCCCGGCCATACTCAGTCATCGGTCCCCTAGAGCCGCGAGACGAAAACGACGGCTGTTCGAATGCCGCCTCATCGCGCGGAACGTTACCGTACCGCGATCAGACAACCACTTCGACGCACTCACCGGGCGGATTACCTGATACCCGTTCGGTCTCAAGAGCGTTCTGAAGGATCACCACAGCGGCGGCCTGGTCGATGACGGACCGGCCCTTCTTCGCGTTCTTCCCCGAGGCCCGCAGCCCCTGGGCGGCGGTGACCGTGGTCATCCGCTCGTCCACGAGACGGACCGTCACGGGCTTGATGCCCTTCGCCAGTTCGTTGGCGAAGGCCCGCACCTTGGCCGCGGCCGGCCCCTCCCGCCCGCTGAGCGAGCGGGGGAGGCCGACCACGACTTCGAGCGGCTCGTACTCCTCGACGAGCTGCCGCAGCCGCCGGTGGGCGAAGGGGATGTCCCGGCCCGGGACCGTTTCCACCGGTGTGGCGAGCACCCCGTCGGGGTCGCACGAGGCGACCCCGATCCGGGCGTCCCCGACGTCGATGGCGAGCCGGCGGCCGCGGCGCAGAGTCATCGTCAGACCGTCTCTACGACGAGGCGCTCGACCGCGGCGATGGCCTCCGGCACGGCGGCCGGGTTCTGGCCGCCGCCCTGGGCCACGTCCGGCTTGCCGCCACCGCCGCCACCGAGGGTCTTGGCGGCCGTACGGACCAGGTCACCGGCCTTGAGACCGCGCTCGCGGGCCGCCTCGTTGGTGGCGATGACCGTCAGCGGGCGGTCGTTCGCCACGGTGAAGAGCGCGACCACGGCCGGGCGGTCGCCCGGGATGCGGCCGCGGACGTCCAGGACCAGCTTGCGCAGGTCGTCGGCGCCCGTGCCGTCCGGCACCTGGCCGACGACGAGGGCGACGCCGTGGATGTCCTGGGCGTTCTGGGCGAGACCGGCGGCGGCCTGGAGGACCTTCTCCGCGCGGAACTTCTCGATCTCCTTCTCGGCGTCCTTCAGCTTGCCGAGCATGGCGGCGATCTTCTCCGGCAGCTCCTCCGGACGGCCCTTGACCAGCTCCTGGAGCTGGGCGACGACCGTGTGCTCCTTGGCGAGGAAGTTGTACGCGTCCACGCCGACGAGGGCCTCGACGCGGCGCACGCCGGAGCCGATGGAGGACTCGCCGAGCAGCTTCACCAGGCCGAGCTGGCTGGTGTTGCCGACGTGCGTGCCGCCGCACAGCTCCTTGGAGAAGTCGCCGATGGTGACGACGCGCACGCGCTCGCCGTACTTCTCGCCGAACTCGGCGATGGCGCCCTGCTTCTTCGCCTCGTCGATGCTCATGACCTCGGCCGTGACGTTGAGCTCGCGCGCGAGGACGTCGTTGATCTTCTGCTCGACGTCGGTCAGGACCGAGCCGGGGACGGCGTTCGGGGAACCGAAGTCGAAGCGGAAGCGGCCGGGCGAGTTCTCGGAGCCGGCCTGGGCGGCCGTCGGGCCGAGGGCGTCGCGCAGCGCCTGGTGGGTCAGGTGGGTGGCCGAGTGGGCGCGGGCGATGGCCAGGCGGCGCTTGACGTCGATGGAGGCGTACGCGGACGCGCCCACCGTCACCTCGCCGACCTGGACGGAGCCCTTGTGCACGGAGACGCCGGGCACCGGCTGCTGCACGTCGCGGACGTTGATGATCGCGCCGGAGTCGAGCTTGATGCGGCCCTGGTCGGCGAGCTGGCCGCCGCCCTCGGCGTAGAAGGGGGTGCGGTCGAGGACGACCTCGACCTCGTCGCCCTCGGAGGCGGCGGGCGCGGAGACGCCGTTGACCAGGAGGCCGACGATGGTGGACTCGCCCTGGGTGGTGGCGTAGCCGGTGAACTCGGTGGCGCCCGCGGTGTCGGCGATCTCACGGTAGGAGGAGACGTCCGCGTGGCCGGTCTTCTTGGCCTTGGCGTCGGCCTTGGCGCGGTCGCGCTGCTCCTGCATCAGGCGGCGGAAGCCGGTCTCGTCCACGGAGAGGCCCTGCTCGGAGGCCATTTCCAGGGTGAGGTCGATCGGGAAGCCCCAGGTGTCGTGGAGCAGGAACGCCTTCTCGCCGGAGAGGACCTTGCCGCCGGCGGCCTTGGTCTCGGTCACGGCGGTGTCGAGGATGTTCGTGCCGCCCTTGAGGGCCTTGAGGAAGGCCGCCTCTTCGGCGAGCGCGACGGTCTCGATGCGCTTGCGGTCGGTGACGAGCTCCGGGTACTGCTGGCCCATCGTGTTGATCACGACGTCCACGAGGTCCTGCACGACGGCGCCGGTGGCGCCCATGAGGCGCATGTTGCGGATGGCGCGGCGCATGATGCGGCGCAGCACGTAGCCGCGGCCCTCGTTGCCGGGGGTGACGCCGTCGCCGATGAGCATGACGGAGGTGCGGATGTGGTCGGCGACCACGCGCATGGACACGTCGGTGTCCTTGGCGGCGCCGTACTGCACACCGGTCAGCTCGGTGGCCTTGTCCATGACCACGCGCAGGGTGTCGGTCTCGTACATGTTCTGCACGCCCTGCAGGATCATCGCGAGGCGCTCGAGGCCGAGACCGGTGTCGATGTTCTTCGACGGCAGGTCACCGAGGATCGGGAAGTCTTCCTTCCCGTCGCCGGCGCCGCGCTCGTACTGCATGAAGACCAGGTTCCAGATCTCCACGTAGCGCTCGTCGTTGACGGCCGGGCCGCCCTCGACGCCGAACTCCGGGCCGCGGTCGTAGTTGATCTCGGAGCACGGGCCGCAGGGACCCGGGACGCCCATGGACCAGAAGTTGTCCTTCTTGCCCAGGCGCTGGATGCGCTCGGCGGGGACGCCGATCACGTCGCGCCAGATCGACTCGGCCTCGTCGTCGTCGAGGTAGACGGTGATCCAGAGCTTCTCCGGCTCCAGGCCGTAGCCGCCGTCCGCCACGGAGCTGGTGAGCAGCTCCCAGGCGTACTTGATGGCGCCTTCCTTGAAGTAGTCGCCGAAGGAGAAGTTGCCGCACATCTGGAAGAACGTGCCGTGGCGGGTGGTCTTGCCGACCTCTTCGATGTCCGGCGTACGGACGCACTTCTGCACGCTGGTGGCGCGGGGGGCCGGGGGCTTGGTCTCGCCGAGGAAGTACGGCTTGAAGGGGACCATGCCCGCGTTGACCAGCAGCAGAGTCGGGTCGTCCGCGATGAGCGACGCCGAAGGGACAACGGCGTGACCGCGCTCCTCGAAGAAGCTCAGCCAGCGGCGGCGGATTTCAGCCGACTCCATCAGTGGTCCTCATTCCGGTTGTACGAAAACTTCAGTGGGTGGTTGGTCTTGTCGTTCTCGATGGCCCGCAGTCGCCGGGGCCCGGGGAGGGCCGTGACGTTGTCGGGCCGGTCGGGGTCCTGGTGGAGCCCCAGTGCATCGTTCAGCTCGTCCTCGCGCTGCGTCATTCCGGCCTTGACGTCGAGGGCGAAGTCCTTGAGGCGGTGCCCCGTCTCGATGGCCTTGTCTGCGGCCTTCGCGGCGAGGCTCTCCGGCGTCAGCTGCTTCAGCTTGCGGTTGACCTTGGTGGTGGCCCAGACGCCGGCGGCCGCGCCGGCGGTGAACCAGAAGGCTCGGCGGAACATCGGAGGTCTCAGCCCTTCTGCTTCCGGCGGCGCGCCGCCGGCACCGTACGGCCGACGATCACGTTACGTCGGGACGTCTTCTGCGGCACGTCCTGCGGGGTCTTGCCCAGCGCCTTGCGGACGCCGTAACCGAAGGCCGCGACCTTGACCAGCGGCCCGCCGAAGGCGGTCGCCACGGTGGAGGACAGCGCGGAGGCGTTGGAGGTGACCTCCTGGACGTCGCTCGCGATGGCGTCCACCCGGTCGAGCTGGGTGCGCGCGGAGCGGACGGTGGTGGAGGCGTCTGCCAGGAGCGGAACGGCCTGGTCGGTCACCTCGGCCACCAGCTTGGTGGTCGCCTTGAGCACCTGGGCCAGTCTCACCAGCACCACGGCGAGGAAGGAGACCAGGATGGCCCAGAAGACGGCCACGAGGATCCCGGCCACCTCTCCACCGGACACGTCACACCGCACTCTCATCTGTACTTGAACTGCAAAAAGATTCGCCCTCCGACCCTATCGCGCCGGGGATCCCCGGCAGTACCGGAATTCGGGGACTACCGTGATCACTTTGTACGCAGCGCATCCGGACCAGTACGCTCCGTGTCCCATGCGACAGAAGAGGTGGGGCAATCTTCCCTCGGAGCTGGGCGAGTTCATCGGCCGGGGCGGCGAACTCGCCGAGCTGGGGCGGCTTCTGGAGTCATCGCGGCTCGTCACCGTGACCGGGGTGGGCGGGGTGGGCAAGTCCCGGCTGGCCCTCGAGGCGGCACGCGCCGCCGCCCGGGCCGCGGCCGAGCAGGGCGGAGGGGTCCTGCAGGAACGCTACTGCGACGGGGTCTGGCTGGCCGAGCTGGCGGCCGTACGCGATCCCGCCCTGCTGGAGATCACCCTCGCCGAGGCGCTCGGGCTCACCGACCACACCACCCGGCCGCCCCGGACGGTGCTGGCCGAGCACCTGGCCGGGCGGCGGCTGCTGCTGGTCCTGGACGGCTTCGAGCAGCTGGTCGACGAGACGGCCGAGCTGGTCCGGGAGCTGCTGCGGCACTCCCCCGGCCTGCGGGTGCTCACCGCCGGCCGGCGGCCGCTGGCCCTGGACGGGGAGCTCGCCTTCCCGCTGGCCCCGCTGGACGGGGCCGCGTCGCTGGCCCTGCTGACCGCGCGCGCGACGGCCGCGGACCCGGCGTTCCGGGTGACCGGGGCGAACCGGGCCGCGCTGGCCGAGCTCTGCGCCCGTCTGGAAGGGATCCCGCTCGCCCTGGAGCTGGCGGCGGCCCGGCTGCGCGCGCTGTCCGCCGCCCAGGTGCTGGCCCGGCTGGACGACCGCTTCGCGCTGCTGACGGGCGGCGCGCGCGGGGTGCTCCCCCGGCACCGCGCGCTGCGCACGGCCATCGGCTGGAGCCACGAGCTGTGCACGTCGGCCGAGCGGCTGCTCTGGGCCCGGCTGTCGGTCTTCGCCGGGCAGTTCGACCTCGACGCCGCCGAGTACGTGTGCGCGGGCCCGGACCTGCCGGTGGACGACGTGCTCGACCTGGTCGGGGAACTCCTCGCGCAGTCCCTGCTCGTACGGGAGGAGACGCCGGCCGGGGTCCGCTACCGGATGCTGGAGACCGTACGGGTGTACGGGGCGGGCTGGCTGGAGTCGCTGGGTGACGCCTGGCGGCTGCGCCGACGGCACCGGGACTGGTACGTGGGCCTGGCGACGTGGTGCGAGACGGACTGGTTCAGCCCCCGCCAGGAGGAGGTGGCGGCCCTGGTGGAGGCGGAGCTGCCGAATCTGCGGCTCGCCCTGGAGTACTGCCTGGCCGATCCGGACGAGGCGCACCTGGGCCAGTACCTGGCGGGCACGCTGTGGTTCTACTGGGCCGGCTGCGGGCGGCTGACCGAGGGCCGGCACTGGCTGGACCGGGCCCTGGAGCCCGCGGACCGGGCGGCGGCCGCGCCGGCGTACGAGCCCTCGCGGCTGAAGGCGCTGTGGGTGCTGGGCTACGTGGCCGCCCTCCAGGGGGACGCGGTGGCCTCGCTGAGGGCCCTGTACGAGTGCCGGGACGGGGCCGCGCGCAGCGGCAACCCCCGCGCCGCGGCCTATGCGGTGCACCGGCTGGGCTGTCTGGCGCTGGTCTCGGACGACATGGAGCGGGCCGGGGAGCTGCTGGGCTCGGCGCTGGAGCTCTACCGGGACGTCGGGGAGCTGAACAGCAACGTGCTGATGTGCCAGGTGGAGCTGGGCATGGTGCTGGCCTTCCAGGGGGAGCCGGCGGGCGCGCTGTCGCTGTGCGAGGAGGTCCGGGAGATCTGCGAGGAGCGCGGGGAGCGCTGGACCAAGGCGTACGCCCTGTACGTGCTGGCGTACGCGGCCCTGGACGCGGGAGCACTGCGGGAGGCACGGCGGCTGCTGACCGAGTGCGTGGAGATCAACCACGCCTTCCACGATCTGGTCGGGCTGGTGCTCGCGCTGGAGCTGCTGGCCCTGGTCACCGTCGCGGAGGGCGATCCGGCGGAGGCCGCGGTGCTCCAGGGCGCGGCGGAGCCGCTGTGGGACGGGGTCGGGCTCCAGCTCTTCGGCTCGGGCTACTTCAACGCCCCGCGGCTGATGTGCCAGGAGCGGGCGGGCGAGGTGCTGGGCGCCGAGCGCTACGCGGCGTACGCGGCCGAGGGCCGGGAGCTGAGCCGTGAGGCGCTGGTGGGGCGCGCGCTGCGCGGGGAGGGGGGAGGGCGGGAGGAGCGGGGAAGCGGAAAACCCGCCGCCCCCCGGAGGGGACGGCGGGTTTCCACCAGCCTGTGAGGGCTACGCCTGCCGGAAGATCAGCGGGCGTAGTACTCGACGACGAGCTGCTCGTCGCAGATGACCGGGATTTCCTTGCGGTTCGGGTCGCGGTCCAGGCGGAAGGCCAGGGCCTTCAGGTTGACCTGCAGGTAACGGGGGGTCTCGCCCTCGCCTGCGTAGCCACCCTCACGGGCAACCTGGAACGGAACCTTCTCGCGGCTGCGCTCGCGCACGGTCACGACGTCGTCCGGGCGGACACGGAACGACGGCTTGTCGACCTTGCCACCGTTGACCTCGATGTGGCCGTGAACGACCATCTGGCGGGCCTGGTAGATGGTGCGGGCGATGCCCGAACGCAGGACCAGGGCGTCGAGGCGACGCTCGAGCTCGACGACCAGCGCCTCGCCCGTCTTGCCTTCGGCCTTCTTGGCGCGGTCGTACGCGCGGGCCATCTGACGCTCAGAGATGTCGTACTGAGCGCGCAGACGCTGCTTCTCGAGCAGACGGACCTTGTAGTCCGAGTTCTGCTTGCGGCCACGGCCGTGCTCGCCCGGCGGGTAGGGACGAGCCTCGAAGTACTTGACGGCCTTCGGGGTCAGCGCAATGCCGAGGGCACGCGACTTCTTGACCTTGGGTCGCTTCTGGTTCACGGGGAACCTACCTCCATGTAAGTTAGGTGAGGCTTACCTTAGCGAGGAGGACGTAATGTCTCGACCACATGGGATCCCCCTGCCCAGTGCGCAACGCAGTTCGGATTCAGACGAAACAGAATCCGCTTGCGCCGACGATAAGCAAGGTCAGCCGCGTCCCAGGGAAGGCGTTCGGCAGCTCACCGGAGCCGAACGCGTACGAACCCTCGTAGAGTCCAACGCCTCAGTATCCCTCACGCTGATCGGTGCTCGTGACGCGCACGAACACGAACCGTTCGGGACAGGAATGCCGGCCGCACGGACCGTCACCCCGGACGGGGACGTGATTCTCCTTGTTTCCGGGGAATCCGCGGCTGCCAGGGCAGCCGCTCACGCCCAGGACGACGACCTCACCGCCGTGATCGAGATCACGGATGTGGCGCCGGTGTCCGTGCCACATCGTATCCGAGGCCGCGCCTGGCTGGCCGGGTGGCTGACCCCGGTGCGCGGGGACGACCGCGGGGCTTGCGCGGCACTGCTGGCGGAGCGGCACCCGGTGGGCGAGCTGCTCGGCATGTCTGAGTCCCTCGACGCTCCTCTCACCGGGCGCCCGGCGTGGATGCTGCTGCGGCTGGAGGTCGGCGAGATCTCCGTGGACGACCTGTGGGGCGCCGAGCACGTCGACCCGGACGACCTGGCCGCGGCCGAGCCCGACCCGCTCTGCGCCCACGAGCCGGAGCTGCTCCAGCACCTGCACGCCGCCCACGGCGACCGGGTCGGCGGACTGTCCGGCCTGCTGGGCGCGCGGGAGGCGGACGGCATGAAGGCGGTCCCGCTCGCCCTGGACCGGCTGGGGCTGCGCGTCCGCTTCACGGGCGGCCCGGCCGGCTCCTTCGACGCCCGCTTCGACTTCCCGGAGCCGGTGGCCGACGTCTGCGGTCTGCGCCGGGCGATGCGCACGCTCTTCGCGGCGGCCGCTCACTGAGGACAGGCCGCCAGCAGCTCCTGCAGCGCGGCCTTCTCGGGCGAGGTCACGGACAGCCCGTACTTGGCCTTGATGCCGGTGTAGCGACGCCCGTACTCGCACCAGTACTCCCGGCGGGGCGGCCTCCACTTGTCGGCGGTCTTGCTGCTCTCGTAGTTCGTCTGCTTGTCGACGGCGAGCAGTACGTCGAGGTCGTTGGCGTGAAGCGAACACCCCTCGCCGAAACCAACGGCCGGGACGTGCGAGTCGAGCGCCTGCGCGCCAGCCGCACCCAGGACAGCGAGGCCAAGACTGCGCGCGCGCTCGACGCGGTACGCGGCCTTCTCAGGTCGGGCAGGCGGATCACCATCGCCCAGGTGGCCCGAGACGCGTCGGTGTCCACGTGGTTCGTCTACAACCAGCCCCAAGTACGCAACGCCGTTCAGACCGGCATGGCCACCCAGCGCGAACAGGGTCTGCAGAGACCCGCTGCTCCCGGCAGGCAACAGGTGTCACCCGCTGCCCTGCAGACGGAGCTCGCTCTGGCACGAGACGAGATCAGGGACCTCAAGAAGGAGCGAGACCGGCTCCGCGAACGTGTCCGGCTGTCCTTGGGAGCGGAAATCGAGGAGGTCGACCGCAACCAACTGGTGGGACGCGTCCAGCAACTGGAGCGCGACAACGCGTCCTTGAACGCCGAATTGACAGGCACCCGGGACCAACTGACCGCTCTGGAGGGACGACTGCGGGAAACCGAGGACGACCTCACAGCCGCCAGAGCAGGACTCCGGCGCGCCATGCGCTCCGTGCCGCCGCAATGAGGGGAGCCCATCGATGAAAACCCTGCGCTCGTGAAGGGACGTGCAGCTCGTGGGTCAGGGCCCGATGCGTTCGACCTCATTCGGATCGATCCGCAGCGCCGATCCAGTCTCGAACGAGGTGGGCGATTTCAGCAGTCCGGTCACGACATCGGCGACCCGGTCAGGTGACGTCACTTGGCGGCTGGGACAGACCATCTCTGCGAGGGCCGCCTTCGGCGCTCCTGCCGCCTCCGACACCCGCTCGATCAAGGGGGTGTCGACAACTGCGGGACAGATCGCGAAGACCGAGATCCCCTGCTCCGCGAGCTCGGCGGCGGCCGAGCGGGTCAGGCTCAGCAAGGCTGCCTTGCTGGCCGCGTACGGGCCCGCGAGCGGCATGGGAATCGTGCCGAGGAAGGAGCTGCTGTTCACGATCACCGACCCCGGTTCCATGCGTGGCGCGGCGTGCTTCATGCAGAAGAACGCACCCTTCACATTCACACTCAGGACTGCTTCGACAGCCTCAGCGGACCAAGCGGCCATGGGGCCGACAGTTCCTTCGACGCCGGCGTTGTTGAATAGATAGTCCAGGCGGCCGAACCGCTTGAGCGTGGCTTCGATCGCCGACTCGACTGCGGGCTCGTCTGTTACATCAGCCTTGTGGAAGGCGACTCGCTCGGTGTCGAGATCGGCGACCACCGCGTCACCCCCCTTACGGTTCCTGGACGAAATCATGACTGCGCAACCCTCAGCCAGAAGCCGGCGAACCGTGGCGAGCCCGATCCCGGTCGCTCCTCCGGTCACCAGAGCCACCTTCGATTGCAGCCCGTCGTCCATCTTTCCTCGCTCCTCGGATCCGGCAGTGGTGCGCGGTCGAACCATCAGCGCCGCCACAAAGCTGTGACCGCACCCGCAAGACACGACGGATTCCACTCATATCTCACGGTGGGGCGGATTTGTGCTGCCACCCCGAAGGCCGATCCGGAACCCGTGGAAGTACCACCCGTCCGCTTCAAGGTCGTCACACCCCGCGGTGAGCGCTACAGCAACAAGTCACGGCGAGTGCGGGCCTCTTTCAACGAGCGCGTGTGACTGCTCGCGATAGTTGGCACTTTGCAGCGCTGGTTGGCACGGAGCGGTCGGTGTCCTGTCTTCGCGATGTCTAGGTGTATTGCCCCGTGAGGTTGATGGGGCCGGGCCATAGTCGAAAGTGGCCGACCGCCACAGCGCCTGACACGAGCGGCGTACAACGAGAGGCGGTCGGTTGCCCGGGGCGGTCTACTGGGCAGGGCACCAAAACTGAGCGATCCCGGAAGACGCGGCGCGCCAGGCGCGGTAAGGAGCAGTGCGTGGTTCTCCAAGTTGTCAGAGCATCGATCAAGCCGGAGCAGCGTGAGCACTGGCTCGAGGTGATTCGTGCCAACGCGGCTCGGACCCGCGCCGAGGAGGGCTGCGAGGGCTACCAGGTCGCCGAAGATCTCGAAGCGCCGAATACCTTCGTGATCATCGAGGAGTGGGCCAGCCTCGACGCCGTATACAGGCACTTCCGGAATGAATTCGAGGCGCTCATGGCCGCTTTGGGCGACGTCTTCGCAGCACCGCCTGAGGCCCGGATCCACGACCTGGCCTCGACGCTGACCCTCGATGAAGTTCTTGCGAAGGCTGGACTGACCCGGTAGTCGAGCAAACCAGCGGGCAGCGCGGGCTCGTCTGGAGCCCTGACCATGCGGCTGAACGGCGACGGCGGACGCAGGATGTACGGGGGAACGTGCTTCGTCCACGCCATCAGAAAGCGCCGCCGACGGCGTCCGTCTCGTCCGTCCAGGTGCGGCCGAACTCCTCCCGCTTGTACGTCTCCCAGTTCCTGCCCCACTCGACCTTCAGCTGCGCCGGCTGGGCGGTGGCGGTGGCGGCCGTGGGCGGGAACCCGGCGCCGGCGAGCGGCACCCGGGCGAATGGCGCCGCTGCGCGGGGGCCCTCTTGGTGGCACCCGGCGAGCAGCAGCACCGCTGCGGTGACGATCAGCGGAATCCGGGGGAGCATGCCGGGAGCCTAGGCCGGGCTTGCCCGCCGACCCCGGCCGACACGGCTGCCGCTGCGCGGGGCCGCTCCCCTACCCGCCCTTCCACCGTTCCCCGGGGCCCTGCCCCGGACCCGTGCCCGCCGCGGCTCACTACACGGCGCTCCGCGCCCGCGGGCGGAGCCCCGGCAGCGGCGCCGCACACTCACTCGCCGCGCAAGCGCTCCCGCACCCTTTCCACCACGTCCGCGTACCGCGCCTCCGCTCCGTACCGCGTCGGCTCGTAGTACCGCTTCCCGTGCACCTCGTCAGGCGCGTACTGCTGCGCCGCAATGGCCCCCGGCACGTCGTGCGGGTACACGTACCCCACCGCGTGCCCCAGCTTCGCCGCGCCCTTGTAGTGCCCGTCCCGCAGGTGCGTCGGCACGGACCCGGCCAGCCCGGCGCGTACGTCGGCCAGCGCCGCCCCGATCGCGGTCGTGGCGGTGTTCGACTTCGGGGCCAGCGCCAGCGCGATGGTGGTGTGCGACAGGGTCAGCGCGGCCTCCGGGAAGCCGATCATCGCCACCGCCTGGGCCGCGGCCACCGCCAGCGGCAGGGCCGTCGGGTCCGCGAGCCCGATGTCCTCGCTCGCCGAGATCATCAGGCGGCGCGCGATGAACCGCGGGTCCTCCCCGGCCTCGATCATCCGGGCCAGGTAGTGCAGGGCCGCGTCCACGTCAGAGCCGCGGATCGACTTGATCAGCGCGCTCGCCACGTCGTAGTGCTGGTCCCCGTCGCGGTCGTACCTGACCGCGGCCCGGTCGACGGCCTCCTCCACCGTCTGCAGGGTGATCTCGGACTCGCCCTTCGCGATCGCCGACCCGGCGCCCGCCTCCAGCGCGGTCAGCGCCCGCCGCGCGTCGCCGCCGGCGATGCGCAGCAGGTGCGCCTCCGCGTCGGCCGGCAGGGTCACCAATCCGCCGAGCCCCCGCTCCTCCGCCAGCGCCCGCCGCATCAGGCCGCTCAGGTCCTCGTCGGTCAGCGGTTCGAGGGTCAGCAGCAGGGAGCGCGAGAGCAGCGGGGAGATGATCGAGAAGTACGGGTTCTCCGTCGTCGCGGCAATGAGCGTCACCCAGCGGTTCTCCACCGCCGGGAGGAGCGAGTCCTGCTGCGCCTTGCTGAAGCGGTGGATCTCGTCGAGGAAGAGGACGGTCTCCTTGCCGTAGCCGCCGGCCGCGCGCTTCGCGCCCTCGATGACGGCGCGGACCTCCTTCACGCCCGCCGTGATGGCGGACAGCTCCACGAAGCGCTTCTGCGTCGCCTGGCTGACCACGTAAGCGAGCGTGGTCTTCCCGATGCCGGGCGGCCCCCAGAGGATCACCGACGAGGCGCCGGCCGGTCCCCCGGCGCCCTCCCCCACGAGCCGGCGCAGCGGGGAGCCGGGCTTCAGCAGGTGCTGCTGGCCGACGACCTCGTCCAGGGTGCGCGGGCGCATGCGGACGGCGAGCGGAGAGCTCGACGGGTCCTTCTCCTGGCGGTCTTCGGCGGCGGCGGTGAAGAGGTCTGGTTCCACACAGGAAGCCTATGCGAGCCCGCTGACACTCCCGGCGCGACCTATGAGGTCCAGAAGTCCCACCAGCGGGTGAGGATCAGCATCCCGATGATCCCGACGTGCAGCACGGGCGGCACCCACGCGAACTCGTCGAGGAAGTTCTTGAGCCAGCCCGGGGCCGGCAGCATCCCCTCGCGCACGTTGTGGGCGGTGACGTACCAGAACATGAAGATCGTGGCGACCCAGGCCAGGCAGCACCACAGGCAGAGCGAGTTGATGTTGTACAGGGACTGGTACGTCAGCCAGGCGCAGAAGACGACGCCGAAGAGGGTGCCCGCGTTGAAGGTGAGCCAGTACCAGCGGCTGAACCGGGCCCCGGCCAGCAGGCTCATGCCGACGCAGATCACGATCCCGTAGGCGACCAGCCCGAGCATGGGGTTCGGGAAGCCGAAGACGGCCGCCTGGTCGCTCTTCATGATGTTGCCGCAGGAGACGATCGGGTTGAGGCTGCAGCCCGGGGTGAAGTTCGGGTCTTCGAGCAGCTTGAACTTGTCGATCGTGATCACCCAGGCGGCGAGCAGGCCCATGGCCCCCGTGATCACCAGCAGCAGGGCGAGCGCCCGGCTGCCGCCGACGGTCGTCCTCGGGGCGGTGTCCGCGTCCGTGCCTCGTGTCGTCATACCGCCCGCTCCGCATCTGCAAGGTCAACAAGCACCGGCCAATTGTGCCGCATGCACCTGTGAAAGGGCGGGGCCAGGGAAGTTTCCCCGGCCCCGCCCTTTCACGTGCATGCCTACTGCCGTCAGGCCAGGCGGGCCCGGACCGTGTCGACCAGCTCGGCGACCGGTACGGCGGCCTGCTCGCCGGACTCCATGTCCTTGAGCTGGACGACGCCCTCGGCGAGGTCGCGCTCACCGGCGACGACGGTGAAGCGGGCGCCCGAGCGGTTGGCGTCCTTCATCGCGCCCTTGAGGCCCTTGCCGCCGTACGCGAAGTCGGCCGCCACCCCGCCCTTGCGCAGCTCGGTGACCGCGGCGAACAGCAGGCGCCGCGCCTCGGCGCCGATCGCCACGGCGAAGACGTCCGTGGTCGCCGGGATGTCCAGCTCCACGCCTTCGGCCTCCAGGGCCAGGACCGTGCGGTCGACGCCCAGCGCCCAGCCGACCGACGGGAGCGCCGGTCCGCCGATCATCTCGGACAGGCCGTCGTAGCGGCCGCCGCCGCCGACCGCGGACTGCGCGCCCAGACCGTCGTGGACGAACTCGAAGGTGGTGCGGGTGTAGTAGTCCAGGCCGCGCACCAGCTTCTCGTCGTCCTCGAAGGCCACCCCGGCGGCCGTGATCAGCTCGCGGACCTCCTCGTGGTACGCCTTGCAGGCGTCGCACAGGTAGTCGCGGAGCATCGGCGCGCCCACGAGCTGCTTCTGGACGTCGGCCCGCTTGTCGTCGAGGACGCGCAGCGGGTTGATCTCGGCCCGGCGGACGGTCTCCTCGTCCAGGTCCAGCCCGCGCAGGAAGGACTGCAGCGCCTCCCGGTACACCGGGCGGCACTCCTTGTCGCCCAGCGAGTTCAGCAGGATCCGGAAGTTGCTGAGGCCGAGCGTGCGGTACGCCTGGTCGGCCAGGATGATCAGCTCGGCGTCCAGGGCCGGGTCCTCGGCACCGATCGCCTCGGCGCCGACCTGCGAGAAGTGGCGGTAGCGGCCCTTCTGCGGGCGCTCGTAGCGGTAGTACGAGCCCGAGTACCAGAGCTTGGCCGGGAGGTTGCCCTGCTTGTGCAGGCTCGCCTCCAGCGCCGCGCGCAGGACGGAGGCGGTTCCCTCCGGGCGCAGGGCGAGCTCGGAGCCGCCCTTCGTCGTCAGGGTGAACATCTCCTTCGTCACGATGTCGGTGGACTCACCGACACCGCGGGCGAAGAGGTTCACGTCCTCGAACCCGGGCGTCTCGATGTAGCCGTATCCGGCCTTCCGCAGCGGGGCGGAGATGGCCTCGCGGACCGCCAGGTACTTGGCCGAGTACGGCGGGATCAGGTCGTAGGTGCCCTTGGGGGCCTTGAAGGTGCTCACGAAAGTCTCGTCACATTCCTCGTCGTGGGGCGGCGGTCGGGTCCGCTCCCAGGCCGGCGGCGACTTCCCGGAGGTACGGGTTGGTCGCGCGCTCGCGGCCGATGGTGGTCTGGGGACCGTGGCCGGACAGCACCACGGTCGAGTCGTCGAGCGGCAGGCACACGCGGGCCAGCGACTCGAGCATCTCGGCGTGGGAGCCGCCGGGCAGGTCGGTGCGTCCGATGGAGCCGGCGAAGATCAGGTCGCCCGAGAAGAAGACCGGCGGGACGTCGGCCAGCTCGGGCATCCGGAAGGTCACCGACCCCTTGGTATGCCCGGGCGCGTGCGCGACGGAGAAGTCCATGCCGGCCAGCTTGAGGCCGGCCCCGTCGGTCAGCTCGCGGACGTCGTCCGGCTCCCCCACGGTCAGCTCGCCCATCAGCGGCATCCCGATGGAGCGGCCGAGGGCCTTCTCCGGGTCGCTCATCATGTAGCGGTCCTCGGGGTGGATCCAGGCCGGTACGTCGTGTGCTCCGCACACCGGGACCACCGAGGCCACATGATCGATGTGGCCATGGGTCAGGACGACCGCGACGGGCTTGAGCCGATGCTTCTTCAGCGTCTCCTCGACACCCTGGGCGGCCTGGTGGCCGGGGTCGATGATCACGCACTCCTCGCCTGCGGCGGGGGCGACCACGTAACAGTTGGTCCCCCAGGCCCCGGCGGGGAACCCGGCAATCAGCACGTTCGTCCTCAATCGTCGTCCGGTGGGAGCTCGCAGATCGGAATGCTGCTGCTCAGAGCCTACCGGCGCCCTTCATTACACAGCTAACCCATATACGGTACGGGCTAGCCCAGCCCGGACAGCGGTACCAGAGACGCACAAGGAGACGACCCGGTGGTCACGAGCGATCAGCGGCGGCGACAGCTCGCCAGGGAGAAGTACGAGCGCCAGCAGAAGCGCCGGGCCGAGGCCCAGCAGAAGGCGCGCCGGCGCATGGCGGTGATCGGCGCGGCGGTGGCCGTGGTCGTGGCGACGCTGGTCGGCCTGACCGTGGGCGGCGTCTTCGACTCGGACACGAAGGACACGAAGGACACGGCGGCGGACCCGTCGGCGAGCCCGTCGGCCGCGCCGACGCCCAAGCAGTCCCCGTCGCCGGAGATGGCCATCGACCAGAAGGCCAAGTACACCTTCGCCCTCAAGACCGGCGCGGGGGACATCAACTTCGCGATGGACGCGGCGAAGACCCCGCAGACCGTGAACTCCTTCAAGTCGCTCGCCGACAAGGGCTACTTCGACAACACCAAGTGCCACCGGCTGACGACCGCCGGGATCTTCGTCCTCCAGTGCGGCGACCCCGAGGGCACCGGCATGGGCGGCCCCGGCTACAACATCCCGGACGAGAACCTGGACTCGCTGGGCCAGCCGAACGAGACGGGCAAGGTCGTCTACCCGGCGGGCACGGTGGCCATGGCCAACACCGGCAAGCCCGGCTCCGGCGGCAGCCAGTTCTTCCTGGTCTACAAGGACAGCCCGCTGCCGCCCTCGTACACCCCCTTCGGCAAGATCGACGCGGCCGGCCTGAAGGTCCTGGAGGACATCGCCAAGGCCGGTACGGCCGACGGCGGCCAGGACGGGGCGCCGAAGAACGAGGTGAAGATCGAGAAGGGCACCGTCAGTCAGAACTGACGGAACGCGGCACCGGCCCGGCCGGCTTCCCCCCGTACGCCGATATTCCGTCGTGCGGGATGCGGACAGCCGGCCCGGCGGTCGCCTATGTTGGCGTTGTGCAGGGCGGGCGCTGCCCGCCCCAGGAAACTGTGGACGATGCCCGGGGGTGAACCCTCACAGGCATCAGGTGGAGGAGGCGCTGTGAGCAGCGACCCGTGGGGCCGAGTCGACGAGACGGGCACCGTGTACGTGCGTACTGCCGATGGCGAGAAGGTCGTCGGTTCGTGGCAGGCGGGCACCCCTGAGGAGGCCCTGGCCTATTTCGAGCGCAAGTACGAGGGCCTGGTGGTCGAGATCGGTCTCCTCGAAAAGCGGGTGCGGACCACTGATCTGTCCGCGAAGGATGCGCAGACGGCGATCGACCACCTGCGGACGCAGGTCGAAGAGCACCACGCCGTGGGCGACCTGGACGCCCTGCGCGTGCGGCTGGACAAGCTGGTCGCGACCGTGGAGTCGCGGCGCGAGGAGCGCAAGGTCCAGAAGGCGAAGCAGACGGACGAGGCCCGTGCGGCCAAGGACGCGCTGGTCGTCGAGGCCGAGCAGCTGGCGCAGAGCGACCAGTGGCGCAGCGCCGGTGAGCGGCTGCGCGCGCTGGTGGACATCTGGAAGGGCCTGCCGCGGCTGGACCGCAAGTCGGACGACGAGCTGTGGCACCGCTTCTCGCACGCCCGCTCCGCGTTCTCCAAGCGCCGCAAGGCGCACTTCGCCTCTCTGGACGCGCAGCGCGAGGACGCGCGCAAGCTGAAGGAGAAGCTGGTCGCGGAGGCCGAGTCGCTGTCGAAGTCGACCGACTGGGGTCCGACGGCCGCCCGCTACCGCGAGCTGATGGCGGACTGGAAGGCGGCGGGCCGGGCGCAGCGCGAGGCCGAGGACGATCTGTGGAACCGTTTCCGCGGTGCGCAGGACGTGTTCTTCGCGGCCCGTGGCGAGGTGTTCGCGGAGCGCGACGCCGAGCAGACCGAGAACCTGAAGCTGAAGGAGGAGCTGGCCGACGAGGCCGAGAAGCTCGTACCCGTAACGGACCTGAAGGCGGCCCGTGCCGCGTTCCGCTCCCTCAACGAGCGCTGGGAGGCCATCGGCCACGTGCCGCGCGACGCGCGGCCGAAGGTCGAGGGCCGGATGCACGCGATCGAGCGGGCGATCCAGGAGGCCGAGGAGGGCGAGTGGCGTCGTACGAACCCGGAGGCGCGGGCCCGTGCGGCCGGTCTGACGGGTCAGCTCCAGGCGGCGGTCGACAAGCTGCGCACGCAGATCGACGCGGCCCGCGCGGCCGGCAACAACGCGAAGGCCGACAAGCTGGCGCGTGAGCTGGAGGGCCGCCAGGCCCTGCTGGACCAGGCGCTGAAGGGCCTGGAGGAGTTCGGCGGCTGATTGCGTGCCGCAGACGTACGAGGGCCCCGGTACGGAAATCCGTACCGGGGCCCTCGTCGTGTGCGCGCCGCGCTTACGGCCGCCTGGCCGAGGTCACGCGGTAGACGTCGTACACGCCCTCCACGCCCCGGACGGCCTTCAGGACGTGGCCCAGGTGCTTGGGGTCGCCCATCTCGAAGGTGAAGCGGGAGGTGGCCACCCGGTCGCGGGAGGTCTGGACGGCCGCCGAGAGGATGTTGACGTGCTGGTCCGACAGGACGCGGGTGACGTCCGACAGCAGCCGGGACCGGTCCAGCGCCTCGACCTGGATGGCGACGAGGAACACGGAGGACTGGGTGGGCGCCCACTCGACCTCCAGCATCCGCTCGGGCTGCTGGGAGAGCGAGTCGACGTTGACGCAGTCCGCGCGGTGAACCGATACGCCACTGCCGCGGGTGACGAACCCGATGATCGGGTCGCCCGGTACCGGGGTGCAGCAGCGGGCCAGCTTGACCCACACGTCGTCGACGCCCTTGACGACCACGCCCGGGTCGGCGTTGCTGCGCCGCTTGGCGCGGGCGCGGGCCGGCGGGATCGACTCCTCGATGTCCTCGTTGGCCGCTTCCTCGCCGCCGAGGGCCGCCACCAGCTTCTGGACGACGCCCTGCGCGGCCACGTGGCCCTCGCCGATGGCCGCGTACAGGGAGGAGATGTCGGGGTAGCGCATCTCGTGCGCGAGGGTGACGAGCGAGTCGCCGGTGAGGATGCGCTGGATCGGCAGGTTCTGCTTGCGCATGGCCCGGGCGATGGCGTCCTTGCCGTGCTCGATGGCCTCGTCGCGGCGCTCCTTGGAGAACCAGGCGCGGATCTTGTTGCGGGCCCGCGGGGACTTGACGAAGCCCAGCCAGTCGCGGGACGGTCCGGCGCCCTCGGCCTTGGAGGTGAAGACCTCGACGAGGTCGCCGTTGTCGAGGGTGGACTCCAGCGGGACGAGCCGGCCGTTGACCCGGGCCCCTATGGTGCGGTGGCCGACCTCGGTGTGGACGGCGTACGCGAAGTCCACGGGCGTGGCGCCGGCGGGCAGCGCTATGACGTCGCCCTTCGGCGTGAAGACGAAGACCTCGTTGCGGGAGAGGTCGAAGCGCAGCGAGTCGAGGAACTCGCCCGGGTCCTCGGTCTCCTTCTGCCAGTCCAGGAGCTGCCGCAGCCAGGCCATGTCGTTGACGGTGTCCTGCCCGGCGCTGCCCTTGGCGGCCTGGGGGACGTCGGTCCGTACCTTCGACGTGCCGGCGACGGTCTGCTGCTTGTACTTCCAGTGCGCGGCGATGCCGTACTCGGCGCGGCGGTGCATGTCGAAGGTGCGGATCTGGAGCTCGACGGGCTTGCCGCTGGGTCCGATGACCGTCGTGTGCAGCGACTGGTACATGTTGAACTTGGGCATCGCGATGTAGTCCTTGAACCGGCCGGGGACCGGGTTCCATCGCGCGTGCACGGTGCCGAGGGCCGCGTAGCAGTCCCGGACGGTGTCCACGAGGACGCGGATGCCCACCAGGTCGTAGATCTCCGCGAAGTCACGGCCGCGGACGATCATCTTCTGGTAGACGCTGTAGTAGTGCTTCGGGCGGCCGGTGACGGTGGCCTTGATCCGGGCGGCCCTGAGGTCGACCATCACCTCGTCCGTGACGACGGCGAGGTACTCGTCCCGCTTGGGCGCGCGCTCGGCGACGAGCCGCACGATCTCGTCGTACATCTTCGGGTAGAGGATCGCGAAGGCGAGGTCCTCGAGCTCCCACTTGATGGTGTTCATGCCCAGGCGGTGCGCCAGCGGGGCATAGATCTCAAGGGTCTCGCGGGCCTTCTTCTCCTGCTTCTCCCGCTTGAGGTAGCGCATGGTGCGCATGTTGTGCAGCCGGTCGGCGAGCTTGATGACCAGGACGCGCGGGTCCTTGGCCATGGCCACGACCATCTTGCGGACGGTCTCGGCCTGGGCGGCCTCGCCGAACTTCACCCGGTCGAGCTTGGTGACGCCGTCGACGAGCAGGGCCACCGCGTCGCCGAAGTCGCGGCGCAGGTCTTCGAGTCCGTACTCGGTGTCCTCGACGGTGTCGTGCAGCAGACCCGCCATCAGGGTGGCGGGGTCCATGCCGAGCTCGGCGAGGATGGTGGTCACGGCAAGCGGGTGGGTGATGTACGGGTCGCCGCTCTTGCGCTTCTGACCGCGGTGCCAGCGCTCTGCGACCTGGTAGGCCTGTTCGAGCTGGCGCAGCGTGGCCGTCTCGATCTTCGGGTCGTTGCTGCGGACTATGCGGAGCAGGGGCTCCAGCACCGGGTTGTACGGGTTGGAGCGCTGGACGCCGAGCCGGGCGAGGCGGGCGCGCACCCGGTTGGAGGACCCGGCCGACTTCGCCGGCACGGGCTTGACCGGCGGGGCCGGCGGGGGCGTGGCGGCGGCCGCCGTGGCCTGCTCGGCCTGCGGGTCGGGCTGCGCGGCGGAGAGTGGCTGGACCTCGTCTGGCAAGAGCGCTCCTCAAGCGGATCCGGGGCCCCCGGTCAGGTCCGGATAACCCATGGTAGCGAGGGTTGCGCCCCCTCGTTCCCCGAGCCACTTTGAGGACGCCGGGCAGCTGCTCGGCCGCTTTGGTCTCGATGGAGAGGATCTTCGCGTGGGCGACCGGGCTGCCCAGGATCGCC